>NZ_LIQR01000455.1 GCF_001418575.1 Peterkaempfera griseoplana
TGGCCAAGGCCAACCAGCTGCACGGCCACCACGACCGGCCGGTGGTCGCCGTGATCGGCGACGGCGCGCTCACCGGCGGCATGGCCTGGGAGGCGCTCAACAACATCGCCGAGGCCCACCACCGGCCGCTGGTGATCGTGGTCAACGACAACGAGCGCTCGTACTCGCCCACCATCGGCGGCCTCGCCAACCATCTGGCGACGCTGCGCACCACCAAGGGCTACGAGCGCTTCCTCTCCTGGGGCAAGGAGGCGCTGCAGCGCACCCCGGTGGTCGGCCAGCCGATCTTCGAGACCCTGCACGGCGCCAAGAAGGGGCTCAAGGACTTCATCGCCCCCCAGGGCATGTTCGAGGACCTGGGCCTGAAGTACATCGGCCCCATCGACGGCCATGACATCGCCGCCCTGGAGTCCGCGCTCGGCCGCGCCCGCGGCTTCGGCGGCCCGGTGATCGTGCACTGCATCACCGAGAAGGGCCGCGGCTACCGTCCCGCCGAGGAGAACGAGGAGGACCGCTTCCACGGCGTGGGCGTCATCCACCCCGACACCGGTCTGCCGGTGAAGTCCGCCGGCAAGGACTGGACCTCGGTCTTCGGCGAGGAGATGGTCGCCCTCGGCCAGGAGCGTCCCGACGTGGTGGCGATCACCGCCGCCATGCTGCACCCGGTGGGCCTCGCCCCCTTCGCCAAGCGTTTCCCCGAGCGGGTCTTCGACGTCGGCATCGCCGAGCAGCACGCCGCGGTCTCCGCGGCGGGCCTCGCCACCGGCGGGCTGCACCCGGTGGTCGCCGTCTACGCCACCTTCCTCAACCGGGCCTTCGACCAGGTCCTGATGGACGTGGCCCTGCACCGCCTGGGCGTCACCTTCGTCCTGGACCGCGCCGGTGTCACCGGCAACGACGGCGCCAGCCACAACGGCATGTGGGACATGTCCATCCTCCAGGTCGTCCCCGGCCTGCGGCTGGCCGCCCCGCGCGACGCCGACCAGCTGCGCGCCCAGCTCCGCGAGGCCGTCGCCGTCGACGACGCACCCACCGTGGTCCGCTACTCCAAGGGCACCGTCGGCCCCGCCGTGCCCGCCGTGGGGCGCATCGGCTCCATGGACGTGCTGCGCGGCGACGCCTCACCGGTCGTCGCCACCGGGCCGTTCGACGACGCCCTGCCCGGCCCGCTGCGGGCCGATGTGCTGCTGGTGTCCGTCGGCGCGATGGCCACCACCTGCCTGGAGACCGCCGACCTGCTCGCGGCGCAGGGCATCACCGCCACCGTGGTCGACCCCCGCTGGGTCAAGCCGGTCGACGCCGCCCTGCCCGGCCTCGCCGCGGAGCACCGGGTGGTCGTCACCGTCGAGGACAACGGACGGGTCGGCGGTGTGGGCGCCGCCGTCTCGCAGGCACTGCGGGACGCCGCGGTGGATGTGCCGCTGCGCGACTTCGGCATCCCCCCGCAGTTCCTGGACCACGCCAAGCGCGAGGAGATCCTCGCCGAGATCGGCCTCACCGCCCCGGACATCGCCCGCCAGGTCACCGCGCTGGTCGCCCGGCTGGACACCGAGCCCATCGACGCCTGACCTCCCGGGGAGCACCCCGGATCCGCCGGGCGGCGGGGACGCCGCCCGGCCGTGCACCACCCCGGAGCGCGGGGAGCCGTGCCACCGGTCCGCCCACAGGCGGCGCCGGAGGCGGGCTCCCCGCCTCCTGTGCGTCAGGGCCCCGAAGGCCGCGCGCCCGAAGCCGGCGCGCCCGAACGGCGGTGCGGGCGAGGGCGGGTGGCGGCGCGGGAGTGAAGCGGCCACGGCTGCGCCATGGAATCGCCGAGCCAGGGTATCCGCACCTGGCGAACTTTCCTCGGGAGGCGTTTCATGGCCACAGCATCCACACCGTCCGGCAGCGGCCCCGGCCGTGGCGTCCCGCCCGGCGGCCTGCTGCGCACCAAGCCCGTCGAGCAGTCCATCGCCGACACCGAGGAGCCGGAGCACGCCCTCCGCAAGTCCCTCTCCGCGTTGGACCTGGTGGTCTTCGGTGTCGGGGTGGTCATCGGCACCGGCATCTTCGTCCTCACCGGCACCGCGGCCAAGGACTACGCGGGACCGGCGGTCGCCCTGTCGTTCGCCGCGGCGGGCATCGTCTGCGCCCTGGCCGCGCTGTGCTACGCCGAGTTCGCCTCCACCGTGCCGGTGGCGGGCTCCGCCTACACCTTCTCCTACGCCTCCATCGGGGAGCTCCCGGCCTGGATCATCGGCTGGGACCTGGTGCTGGAGCTGGCGCTGGGTGCCGCGGTGGTGGCCGTCGGCTGGTCCGGATATGTGCAGTCGCTGCTGAGCAGCGCGGGGGTGACCCTGCCCGCCGCGATCGGCGGCGGGGGGTCCGACGGCTCCTGGGGCTTCAATCTGCCGGCCGCGCTGCTGGTGCTGCTGCTGACCGCGGTGCTGCTGGCCGGGATGAAGCTCTCGGCGCGGGTCACCTCCCTGATCGTGGCGGTCAAGGTGACCGTGGTGCTGCTGGTGATCATCGCCGGGGCCTTCTTCGTCAAGGGCGCCAACTACCACCCGTTCATCCCGCCGGCCAAGCACACCGCGGGTGCGTCCGGCGGCGCGACCCCGCTGGTGCAGGCACTCTTCGGCTTCACCCCGTCCACCTTCGGCGTGATGGGCATCTTCAGCGCCGCAGCGGTGGTCTTCTTCGCGTACATCGGGTTCGACATCGTGGCCACCGCGGCCGAGGAGACCCGCAACCCGCAGCGCGACCTGCCGCGCGGCATCATCGGCTCACTGGTCATCTGCACCGTGCTCTACATGCTGGTCTCGGTGGTGGTCACCGGGATGCAGCACTACACCAGGCTCTCCACCGACGCACCGCTCGCCGACGCCTTCAAGTCCGTGGGACAGCCCGCCTACGCCAACCTGATCAGCGTCGGGGCGGTGGCCGGCCTCACCTCGGTCACCATGATCCTTCTGCTGGGCCAGAGCCGGGTGTTCTTCGCCATGAGCCGGGACGGCCTGCTTCCGCGGACCTTCGCCGAGGTGCACCCCCGGTTCGGCACCCCCTGGAAGTCCACCCTGCTGCTGGGGGTCGTGGTGGCCGGCGTCGCCGGGGTCATCCCGCTGCGGGAGCTCTCGGAGCTGGTGAACATCGGAACCCTTTTCGCCTTTGTGATCGTCTCCATCGGTGTGGTGATCCTCCGCCGTACCCGCCCCGACCTGCCGCGGGCCTTCCGCACCCCCGCGGTGCCGCTGATCCCGATCCTCTCCGTGCTGGCCTGCATCTGGCTGATGATCAATCTGCCGGTGGCCACCTGGTGGCGGTTCGGCATCTGGATGGCCGTCGGCCTGCTGGTCTACTTCGGCTACGGCCGCTCCCACAGCCGGCTGGGCCGCACCCCGGGAGCCGCCGAACCGATCGAGGGAACGGGCTCGCGGACGTGACCGATGTCGCTCCCCGCACGGGGAAACCGGGGCGCGTGCCGTCGGCGCTCCCCGGTAGGTTGTCCACCGTGCCTCTGGACCGGACCCGCCTTCTCAGTGTCGCCGCGCTCACCGAGCGGCTGCCGCCGCGTATCCGCACCGGCTACTGGACCCGGCTGGTCCCGGCTCTGGCGCTGCTGGCCACCCTGACCCACATCCCCTCCTTCGTCCGCCCGGTCTGGAGCCCGGACGAGGGCTATCTGGCCACCCAGGCCAGGATGCTCGCCGACGGCGGGGTGCTCTACGACACCGTCGTGGACCGCAAGCCGCCGCTGCTGCCCTGGCTCTACGAGGCCTGCTTCGCGGTCTTCGGCTCGCTCTCGCTCTGGCCGCTGAGGGTGCTGGCCATCGGGGCGCACCTGGTGACCGCGCTGCTGATGGTCTCCATCGCCCGCGGGCGCTGGGGCGGACGGGCGGGGGCCGCCGCGGGCGCGCTCTATCTGCTGGTCTCGATCGGCCTCTCCCCGTCCGACACCCAGGCGGCGACCTTCGAGGTCTTCATGCTGCCGAGCATGGTGGCGGCCTTCTGGTACGCCGAGCGCCGCCGGGGTCTGGCGGCCGGTGTCGCCACCGCGGTGTGCGCCCTCACCAAGCAGACCGGCGGCGCGGTGCTGCTGCCGGTGCTCTGGATCCTCTTCCAGGACGCCCGCCGCCGGGGGCTGAGCGTGCCGGCCGCGCTGGGCAGGGTGCTCTTCGGCTTCGCCCTGCCGATCGCCCTGGTGGCGGCCATGCTGACCAAGCCCAAGGGGTTCCTCTTCTGGGTGGTCACCGGCAGCGGCGACTACGCCTCGCTCGACGGCGACCTGCTGCTGATGATCGGCCGGGCGCTGGGCAACGCCGCCATCCTCGGTGCGGCCGCCTTCGGCCTGGCCCTGCCGCTGCTGCGCCGCCGGCGGGCTCGCCGCAGGGCGGCCGCCGCGGGGGTGGAGTTCCCCGAGCGGCGGGCCGCCTCGCAGGGTTCCACGGCCGACCTGTGGATCTGGCTGGTCTCCGCGGTGATCGCGGTCTGCACCGGTTTCCACTTCTTCGGCCACTACTATCTGCAGCTGATTCCGCCGCTGATCCTGCTCGGTGTGGGTGCGGTGGCCACCTCCGCGCTGAGCTGGCGCCCGGTGCTGGTCTACAGCGTGGCGGCGTCCACCGTCTTCTGGTGTCTGGCGCTCGCCTGGCCCGGCCACCGGCTGGACCGCTCCGCCAAGGTCGCCACGGCGGTCGCGGAGCAGACCACGCCCAAGGACACCATGCTGGTCTGGGGCATGCACCCGGAGATGTACTGGCTTGCCGACCGCCGCCCGGCCACCCGCTATCTCACCGCGGGCTTCCTCACCAACTACAGCGGCGGCAAGGGCGACCAGAAGATCGGCGAGAAGTACAGCGTCCAGGACGCCTGGAAGACCTTCGACCAGGAACTCAGCCACCATCTGCCGGAGATCGTGGTGGACGACTCGGCCAAGTCGCCCTACTCGCCGCTGCGCTTCCCGAGGATCGAGCGGCTGCTGGACACCCACTACCAGATGGTCGGGCTCACCGGCGACACCGTGATCTACCGGCTGGTGCGTCGCTGACCCCTGGGGCCGCGCCGCTGTCGTGACGCGGTGCGGGCCTCGGCCGGGGCGGCCGTGACGGGGGAGTTCTGACCAGGGAGCGCCGGAGCCGGTCCGCGGTGCGCAGGCCCGCTTCTGAGCGGGGGCCGGCGAGTCCACCTCGTCCCGGGTGCTCTCCGCGGTGCCGGCAGTGGGACCCCGTCGCCTCGAAGGGTTCCCCGCCGTCGGCGGCACGGGTACGTCCGGTGCGGCGGCCGCCCGCACGGCGGCCGGCCCCGGAGAACACAGAGGCCGGGCCGGCGGCCGCAGGGTGGTACGGCCGCCGGCCCGGTGCGGGGAGTCCCGGGGGCGAGGGGGACGTCCGCCGCCTTCAGGCAGCTTGGTGCGGAGGCGTCAGGAGCAGGCGCCGCCGTTGACGGTGAAGCCGGAGGGAGTGGTGTTGCTGCCGCCGACCGTGCCCTGGACACCGAAGGAGACCGTGCCGCCGACCGGCACGGCGCCGTTGTAGTCCACGTTGGAGGCGGTCACCGTCTTGCCGGACTGGGTCAGCGCGGTGTTCCAGAAGTTGGTCACCGCCTGGTCCTCGGCGAAGTTCCACACCAGCTTCCAGGACGTGAGCGGTGTGGTCCCGGTGTTCTTGATGGTGATGTCGGCCCCGAAGTGGCCCGCCCAGCTGCCGTTCGGCGTCCAGGTGACGTGGCAGGAGCCGGCCGCCGGGGGCGTCGGCGGGGCGCTGGTCGGGGGAGTGGTGCCGGTGCCGGTGCCGCCGCTGCCCGTCACGGGCAGCAGGTACGGCTGGAGGTAGCCCTGCTTGAGGGTGTCGACGGTGGTCCAGTCGTCCTTGAGGATGCCGCCGGTGTCACCGGAGTCGGGGTTGAGCGACCAGTAGGTGAAGTCGAAGCCACTGGTGCCCTTGCCCATGTAGTCCATCAGCTTGGCCAGCCACTGCTGGTCCAGGGTGGAGGTCAGAGTGGAGCCGAACTCGCCCACCAGGACCGGCGCGGTGCCCTGCTTCTTGAGGTAGCCCCAGTTCTTGTCCCAGATCGCGGGGAGGTTGCTGGGGAACGCCGGGTCGTCGAACCAGGACTGGTGGAAGACCGAGGTGGCGTACTCGTGCGCCGAGTAGACCAGCTTGTTGGGCACGTTCAGGCGGACCGGGGCGGTGGCCGCACCCTGGAGGTTGCCGCCCCACCAGGTGCAGCTGGTGCCGGAGGTGTACTTGTCGCTGGTGCCGCCCGGGCCGTAGCACTCGTTGCCCTCGACGATGATCAGCCAGTCGGGGTTGGCGGCGAGGATGGCGTTGCCGCCCTTCTCGGCCGCGAGCCGCCAGTCGGTGGCGGTGTCCCCGCTGCCCCAGGTGGCGGTGCCGTTGGGCTCGTTGTGCAGGTCGGCGCCGACGACGGTGTTGTTGCCCTTGTAGTGCTTGGCGAGCATCACCCAGTCGCTGATCCAGCGCGACTCGGGGTAGGCCGAGGTGTACCAGAGCGGCGACTGGGCGCCGGAGTCGGGGCGGTGCTGGTCCAGGAAGACCCGGAGGCCGATCTGCCCCGCATAACCGATGATCTTGTCCATCACGCCGAGCCCGTCCAGGCCCTGGAGGTCGGGGTTCTTGGCGTAGTCGATGGAGACGGGCTTGGAGGCGGAGTCGAAGAGCTGGTTGGAGTAGGGCAGCCGCAGGGTGTTGTAGCCCAGGGCCTTCACCTGGTCCAGCATGTCCTTGTAGTTGCGGGTCCACAGGCCGTGCGGCGAGTAGTTGGCCGTCTCCAAGCCGAACCAGTTGATGCCGGTCATCCGCACCGGGTTGCCGGCCGCGTCGACGATCTGGCCACCCGAGGTGTGCCAGGGGCCGTCGCCCACGGAGGTCGCCGCGCGGGCGCTGCCCGGTGCCAGGACGGCTGCGGCTGCGGCCACGGCTGCGGCGGCGAACACCGCGACCGTTGCGCGGGCACCGCGTCGGCGGCGCGGGGCGGGGACAGTGCTGATGGCCATGAAGGCGCTCCTCGTACGGCTCGCGGAGTGGGTCTCACGCGCTGGAGGGACTGCCGAGAGCAGCAGCCCGGGCGAGCGGGAACACCACGGGGGCCGGAGCGAGATGGGAGCGCTCCCAATGGCGTGGCGGCTGTGTTGCTGTGCAACCGAATGCTGGCCCGGCGGAGACGCGCGCGTCAACCTCTTGAACACGGCTACTTTCGTTGCCGCAGGTTGTGTGCAGTTCCTGAAAAGGTGTCAAGTGGTCTGTGCGTCACCGGAGTCGGATGTACGGCGCGACGCGCCCCCACCCC
>NZ_LIQR01000456.1:0-6915 GCF_001418575.1 Peterkaempfera griseoplana
TGGCCAAGGCCAACCAGCTGCTCGGTCACCACGACCGCAGGGTGGTGGCCGTGATCGGCGACGGGGCGCTCACCGGCGGCATGGCCTGGGAGGCGCTCAACAACATCGCCGAGGCCCACGACCGTCCGCTGGTGATCGTGGTCAACGACAACGAGCGCTCCTACGCCAGGACCATCGGCGGCCTCGCCAACCACCTGGCGACCCTGCGCACCACCCAGGGCTACGAGCGCTTCCTCGCCTGGGGGCGGGAGGCCCTGCAGCGCACCCCGGTGGTCGGCAGGCCGGTGCTCGGGGCACTGCACGGCGCCAAGAAGGGCTTCAAGGACTCCTTCGCCCCCCAGGGCATGTTCGAGGACCTCGGCCTGAAGTACATCGGCCCCATCGACGGCCATGACACCGCGGCCGTCGAGTCCGCCCTGGAGCGGGCGCGCGGCTTCGGCGGCCCGGTGATCGTGCACTGCCTCACCGAGAAGGGCCGCGGCTACGGCCCCGCCGAGAAGGACGACGCCGACCACTTCCACGCGGTGGGCGCCATGGACCCGTTCACCTGCCTGCCGCTGTCGCCCTCCAAGGGCACCTCCTGGACCTCGGTCTTCGGCGACGAGATGGCCGCCGTGGGCCGCGACCGGCCCGACGTGGTGGCGATCACCGCCGCCATGCTCCAGCCGGTGGGCCTGGCGAAGTTCGCCGAGGCCCACCCGGACCGGGTCTTCGACGTCGGCATCGCCGAGCAGCACGCCGCGGTCTCCGCCGCCGGGCTCGCCACCGGCGGGCTGCACCCGGTGGTCGCCGTCTACGCCACCTTCCTCAACCGGGCCTTCGACCAGGTCCTGATGGACGTCGCCCTGCACCGCCTGGGCGTCACCTTCGTCCTGGACCGGGCCGGTGTCACCGGCAACGACGGCGCCAGCCACAACGGCATGTGGGACATGTCCGTCCTCCAGGTCGTCCCCGGCCTGCGGCTGGCCGCCCCGCGCGACGCCGACCAGCTGCGCGCCCAGCTCCGCGAGGCGCTGGACGTCGACGACGCACCCACCGTGGTCCGCTTCCCCAAGGCGGAGGTGGGACCGGTCATCCCCGCCGTGGAGCGCATCGGGACGCTGGACGTCCTGCGGCGCACCACTCCGCCGGGCGGCAGCCCCGCCGACCCGCCGGACGTCCTGCTGGTCGCCGTCGGCTCCATGGCGCAGCCCTGCCTGGACGCCGCCGCCCTGCTCACCGCGGAGGGCCTGAGCGCCACCGTGGTGGACCCCCGCTGGGTCAAGCCGGTCGACCCCGCCCTCGCCCGCCTGGCCGCCGGCCACCGTCTGGTGGTCACCGTGGAGGACAACGGCCGCACCTCCGGCGTCGGCTCCGCCGTCGCCCAGGCCCTGCGCGACGCGGACGTGGACATCCCGGTCCGTGAACTCGGCATCCCCCAGCGGTTCCTGGCGCACGCCGGGCGTGGTGAGATCCTCAATGAGATCGGGCTCACCGGCCCCGGCATCGCCGCACAGACCGCCGCCTTCGTCCGGGGGCTGCGCCCCGCAGTCCGCGCGGGCGCCGTCCGCGGCGGCGGCTCGGGCGGCTCCGCCGCGTCGGCCGGCCGGGTCCCCGTACGCCGCAACCGCACCGCCGAAGCCGCCCGCACCCGAGGAGGGGACCCGCACCGTGGCCTCTGACACCGTCTCCGCACCCAGGACCCCCGAGTCCAGGGAGGACGCCGGATTCGACCTGGCAGACCTGCTCGCCCGGCGCGGCGCGGAGCGCTACGAACTCCAGGAGCGGCATCTCAACCCGCAGCTGCCGCGGATGCTGCACACCATCGGGTTCGACAAGTTCTACGAGCGGGCCGAGGGCCCGTACTTCTACGACGCCGACGGCAACGAGTACCTGGACATGCTGGCCGGGTTCGGCATCTTCGCGCTGGGCCGCCACCACCCCGTGGTGCGCCGTGCGGTGCAGCAGGTGATGGACCTGGACCTGCCCGACCTGACCCGCTTCGACTGCTCACCGCTGCCGGGCCTGTTCGCCGAGAAGCTGCTCTCCCACACCCCGCACCTGGACCGGGTCTTCTTCGGCAACAGCGGCACCGAGGCGGTCGAGACGGCGCTGAAGTTCGCCCGCTACGCCACCGGCCGGAGCCGCATCCTCTACTGCGACCACGCCTTCCACGGCCTGACCACGGGCTCGCTCTCGGTCAACGGTGAGGCCGGCTTCCGCAAGGGCTTCGACCCGCTGCTGCCGGACACCCCGCTGCCGCTGGGCGACCTGGCTGCGCTGGAGCGCGAGCTGCGCCGCGGCGACGTCGCCGCGCTGATCGTGGAGCCGATCCAGGGCAAGGGGGTGCATGCGACGCCTCCCGGGTGGCTGAGGGCGGCCCAGGAACTGCTGCACAAGCACAAGGCGCTGCTGATCTGCGACGAGGTGCAGACCGGGATCGGCCGCACCGGTGACTTCTTCGCCTACCAGCACGAGGAGGGGGTGGAGCCGGACCTGGTCTGCGCCGCCAAGGCCCTCTCGGGTGGCTATGTCCCGGTCGGGGCGACCCTGGGCAAGGAGTGGATCTTCCGTGCGGTCTACTCCTCCATGGACCGGGTGCTGGTCCACTCCGCCAGCTTCGGCTCCAACGCCCAGGCCATGGCGGCCGGTCTGGCCACCCTGCATGTGATGGAGGACCAGCAGATCGTCGCCCACGCCCGGCGCGTCGGCGACCTCTTCCGGGAGCGCCTGGCCGCGCTGGTGGACAAGTACGAGCTGCTGGCCGACGTCCGCGGCCGGGGACTGATGATCGGCATCGAGTTCGGCAAGCCGCGCTCGCTGAAGCTGCGCACCGGCTGGGCGGCCCTGCAGGCGGCCCGCAAGGGGCTCTTCGCCCAGATGGTGGTGGTGCCGCTGATGCAGCGTCACCGGATCCTCACCCAGGTCTCCGGAGACCATCTGGAGGTCATCAAGCTGATCCCGCCGCTGGTCGTCACCGAGCGCGACGTGGACCGCTTCGTCGACGCCTTCACCGATGTGATGGACGACGCCCACCGGGGCAGCGGGCTGATGTGGGACTTCGGCCGGACGCTGGTCAAGCAGGCCGTCGCCAACCGCTGAGCCGCGCCGGACGCCGGTCGTACCCGGCTGGGGGTTCTCCGGCCCTGTCCCGGCGGGCGGCCGGGGGCGGAGCGATGGACGCGTCAGCCGGGCCGTCGTCGCCGCCCGACGGCGAGGCGTCTCCGCAGCCTCTGCAGCGGGGCTTCTGCGTACGGGGGGTGGCGAAGCAGGACGGGGACCGGAGCCGGGTCTGTCCGACCGCCCGGTCGCCCCCGCCCGGTGCGGTCCCGACGTGGGGGAGGAGCCCCCGGGCTCGGCGGGTGCCTCCGCCCGGGCACTCTGCCGCGCCCAGGCGGGACGGAGCGCCCCGCTACCAGTGCGCGGGACGGCCCAGAGCCTCCGGCACCCTGGTGGTGCCGTCCCCCCTGGCCGATTCGAGCTGGGAGCGGGTGAGGAAGAGCGCCCCGGTGAGATCGGCTCCCGAGAGATCGGCGCCGCGCAGGTCGGCACCGGTCAGATCGGCGCTGCGCAGGTCGGCGCCCCGGAGGTCGGCACCTATCAGCAGGGCGCCGCGCAGATTGGCGCCCCCCAGGTCCGCGCCTTTGAGCCGGGCTCCGGCGAGGTCGGCGCCCCGCCGGTTCCTGTGGCGGCCGCCCAGACCGGCCCGCGCCAACTCGCTGGCCCGCAGCAGCAGATCGCCGACCTCCCGGCGGTGCGGTGCCACATCCAGGCCGGCGACCTCCTCCGCGGTGCCCCGGGTGAGGGCCGCGGTCCGCTCCAGGGCCGCGCTCAGCTCGGCGTGGAGGGGGCGGGCCGCGGGCAGGGCAAGTGCTTCCTCCAGGTACCACAGCAGTTCATGGAGCTGCCGCATCACCGGGAAGACCTCGAACATCAGGGGAGCGGTGCCGGGGGCCTGCCGCCAGTCGCGGCCGCCGAAGGTCACCTGGGAGACCTGCTGGCCCGCCCCGAAGCAGTCGAAGACCGTGCAGCCGGAGAAGCCCCGCTCGCGCAGCCGGGAGTGGATGCCGCAGCTGAAGTCCGCCTGCAGCTTGCCGCACGGACGGCCGGCGTCCTTGTTCACGGCGAAGTCGGAGGAGGCGGCGAAGGGCAGGGCGACGCAGCACAGCGCGAAGCAGCTGCCGCAGTCGGACTGCAGCGACGGTCGCGGGGCGGGGTGCTGCTCGGGCGCGGTCACTACGGGTGCTCTCCCCTGCTTGTCTGCGCCGGGCGGTGCGGTGACGCCGGGACACTCTATCCGCGCCGGGGCGCGCGCCCCCGGCGCGGGAACGGCCGGCCGGACCGTGCGGAGCGCAGCCGGCGAGGGTGCCCGTCGGGTACCGGTCGCGGGCCGTCGTGGTGCGGCACCGGTGAGCGCGGGTGGACGGGTGCAGGACCGCCTGTGGGGTGACGCCTCAGGAGCCGTGGCCGCCGGACCGGACGAGGCGGACGGGCGGAGGGGAGCGGGCGGTGTGCCTCACCCGGGACGCCTCCCGGCGTACCGTAGCGGCCGGAACCCGACCCGGCGCGGTCCGGCGGGAGCGCCCAGTCGGGGGGACACCTTCTGGAACGGCGACACGACCACGGTCAACGACCCCAGGAACGTCGCGGGTCGTACCAGAACCACATCGACACCCTGGGCAGGGACAAGATCGACGGTGTGCCGCTGCCGCCGTCCGCACCCGGCTCGCCGCGCACCGCGGTGTCCAACCCGGTGGACGGCATGGGCCTCTTCAAGAGCAGCAGGAACAAGGACGCGGCCTGGAAGTTCATCGAGTTCGCGCCTCGCACAGCGAGAACAGCTACTGGGACGAGAAGGCCGGCTCCATTCCGGCCAACACCGATGCGGCGGCCGACGCCTGGATCAAGGACTCCAGGCCCACCCGGGTGGCGCAGCAGGCCGTGAACGACCCCGGCACCAGGATCGTGCAGCTGCCGTACTACCTGCCGGAGTGGAACTCGGCCGGCAAGGGCGAGACGGAGCCGGTCTTCCAGAAGCTGCTGCTGGGCGAGGTGAGCGCCAAGGACTTCTGCGACCAGTTCGAGGAGAAGCTCAACAAGGCCCAGGCCGACTGGAGGCAGCGCAACGGCAAGGGCTGAGCCGTGGTGTGCGACCGCGGCCGGTCCGGGTGCGGGCGGGGCCGCCACCGGAATCCTCCCGGTGGCGGCCCCGCCCGCACTGCCGCAGTGGACCGTCTCAGATCTCCAGGGTCTCCTCGAGCTTCCGTGTGATGTGCCGGGCCATCGCCAGATTGGCCCGGTGCCGGTCCAGCGCGAGATAGATGAAGATGCCCTTGCTGCTGCGGTGCGTCAGCGGCCGGATCAGGTGGTACTGGCCGGTGAGCGTGATCAGGATGTCCTCGATGGTCTCGTTGTGGAGGTTGAGCATCTCCATGGTGCGCATCTTGGCCCGGACCACATCGGTGTTCCCCGCGGCGGCGACGTTGAGGTCCAGCTCCTTGGTGCTGCCCAGGGTCCCCAGGGCCATGCCGCTGCTGTAGTCCACCAGGGCGACACCGACGGCCCCCTCGATGGTCATCGCTTCCTTGAGTGCCGTTTCCATGTTGGTCATGGTTCTGAGAGTCCTCCGGTTGGTGCGCCGGCTCGGCCGGACTAGGGGCCGGCCCGGCGGGTCGGCAATGCAGGGGGCCGGCCGCCGACGGAAGTGCGGCGGACCGGTCCGAGCACTGGTGACCCTAGGGACAGGACCACCCGGCACATGCCAGTTGGCGAATCTTGAATGACTTGAAGCAATCTCAGACCGGAGGAGATCGAAAAACACTCTGACTTTTTCGAGTGAGCGCCCGGGAGGGCCCGGTACGAGTGAGTGGCGGATTCCCCGCGATCGCATCACCCGAACGAATTAATCGGACGGCAGGGTGCCCCGGGCCGCACCGCCCGGGGCACCGCGCGCCGTACCGGCTCACTTGGAGGACTGCTGTTCCCTGCGGTGGCGGCGCCACACCGACTGGGCCACGTCCAGTGCGGCCCCCACCGAGAGCACGAAGCAGGCGATGGCCAGCCCCACATAGACGGACCGGCTGCCGCCGCTCGCGAGGGAGGCGATGAAGGCGAGGATCGCCGCGGCCACCAGCAGCAGCGGCGCGAAGACGCTCGCCAGGAAGATCCGGATGTCCGACAGGCTGCGCCCGCCGGGCGTCGGCAGCCCGGGGCGGCTGCGGCGCCGGCCGGTGATGTCGTAGGTCAGGTGCGGATCGGGCAGCTGGGTGTCCGTCACCTGCACATTGCGGCGGCGCCCGGGGGTGCCGGGGCCCTCCAGCGGCATGCCGTGCGGTGAGGTGCGCGGGGCGTCCGCGCCGCCTGCCGCGCCGCGGTCGCGATTAGGGATGTGCTGCCGCATGGTCTCGTCGCCTCCAGCGTCGTGGTCCAGGGCCGGGGCGTCCGGATCCGCGCCGCGCGCAGCCCGCGACCACCCACTGACCGACTACCCGGTTCCACGGTGCGGACACGGAGCGGAGCGCACCATTCCGGATCGGCCCGGCAAGGACTCACCCAGTCGGGTGAAGGCGGCCGCGCAGGGCGAACCGCCCCGCGCGGCAAGGGCCCCCGCCGTGTCACCGTGGCCGGAGAGACCCCTCGGCGCCGTGCCCCCACCGCGCGACCGACCGGCCACTCAGCATGCACCCACCCCTCGGCGGCCGCTGCACGGCTGCTCCCGCCCGGTCCGCGCACCGGTTCGCCGCCGTACTCGCAGGAGGTCCGTTCATGATCCGCGCCATCGCCGTCGTGGTCCCCGCCAGGGACGAGGAGCGGCTGCTCGGCGGGTGCCTCGCCGCAGTGCGCCGCGCGGCCCGCCATCCGGGACTGCGTGGCGTCCCGGTGAGCCTGGTGGTGGTCGCGGACACCTGCCGCGACCGCACCGCCGCCATCGCCCGC
>NZ_LIQR01000456.1:6975-7131 GCF_001418575.1 Peterkaempfera griseoplana
TCGCCCGGCAGCTCGCCTACGCCGAACAGGGCTGGGACGCGGTACTGGGCACCGTCCAGGTACTGGACTGGTCCGACCACCCCGCGGGCACCGAGGAGAAGTTCCAGCGCCAGTACGCCACCCCCGTACGGCCCGCCGTGGAGACCAGCCCCAAGC
>NZ_LIQR01000457.1 GCF_001418575.1 Peterkaempfera griseoplana
CGAGCGGGCCCGGCCCAGGGGCCGGACCGCCGTGGACCCGCCGGCCCCCGGCGCCGAACCGGCACCGGCACCGGCACCGATTCCGGCACCGACCGCCTCCCCGGCCGCCCCGCCCACCCGCACCACCGCGGCACGGTCCAGGCTGGCCACCGCCCAGCGCTACACCCTGGCCACCGCCGCCACGGCCTGCTGGATGCTGCTCCAGCTCACCCTGGCGTTCACCGCGGTCACCGCCACCGGCTGGCTGCTGCTGCTGGCCGCCGCGCTCGCCGCCTCCTGGTGCGTCCTGCGCCTCGGCCCCTGGCACGCGCTGCCGCCCTACGCCCGGCTGCTGCCCTCCGCCGCGGTGGCCGGCACCCTGGCCGCGGGGCTGCGCGTCCCCTTCCGCCAGCTGCCCTGGAACCTGCACTCCCCGCTCACCCTGCTGCCGTCGCTGGCCGTCCTGGCCGCGGCCGGCTGGACCGCCCTGCGCAGCCGCCCCCGCTCCGACCCCCGGGACCTGCCGCTGGTGCTGGCGTCACCGCTGCGCGGAGGCACCTTCCAGCTGGTCCAGGCCGGCGGCCCGGTCCTCAACCGGCATGCGGTCGACGTCTACGGCCGGGCCGCCCGGCAGGCCTGCGACCTCACCGTCCTCGGCAGCGGCCTGTCCTGGCGGGGCCGCCGGGCGCTGGGGCTGATGCCGGCCGCCAACGACACCTATGCGGCGTACGGGCACCCGGTGCGCAGCCCCTGCGACGGCACCGTGGCGGTGGCCGTGGACGGCCTGCCGGACAACGAGCCCGGCGCCGTCGACCCCGGCCGTCCGCTGGGCAACCACATCGCGATCGACACCGGCGAGGCCCTGGTCGTGCTGGCGCACCTGCAGCTTGGCAGCGTCCGGGTCCAGGCGGGCGCCAGGGTCACCACCGGCACCATGCTCGCCGCGGTGGGCAACTCGGGCGACACCGGGGGCGAGCCGCTGCTGCAGCTGCGCGCCGAGACCCGTACGTCCACCGCCTCCCCCGGTTCCGGCACGGCGCTGCCGGTCCGGCTCGCCGAACTGCGGGGCCCCCTCCTGCGCGGCCGCCGCTTCACCGTCGGCGGGTGACCCTCCCGGCGCGGGGCGCGCACGCCCCGGGAGGGCTGCCGGTCAGCGCGCTGCGCCGGGGCCGTCCAGGCCCAGCAGGGCGAGGAGGTCGGCCATGTCGGTGAAGAGCGCCGTCGGGCCCGCCGCGGTGAGCCGTCCGGCGGGGGTCAGGGCCGCGTAGCCGTACACGTCCATACCGGCGGCGCGGGCCGCCAGCACCCCGTTGGGGCTGTCCTCCACCACCGCGCAGCGCTCCGGCGGCACGCCCATCACCCGGGCGGCGTGCAGAAAGAGGTCGGGGGCGGGCTTGCCGCGGCCCACGTCCTGGGCGCTGAAGATCGCCGCCTCCGGCAGCCGGTCCCGCAGGCCGGCCCGGTCCAGCGCGGTACGGATCCAGGAGTGGTGGGCCGAGGACGCCAGGCAGTAGCGGGTGCCGGTGGCGGCCAGCGCCTTCAGCATCGCCTCGGCTCCGGCCACCGCGGTCAGCTCGGCCTCGAAGGCGGCGAAGACCCGGGCGTGGAAGAGGTCGTCGAAGCCGTCGGGGAGGAGCTTGCCGGTGCGGGCCAGGATGACGTCGTGGATGTGGTGCGCGGCGGTGCCCAGGAAGTCACGCACCGAGTCGTCGAAGGTGGTGGGGTGGCCGAGCTCGGTGAGGTACTCGGCCAGCACCCGGTTGGAGATGGGCTCGCTGTCGCAGAGCACCCCGTCGTTGTCCAGGATCACCAGGTCGTAGCGCACCAGGACACGTTACTTGCCGCCGCCGGCCAGCTCCCGCGAGCGGTCCCTGGCGGCCTCCAGGGCGGCCAGGAAGGCGGCGCGCACACCGTGGTTCTCCAGCTCCCGGATGGCGGCGATGGTGGTGCCGGCCGGGGAGGTGACGGCCTCCCTCAGCTTCACCGGGTGCTCCCCGGAGTCCCGCAGCATCACGGAGGCGCCGACCGCCGACTGCACGATCAGCTCATGGGCGACGGCGCGCGGCAGGCCGAGCAGGATGCCGGCGTCGGTCATCGCCTCCACCAGCAGGTAGAAGTAGGCGGGGCCGGATCCGGAGAGCGCGGTGGCGGCGTCCTGCTGGGTCTCGGGGACGCGGACGGTCCGGCCGACCGGCCGGAAGATCTCCTCGGTGCGCCGCAGATGCTCCTCGGTGGCGTGGGCGCCCGCCGAGATGACGCTCATCGCCTCGTCGACCAGCACCGGGGTGTTGGTCATCACCCGCACCACGGGGGTGCCGGGCGCCAGCCGCTCCTCGTACCAGGCGGTGGGGATGCCCGCCGCGCCGGAGACCACCAGCCGGTCGGCGGGCACATGCGGGGCCAGCTCGTCCAGCATCGCGCCCATGTCCTGCGGCTTGGCGGTGAGGATGAGCGTGTCGGCGGCCTTGGCGGCCTCCTCGTTGGAGACGGCCTCCACGCCGTGGCGCTCGCGCAGCTCCGCGGCCCGCTCCGGGCGGCGGGCGGTGACCAGGACGTCGGCCGGGGCCTTGCCGGCCCGCAGCAGTCCGGAGACCAGCGCCTCGCCGATCTTGCCGGCGCCGAGGACGGCGACTCTCTGGGTCATGGGCGGCTCACCTCGTCGTCTTCCGTGCGGTTCCGCCGTCATCCTCGCACCGGGGCCTCCTCCGGGCGCGGACCCGTCCACGTGGCGGACCGTAGCGGCAATGTGACGGGCGCACATCAAGCACCCCCTGCTGTGGCCCGCCGTACCGTGCCGGCGCGCTCCCCGCCGCCCCTACCGTCGCGGGGACGCCAGGGGCGGGGAGCAGTGGCGTCGGCCGGATGCCGAGCAGGGAGCCGCCGTGAGAGCAACCCACCACCGCACAACGATCCGTTCCGCCGCCGCCGCCGTCTGCGCCGTACTGGCCGTGGTGGCCGCCGTACTGGGCCTCGGCCCCGGCGGTGCCACCGCCGCCCACGCCGCGTCGCTGGTGCAGGTCACCGGCTTCGGGTCCAACCCGGGCAACCTCCAGATGTACCGCTATGTCCCGGACGGCCTGCCCGCCGGGCGGCCGCTGGTGGTGGCGCTGCACGGCTGCACCCAGTCGGCCGCCGCCTACGACGACGAGACCGGCTGGACCAAGTGGGCCGACCGCTGGGGCTTCGCCCTGGTGCTGCCGCAGCAGCAGTCGGCCAACAACTCCAGCTCCTGCTTCAACTGGTTCCAGGCCGGGGACTTCTCCCGCGACCAGGGTGAGGCCCTGTCGGTGCGCCAGATGGTCGACCGGACGAAGGCCGACTACGGCAGCGACGTCTCCCGGGTCTATGTCACCGGGCTCTCCGCGGGCGGGGCGATGACGGCCGCACTGCTGGCCGACTACCCCGACGTCTTCGCGGGCGGCGGTGTGGTGGCGGGCCTGCCGTACCACTGCGCCACCACGGTGACCGAGGCCTCGGTGGACTGCATGACCACCGGCAAGGACCTGACCCCGCAGCAGTGGGGTGACCTGGTGCGTGCCGCCGACCCGTCCTGGACCGGCCCGCGGCCCGTGGTGTCGCTCTGGCAGGGCGACTCCGACTACACGGTGAAGTCCAGCAACCTGGGCGAGCTGATGCAGCAGTGGACCGACGCCGACGGCGTCGACCAGACGGCGGACGTCAGCGACACCGTGGCCGGATATCCGCACCGGGTGTACGCGGACGCCGCCGGCAGCGCCCGGGTGGAGACGTACACCATCACCGGGATGGGCCACGGGCAGCCGGTGGACCCGGGCAGCGGGGACACCCAGTGCGGCACGGCCGGGGCGTACATCCTGGACGTCAACATCTGTGCGTCCTACTGGATCGGGCACTTCTGGGGCCTGGACGGCGCCACCGGCAGCCCCACGCCGACACCCACC
>NZ_LIQR01000458.1 GCF_001418575.1 Peterkaempfera griseoplana
CCGGAGACGGGCGGTGGGTCCGGCCGACCACCGCCCGTCTCCGGTCCGCGGGGTGTCGTGGTACTCCGGCGCGGCACAAGCGCCGGAAAGGCCGCCCGCACGGGGAGGTCCTCCCCCGGCGACCGCAAGCGTGAGCGGGCGAGGGCCGCTCCCCGAAAGGAGCAACCCCCGCCCACCAGGTGTCCGCGGTCTCCGGCTCAGGCGCCGGCGAGGGCAGGCAGGGACTTGACGCCGTCCGCCGGAAGGTTCAGCGCGTCGGGTGAGCCCGGGTCGACGGCCAGCCACAGGTCGTCGGAGGGCCAGCCGCCGCCCAGCGCCGACATCGGCACATTGCGGTACTGGTGGACGTCCGGCATCGCCGCGGCCAGCCGGGTCTCCGAGGTGAAGACGGGAACCAGCCGGGTGCCGTCCTGCTGCTCGTACACGGGCAGCTGAACCACCTGCGGATCGGCCTCGGCGGTCTCGTCGGCGACGGGGAGCAGCACTTCGCTCTGTGCCAGCGTCGTCATCGCGGCCTGCCGGTCGCCGCCCTGGGCGATCTCGTGCAGTGCGGCCTCGCTCGACGGGCGGCCGTCCGAGGCGGGGGTGTCGGTCATGGTGATGTCCTCCCTGGGTTGCGGGGTCCGAACGGCTCGGGTACCCGGCCGATGCGCCGGTATGCACCCTGCCCGTCGCCGGATCGCGGTGACAGCCGACACGGGGCCCCTCCAGGGGACGCCGCGGCGCTCGTCGTACCAGGTCCGGCCCCTCGTCGGCCGCCTGCGGTCTGCCGGCGGCCCCGCGCTGTGTCCGGCCTGCGGCCTGAGGGTTCCGCCGCGCCCGTTCCGCGGCCCCGCGCCCCCGGCTGCGCGCGGGCGGCGCGATGCGACGCGGTGCGGGATTGCGCGACATTGGTCTTGACCAGCTCAGCGGCGGAGCCCTAGTGTCCCTTACTGCAAAGACCTTTAATAAAGAAGCACTCATAAAACCGGCCGGGGGCGGCCGTCCACACGGTGGAGGACATGGTGGGGACCACGGAGCGTGAGGCTGCGCCGGAGCCGAAGTACTGGCACCTGCGCACCGTGCTGGTGCGGACCATCGACGGTGAGTTCTCCACCGGCGAGGTCATCCCCAACGAGCGGGAGCTCGCGGCCCGGTTCGGGGTCGCCCGTGCCACCCTCCGCCAGGCGCTGGACCAGCTCGAACTGGAGGGCCGGCTGGTGCGCCGCCGCGGCATCGGCACGCTGGTGGCGGCTCCCCGTACCGCGGTCCCGGTGAACCCCACCGAGGAGGGCTGGCCCGGCACCGCGCGCGACGCGGCCTGGCGGATCGTGGACTGCACCACCGCGCCGCCCGCCGCCCGACTCGCCGAGACCCTGGGCATCCCGGCCGATGAGAGCGTGCACACCGTGCGCCGGGTGCGGGTGACGGCAGGACAGGTCGTGGGCACCGAGGCGCTGTATGTGCCGGACTCCGCCGTACCGCACCTGCCGGGCTTCGCCGCCGAGACCGACCGGGGCCGCTCGGTGCTGCGCCAGTTGCAGCGCCTGGAGCTCAACGGGGAGTCCCGGGCGGTGGAGCTGGGGGTCGCCGAGGCCGAGGAGGCCCGGCTGCTGGAGCGTCCGCCGGGCAGCCCCGTGCTGGTCGTGACCACCCCGTACGCGGACGGTGACGGGCGGATCGTCGCGCTGGCCGTCTCCACCTACCGTGCCGACACCTGCCGGCTGACCTTCGGGGAGACCGGCCTGGTCGAGGTCGCCGAGGTCCGTACCGCTTCCTGACACCGACCCCGCCAGCCTTACGGGCCCCGGCCGCTTCCCGGTCGGGGCCCGGCCCTTGTGCCGCGGGTGCTGTGCTGCTGCTGCCCCGGGGCTGGGTGCCGCCCGTCCGGTGGCACGGCTTGCCGCCCAGGATCGAGGGGCGGGGCGTGGGCACGCCACGACCGCGCTCACGGTCTGCGGGCCGGCTGCGCCGGACTGTGCGCCCGCGGCAGGGCCGCAAGGACCAGGCGGCGGCAGAGGCCGGCACCCAGCCAGGGCCGGCACCGACCTCCGCTGCCGTCCCAGGGACCCGCGGCGGGCCCTGGTGGGGAACGAGCCGCTGCGGCGCGCCGGCCCCTGGCGCCGGACCGCGCCGGAGGCCCTCGGCCGGGCGGCCCATGGCCCTGCTGAGCACAAGGCCGCCCACTCCGACCACTGGCGTGTTCATGCCGATGTCCAGCAGGATATGCAGCGGTGACTGTCGCCGCCGTCGTTGACGCGGCGCAGGGGCCGGACAGCATGCCCCGGCCCCGGGGCGTCGCCGCTGGACCGAGCCGCGGCTGATTGCGTGGTGCGAGGGTCGCGGAGGCACGGGGCGCTGCCCCGCCGTCTGCGAGGGTCGCGGACGCACGGGGCGCTGCCCCGCCGTGCGCCGCGCCCACTGCTGGACTGCCGTCGTTCGCCCGCGCTGCCGTGAACACCGATGAGACCACTCCGGGGGACCGCCGTGACCGACACCGAGACCCAGCCCACGCTGCCCGCATGGGAGGACAGGCCGACGGCAGCGCAGGACGGGGAGGGCCGCCGCTGGGCGGCGCTGCGCGGACAGCTGCCGCACCTCGCGCTGGCGGTCGGGTTCATGGCCGTCTACACCGTGCTCGCCCTCGCCCGTTACCGGCGGTATGCCGATCCCAGCTGGGACCTGGGGATATTCGTCCAGACCGCCCGCGGCTGGGCGTCCGGCCACATACCGGTGGTCGACATCAAGGGCGAGGGCTTCAGGGCGCTGGGCGACCACTGGTCGCCGATCCTCGCCCTCACCGGGCCGCTGTGGCGGCTGTGGCCATCCGCCGTGATGCTGCTGGTGCTGCAGGCCGCTCTGTTCGCCGGCTCCGTGGGTGTGCTGTCGAAGACGGCGGAGGAGATCCTGGGCCGCACCCGGGGACTGCTGATCGGCGTGGCGTACGGCCTCTCCTGGGGTCTGCAGCGGGCGCTCAACTTCGAGTTCCACGAGATAGCCTTCGCGGTGCCGCTGCTGGTGGTCGTCGGACGGCAGCTGCTGCTGCGTCGCTGGACCCGCGCGTTCTGGTGGTCGCTGCCCCTGCTCCTGGTCAAGGAGGACCTCGGCCTGACGGTGGCCGTCGTGGGGGTACTGCTGCTGGTGAACCGCCGATGGCGCCTCGGCCCCGCCCTCGTCGTCATCGGCGTGGCCTGGACGGCGGCCGCGATCTGGTGGTGGATACCGCACTTCAACCCGGCCGGGCACTTCGACTACTGGTCCAAACTCCCCGGCCACAACGGCCGGCCGCAGGACTGGCGGGTCCTGGCCCGGTCGCTGGTGACCCGGCACCTGGTGTGGACCACCCTGGGATGGATCGCGGGCGCCACCGCGTTCGTCGCCCTGCGCTCACCGATCGCGGCACTGGCCCTCCCCACCCTCGCCTGGCGGTTCACCTCGGACAACAACGCCTACTGGGGCCGGGACTGGCACTACGACGCCACCGTCATGGCGATCGTCTTCATCGCCCTGATCGACGGCCTCAGGCGGGCCGACGACTCCCCCCGCGCCTGGCTGCGCACCTGGAGCCGGAACGCGGTCACCGCGGTCGTGGCCGTCGCCGCGGCCGCGACCGCCGCCGCTCCGCTGCCCCTCGCCGACCTGGTCGATCCCGCCACCTACGACGGCGGCCCCCATGCCGCGGCGCTGCGGCAGGGCCTCGGCATCATCCCCAGCGGGGTGACCGTGGAGGGCGGGGGTGCGGTGCTGGCGCACATCGCCTGCCGTACCCGTGCCTTCTGGCCCGGCATGATCCGGTCCGGGCCGCCGCAGTACATCGTCACCGAGGACGGCCGGCCCTCGCAGGAGGTCGCCGACCAGGCGAGCGCGGGGCATCCGGGGCACCTGTACCAGGTGGTCTTCACCAGGGACACGGTGACCGTCGTCCGCCTGGACCACTGACGGGCGGCCGGGGCCCGCGGCCCGGCGGGGCGCATCGCGCGTGGCACGCGGGGAGGCCGACGCCGACTGCGGAGAGCGCGCGGAGGAGGGGCTGCGGACAGGGGGCCGGGAGCCGACCCGGGCCGGGACACAAGGCAGCCCCCGGTGTTGCGCCTCAACACCGTATGCCTTCAGTCGTCGCTGAAAACTTTGATGTCCTGGCGTTCTTCCGGGGGCCTGTCCAGAGCTTAGACGGGGGTCACTCATCGCCGAACGTCTTCGACGGTGGTGCGGCTCTCTCTGGTGTTCTGGGTATCTACCAGTTTGCTCCGTTTTCTCCGGTAGTCAAGAGAGTCCTGAGGGACGTCCGGGCCCCGCCGGTGCCTGCTCCACAGCGAACAGCTGCTCCTCCACCTGGTCCAGCGCCACCCGCAGCGCGCCCAGCGCGATGACGTCCTCGCCGAGGGCCGACAGGGCCACCTCCGGCGCCCGCAGGCAGAACCGGCCCAGCTGCTCCCGCAGCGGCTCCAGCACCCCGTCGAGTCCCGCCGCCCAACCGCCGACCACCACGATCTCCGGGTCGATGGCCAGCACCAGAGCGGCCACATCGTGCACCAGCCGCTGCAGAAAGCGGTCCATCGCGCCCCGGGCCACCTCGTCGCCCTCCCGCGCCAGGCGCAGCACCCGGGCCACGGCCGCCTCGTCCAGCGGGTTCAGCGGCTTGCCGGTGGTGGACAGCAGCCGCTCGGGGGTGGCCTCCCGGCCCAGCAGATGCAGCGCCCCGATCTCCCCGGCCGCACCGCCGAAGCCGCGGTGCAGCCGGCCGTTGATCAGCGACCCCGCACCGGGGCTCAGCCCGGCCAGGACGAACACCACGTCGCCCATCCCGGCGGCGGCGCCCTGCCAGTGCTCGGCGATGGCGGCGAGGTTGGCGTCGTTCTCCACCAGGACGGGGCAACGGAAGGAGCGCCGCAGCCGGGAGCCCAGCTCCAGCCCGGTCCAGCCCGGCATGGCGGTTCCCAGCCGTACGGTGCCCTCGCCGTCCACGATGCCCGGGGTGCCGATCCCCACCGCCCAGAGGCTGTCCCTGGAGACCCCGGCGCGGCGCAGCAGCTCGGCCACCAGCGTACGGGCCGCGCCCAGCCGGTCGTCGGCCTCCAGCGCCTCGTCGACGGGCCGGGCGCAGGAGGCGGTGACACGGCCCGTCAGATCCGCCAGCACCGCCCGCACCGAGTGGACGCCGATCTCCACGCCGAGGACATGGCCGGCCTCCGAGCGGAAGCGGAACCAGCGGGCCGGGCGGCCCCGCTGCCGTGCGCTGTCCTGGCTGTGGTCGACCTCGGCCACCAGCCCGGACTCCACCAGCCCCTCGATGACCCCTTCGACGGTCGGCCGGGACAGACCGGTGTCGCCGACCAGCCGGGTGAGGGTGAGTTCCCGGCCGTCGCGCAGGGCGCGCAGCGTCACCGCGGAGTTGATCCGGCGCAGCAGCGAGGAGTCCCCTCCGGTGAACCGGTCCACCAGGCCCGCCCTTTCCGCCGCTTCCGCCCGCGCCGCCGCAGTTCCGCTCCTGACGACGTGACCGGGATCGTACCGGCGACCCCGCTGCCGGGCGAGCATTCCCCCAGCTCATCACCGCTTCGGTATCGAATGGTGAGAAAACCGGGACCGCCTTCCGCCCCGGCGCCCTCCGCCGGTGCGGCCGTCAGCGNNCGCCGCCCCCGGGTCGTACGGCAGGGAGGGTCAGCGGGCCCGCACGACGAGTTCGCGAGCTCCGGCGTCGGCCCGTACCAGCGTCCCCAGCCCGGTGCGCTCCACCCGGCCGCCACCGACCGGCTCCGCGTCCTGCACACCGGTCAGCAGCACGGCCCACGGCCCGGGAGCCGGGTCGCCCTCGGCGGTCACCCGGAGCAGTTCGCCCTCGCGCCGGACGGTGAGGACGGCCGCGGTGCCGCCGCCCGGGCCGGGGATCGACACCGCGGTCGCGGATCCGTCCGCCAGGGTCTGCGGATGCACCCGCAGGGTGACGCCGTCGGCCCAGTCGTAGTCGGGACGGTCCTCATGGGCGCCCAGCGGCAGCACCGCGCCCGGGCGGACCAGCAGCGGCAGGCTGTCGAAGCCGTACCGTTCCCGCCGCCAGCCGGGGCCGCTGACGGTCTCACCGGTCAGCAGATGGGTCCAGGTCCCGGCCGGGACGTAGTACTCCACCTCGTCGTCCTCCGAGAGGACCGGGGCGACCAGCAGGTCCGGGCCGAGCATGTACTGCCGGTCGAGGGTGGCGCAGCCCGGGTCGTCCGGGAACTCCACCACCATCGGCCGCATCACGGGCACGCCGGTGCGGGAGGCCTCCACCGCGGCGGCGTAGAGATAGGGCATCAGACGGTTCTTCAGCCGGGCGAAGTCGCGGGCGACCGCGACCGCCTCCTCGCCGAACTGCCACGGCACCCGGTAGGAGGTGGAGCCGTGCAGCCTGCTGTGCGAGGAGAGCAGGCCGAAGGCCAGCCAGCGCTTGAAGAGGGCGTCCGACGGGGTGCCCTCGAAGCCGCCGATGTCATGGCTCCAGAAGCCGAACCCGGAGGCGCCCAGCGACAGTCCGCCGCGCAGCGACTCCGCCATCGAGGAGAAGGTGGCGTCGCAGTCGCCGCCCCAGTGCACCGGGAACTGCTGCCCACCGGCCGTCGCCGAGCGGGCGAACAGCACCGCCTCGCCCTCCCCGCGGACCTCCTTCAGCAGGTCGAAGACGGTCTGGTTGTAGAGCTGGGTGTAGTAGTTGCGCATCCGCTGCGGGTCGGAGCCGTCATGCCACACCACATCGGTGGGGATGCGCTCCCCGAAGTCGGTCTTGAAGCAGTCCGCGCCCGTCTCAAGCAGCGGCCGCAGCTTGCCCGCGAACCACTCCCTGGCCGCCGGGCTGGTGAAGTCCACCAGCGCCATGCCGGGCTGCCACAGGTCCCACTGCCACACCGAGCCGTCGGCCCGGCGCACCAGGTGGCCGGCGGCGGCGGCCTCGGCGAAGAGCGGTGACTTCTGGGCGATGTAGGGGTTGATCCAGAGCGAGATGCGCAGTCCGCGCTCCTTGAGGCGGCGCAGCATCCCCTCGGGGTCGGGGAAGACCGCCGGGTCCCAGGTGAAGTCGCACCACTGGTACTCGCGCATCCAGAAGCAGTCGAAGTGGAAGACGCTGAGCGGGATGTCCCGGTCGGCCATGCCCTGGATGAAGGAGTTGACCGTCTCCTCGTCGTAGGAGGTGGTGAAGGAGGTGGTCAGCCACAGCCCGAAGGACCAGGCGGGCGGCAGCGCGGGGCGGCCGGTCAGGCCGGTGTAGCGGCGCAGCACCTCCTTGGGGGTGGGGCCGTGGACCACGAAGTACTCAAGCTCCTGGTCCTCGACGCTGAACTGCACCTCGCCCACCGACTCCGAGGCGATCTCGTAGGAGACCTTCCCGGGGTGGTTGACGAAGACGCCGTACCCCCGGTTGGAGAGGTGGAACGGCACGTTCTTGTAGGCCTGCTCGCTGCTGGTGCCGCCGTCCGCCTGCCAGATGTCGACCGTCTGGCCGTTCTTGACGAAGGGGGTGAACCGCTCGCCGAGCCCGTACACCAGCTCGCCCACGCCCAGCGACAGCCGGGAGACCATGTGGTGGGAGCCGTCCGCGTCCAGTGCGAAGCCGATCCCCCGGGCGCCGGCCGTGGTGACGGCGCGGCCGGTGGCGGTCTCGCGGAACTCCAGCTTCCACGGTCCCGCGGTGTCCACCCGCAGTGTGAGGGGCCCGCTGATCAGCTCCACCACCGCACCGGTGCGCACGGTGCGCACCTTGCGGGAGGGGTCGGTGCGGACCTCGAACTCCGGGCCGGGCTTCCGTCCGCCGGCGTGGTGGATGCTGCGCACCCCGATCACGCCCTCGGCGGGGGACCAGCACTCCACGGTGATCAGCGGGGTGTTGAGGGTGTCACCCCGCCGGTTGACCTTGCGTACCGCGGCGTGCAGGAGGATCCGGTCGTCCTCCAGCACCGCGTCCCTGGCCTCGGTGGCGTACGAGGCGCGGACGCCCTCGCGCATCAGCCAGAAGCCGTCGGTGAACTTCATGGTGCGAACCCTGCCTGCTCGTGGGGGGATGGGGAGACTGCTGATGGAACGTCAGGATTGCGTGGCCGTGCGGGCGGCGGACCAGCGGCGGCGGTCCCTGGGGCTGCCCACATGGACGACGTGGGACGCCGCCCCGGCGGAGCCCGAGCGGCTGCCCGGCGGGAGGGTCGGGGCGGACGGGCCGGTCACTTGATGGAACCTCCGGTCACACCGGCGGCCACGTACTTCTGCGCGAGCAGCAGCAGCGCGGCGGCCGGGATCGAGGACAGCACCGCGACGGCCATCACGGCGCCCCAGTCGCCCACATGGGCACCCAGGTACTGGTAGATGCCCAGGGTCACCGGGCGGACGTCGTCGGTGGTGTTGAGGGTGAGAGCGAACATGAAGTCGCTCCAGGCGAAGAGGAAGGTGAACAGGCCCGCGGTGATCAGCGCATTGCGGCTCATCGGCAGCACGATCCGGACGAACGCCCGGAACCGGCCGGCGCCGTCGACCATCGCCGCCTCCACCACCTCGCCCGGGATGGACACCATGAACGCCCTCAGCAGCACGATCGAGAAGGGGACGCCCAGCGAGGCGTCGGCCAGCATCAGACCCAGGTAGGAGTTGACCAGGTGCAGGTCCACATAGGCGTTGTAGAGCGCGTTGGCGACCACGATCCCCGGCACCATCTGGGTGATCAGGGTGCCGAAGACGATGGAGCGGGCGCCCCTGATCCGCAGCTGCGCCAGCCCGTACGCGGCCGGCGCGGCCAGCACCAGGCAGATGGCGACGGCACCCAGCGCGATCCCCAGCGAGGTCAGCAGATTGCCGCCCTGGGAGGAGAGCGCCCGGCTGAAGTTGCCGAAGCCGGGGTGGACCGGGAACGGGTCCAGCGAGGCCAGCCCGGTGCCCGGCTGCAGGGCGGTGTTGAGCATCCAGTACAGCGGGAAGAGCATCACGGCCAGGACGGCGACCGCGACAACGGCGGAGCCGATGCCGCGGCGGCGGGCCCGGGGCGGTGTGGTGGTGGACATCGGGACGGTCACTTCCCCTCGGTGCCGAAGTCGGTCCGGTTGGCCCGCAGATAGAGGACTGCGAAGACGGCGGAGACCAGGATGAGGATGTTGCCCACGACCGCACCCGCACCGAAGTCGAGCCGGACGAAGGAGAGCTGGTAGGTCTGGGTGCCCAGGGTCTGGGTGGCGTCGGCGGGGCCGCCGTCGGTGAGCGCCAGGATCAGGTCGAGGATCTTCACCGTCGACATGAAGCCCAGCACCAGCACCACCGTGATCACCGGCCGCAGCATCGGCAGGGTGACGGAGCGGAAGGTGCGCCAGGCGGAGGCGCCGTCGATGGACGCGGCCTCCTGGACGTCCCGCGGGATCTCCTGGAGTCCGCCGTAGAGGATCACCATGTTGAAGGGGATGCCGATCCAGATGTTCACCAGGATCACCGAGAGCAGCGCCATGGAGGGGCTGTTCAGCCACGGGGTGTGGCCGCTGGTGACGCCGAGCGCGTCCAGGAAGCGGTTGAGCACCCCGGTGTCCTGGTCCAGCAGCCGCCGCCACACGGTGCCGGCCACCACCATCGGGATCAGCCAGGGGAGCAGCAGCAGGGAGCGGACCACCCCGGAGAGCGGGAAGCGGCGGCTGAAGAAGACCGCCAGCGCCAGTCCGATGGTGAACTGGCCGAGCAGCGACCCGGCGGTGAAGACCAGGGTGTGCCACAGGGCGTCGCCGAAGAGCTGGTCGTGCAGGACGGTGCGCCAGTTGTCCAGCCCGTTGAAGGGCGCCTTGCCGGTGAAGAAGGTGGACGGCGTGTAGTGCTGGAAGCTCATCAGCACATTGCGGACCAGCGGGTAGCCGAAGAAGGCCGCCATGTAGACGACGGCGGGTGCGACGAACGCCCAGTGCAGCAGCGTACGGCGGCGGCGCGCGGTCCGGTTGGCCCGGGCGGCGCCGGGGGCGGCCGGGCGGGCGGCGGTGACGGGAGCGGTGGTGGTCATGGGCGGGTCCTCACTTCCCCCAGGCGGCGGCCTGGGCCCGCTTCAGCGCGGCCTCGGGGCTGGTGGTGCCGGTGAGGGCGGACTGGAAGGCGCTCTGCAGGGCCAGCGACACGGTCGGCCATTTGTCGCCGACCAGCTGGGTGCGGCTGCGCGCGGTCTGCACCTGGTCGGCGAAGGACGCCAGCTGCGGCACCTGCTGCCGGTACTGGCGGGCGCCGTCCGGGGTGACCGGGACGTAGTTGGCCTTGACCGCCCAGTCCACCTGCTCCTTGGCGCTGGTGAGGCAGGAGACCACCTTGGCGGCCAGCTTCTCCCGCCGCTCGTCGCCGGTGTTGGGTACCGCGTCCACCACACCGCCCAGCGGGGCGACCGACTTCATGCCGGCCCTGGGGACGGGGATCTGCACCACGCCCCAGTGGACGTCCTTGTGCTGGTCCAGTACCGGCACCTGCCAGGGACCGTTGATCATCATGGCCGCGTTCCCGGCGATGAACTGGTCGTTGACGTCGGCCTGGGTCCAGTTGACGGTGGACTTGGACAGCGAGCCGTCCGCCAGCAGGTCCTTCCAGAACTGCAGCGCCTGGGCGACCTGCGGGGTGTCCAGCTTCCGTTCGTCGCCGCCGTTGGACCACATGAACGGCAGGAACTGGAAGACGCCGTCCTCCGCGCCGCCCGCGCTCAGCCCGATGCCGTACTGCTTGCCGTGGGTGAGCTTCCTCGCGTCGTCCCGCAGCTCCTGCCAGGTGGTGGGCGGGGTGATGCCGGCCTTGGCCAGGATGTCCTTGTTGTAGAAGAGGCCGAGGGAGTTCACCGCACGGGCGGCCGCGTACCAGGTGCCCTGGTAGGAGCCGTACCGCTTGATGCCCTCGGGGACTCCGGCGGTGGAGACCCCCAGCTCCTCCAGCGGCTTGAGACCGCCCGCCGCGGCGAACTGCGGCATCTCCGAGCCGTCCAGGATCAGGATGTCGGGCAGCGAGTGCGAGGAGGCCATCCGCAACGCCTTGGTGGTGAGCTGGCTCGCCGGGACGCTCACCTGGCGTATCCGCATCCCGGCCTGGGCCGCGCACCGGCTGTACGCCTGCTGGTCCCAGGTGTGGAACGGGTCGTCGGTGGAGTTGTCCATCACGGTGAGGACGTTGGGGTCGGCCTGGGCGGCGCATCCGGCGGCGCCCAGACCGGCGATCAGTGCGGTCGCCAGTGCGGCGGCCAGCAGTGGTGGCCGTGGACGATGGGGCATGGCGGGCTCCCGGTGGTTGTGCGGCTCGGTCCTGCCGGGTGGTGGGGAGGGCAGGGG
>NZ_LIQR01000459.1 GCF_001418575.1 Peterkaempfera griseoplana
TCGGGCAGGGTGCGGGAGCGGCCGCCGAGCAGGTCGTCCAGCACCCTGACCGACTCGACGAACTGCGCCCTGCGCTGGTCGCGGTCCAGACCGTAGACCGCGTTCACCCGTGCTCTGACCCCGGCTCCCACCCCCACCACCAGGCGGTTGCCGGAGAGGCTCTGCAGCGTCGCCACCGCCTGCGCCAGGGTGATCGGGCGGCGGTAGCTGAGGCACAGCACCGCCGTGCCCACCTCCTCGAAGGGGACCCCGCGGCCCAGCACATGGCCGAGCAGCGCCACCGGGTCGAAGCCCGCCCCGCGGTCCGCGGGGACGTTCTCCAGCAGCGGGATGTCGCGGACCCACACACCGGGGAACCCCAGGTCGGCGAGGAGCAGGATGCGGCCCAGCGGATCGGTCCAGGGGTCGTCGTAGAGCGGCAGCACCACACCTGTCCTCATCGCGCCACCGCCCCGCTCCCGGCCGCCACGGCCACCGGCGCGGCCTCGGTGGCAGGCGGCGGAGCCGCCGTCGCCGCCACCGGTGCGGCGCTGATCCGCAGATCACCGCCCAGCCGGGTCACCGCGGTGAACTCGAACCGGACCGCCGCACCCACCGACGGCATCGCCTCCGAGGCCAGGCACGACGGACCGGCCCCCAGCACCGAGGGCGCCAGATAGCCGACCACCTCGTCGACCAGCCCCGCCTCCAGCAGCGCCCCCGCCAGCGTGGGCCCGCCCTCGGCGAGGACCGAGCGGACACCCCGGGCGTACAGCTCCCGCAGCAGCGCCCGCAGATCCACCCCGCGGCCCCGCGGCCCGCGGGGAACCGCCAGCACCTCGACGTCGCCGGGGAGCCCGGCCGCCGACCCCGGCTCGGCCACCGCCAGCAGCGTGGGCGCCGAACCGTCCCAGATCCGGGCGGTCACCGGCAGCCCGTGGCCGGACGAGGCCGCCACCACCCGCAGCGGCGGCCGGCCGACGACCCCGTGCCGTAGGTCGAGCGCGGGATCGTCGGTGCGCAGCGTGCCCGCGCCGACCAGCACCGCGTCGTGCGAGGCCCGCAGCCGGTGGGCGTCGCGCCGGGCCTCCGGGCCGGTGACCCATCGGGAGCTGCCGTCGGCGGCGGCCACCCGGCCGTCCAGGGTGGCGCCGTACTTCCAGGTGACGAACGGACGGCGGCGGGCCGCGGCCACCAGCCAGTACCGGTTGCCCAGGGCGGCCTCCTCGGCCAGCACCCCGCCCACCACCTCCAGACCGGCCGCCCGCAGGGTCTCCGCGCCGCCGGACGCGGTGGGGTCGGGGTCGGAGACCGCGTACACCACCCGGCGGATCCCGGCGGCGAGCAGCGCCCGGGTACAGGGGCCGGTGCGGCCGCTGTGGTCGCAGGGCTCCAGGGTGACGACCGCGGTGCCGCCCGCCGCGGCGGCGCCGGCCGCCCGCAGCGCCGCCACCTCCGCGTGCGGACCGCCCGCACGGTGGTGCAGTCCCTCACCGGCGATGGTGCCGTCGGCGGCGAGGATCACACAGCCCACCACCGGGTTGGGGCTGGTGCCGCCGAGACCCTGGGCGGCCAGCGCCACCGCGCGTCGCATCGCGGCCTCCTCGGCGGGGGTGGCCCGGCCGGGGATCACCGGGCCACCGCCGCGGTGGGCATACGAGGACAGGGCGTGATCATGTGTGCGCTCATCGGCTGATCGGCCTTTCGGTGGGAGTCGGACCGCTCAGGAGGCCCGGGCGACGGTCTCCAGGGCGATGGCGTGCCGGGTGACCTTGGCCTTGGTCTCCAGGTAGAAGCGGTTGTACGGGGTCACGTAGACCCCGGTGGACACCCGTTCGGCGACGTCGATCCCGTACTGCCGCAGCTGGGCGGCCTTCTGCGGGTTGTTGGTGAGCAGCCGGATCGGGGACGCGGTGAGCGCCCGGATCATCTCGGCGGCGACCCGGTAGTCGCGGGAGTCGGCGTCCAGGTCCAGACGCTCGTTGGCCTCGTAGGTGTCCAGCCCGTCGTCCTGGAGCAGATAGGTGTCCAGCTTGTTGTAGAGGCCGATGCCGCGCCCCTCCTGACGCAGGTACAGCAGGAACCCTCCGGCCGCGGAGATCTCCTCCACGGCCTCCTGGAGCTGCGGGCCGCAGTCGCAGCGCGCCGACCCCAGCACGTCCCCGGTCAGGCACTCGGAGTGCACCCTCACCAGGGGGTGGGCGGCGGTGCGGTAGTCGCCCAGGCCGATCGCCAGATGCTCCCCGGGGTCGCTCATCCCGCGGAAGGTGAACACATCGGCCTGCAGGTACTCGCCGGACGACGTCTGCAGCGGCACCCGGACCTTCGCCCGCACCTGCACCCCGCCGGCCGGGCCGGCCGGGTTCGCGACCGGACGCAGTTCCTGCACACGGGTCTGCTGGGCAATAGCCATCTCCACGCTCCTTCTTGGGTGGCTGGGCACGGCTCGGTGCCGTGCCGGGTGTTCGTACACGGTCCACCTGGGTAAACGGAATGGGATCCGGCCCAGGAAAATCCTCCCGCACCGCACGCCGGTGCCGGGGACAGGGGAATCGCCGCGCGCCGGAACGGATTTCATCCCGGGGCGCCGGGGCGGAGCCTTGGCCCGCCGGCGACCGCATGAACCTAGAAACCGTGCATCGAGTTCCGCTGGAGCGGAACTCGAATGCATTTCGGGGATTCCTAGGCGACTGTTGCCGGTGTCCGACCCGGCCGATACAGTCGAAATTCACCGATCCGGACGCGTCGGCCGGAGGCGGGGAAACACCGGATCACCAGAACCTCCTCACTCAGCGGAGAATTCGTATGCGGACACCGCCGCCGCTCATTTCCGTGGTCATCCCGACGTACAACCGCGCCGGGCTGCTGCGCCGCACCCTGGACTCCGTCGCCGCCCAGCGCCTGCCGGCCGGCACCCTGGAGGCGGTGGTCGCGGACGACGGCTCCTCGGACGCCACCCGCGAGGTGGTCCGGGAGTTCGAGGACAGACTCCCGGTCAAGTACCACTTCCAGCCCGACGAGGGCTACGGCGTGGCCCGCGCCCGCAACGCCGGGGCCGCCCTGGCGGCAGCCCCGCTGCTGCTCTTCCTGGACACCGGCGCGCTCCTCGGCCCCGACTCGGTACGGGCGCACCTCGCGGCCCACGGCCCCGCCCCGCACCCGCCCGGACCCGGCCGGGTCGCCCTCGGCTACACCTACGGCTACAACCCCAGGCACCCCTACCCCGGCCTCGCCGAGGCGCTGGAGCGGCGCGCCCCCGAGGAGGTGGTGCGGCTCTTCGGCGACGACCCCCGCTTCCGCGACCTGCGCCACCAGGAGCTCAGTGAGGTCGGCTTCGACCCGGAGCGGCTCAACACCCCCTGGATGTTCTTCTGGACCCTCAACCTCTCGCTGTGCACCGCCGACTTCGACGCCGTCGGCGGCTTCGACGAGGGGTTCCGCAGCTGGGGCGGCGAGGACCTGGAGCTCGGCTACCGGCTCCACCGCCACGGCACCACCATGACGCTGCTGAGGGACGGCTGGGCTGTGGAGTCCCCCCACGAGCGGGACATGGACGCCAACTCGCTGAGCAACCAGCGCAACGCCGGCCTGCTCCTGGAGCGCCACCCCGGCCCCGTGATGGAGCTCTACTGGGCCATGTACTCCCGAGGGCGCTTCGACCCGCCGCTGGAGTACGAGTACACCCGGCTGCTGGAGGCCGCCGCCCGTACCCGCGGCGACGACCTCACCGACGAGATCCGTGCAGCCTGCGCCGCCGTCCGCCCGTCGGACCCCGCCCGGCCGCCGCGCATCGCCGTGCTGGGCGCGGGCGCGGCCCCGCCGCCCGAGCTGCCCGGCGGAGCCGACTGGACCCTGCTCGACTACGACGCCGCGCCCGCGCGCCCGGGCGGGCGGCACGCCCTGGGGCTGCGCACCGGGCTGCCGGGCGACTCCTTCGACCTGGTGGTGATCACCTCCCGCTATCGCGAGCTGTGGGAGCGCTGGGGCGAGGACCTGCTCACCGAGGCCGGGCGCCTGGCCCCCGAGACCGCGGTGTCCTTCCTCGGGCCGCCCGTGGCGGCCGCCGGGCGGCGGAGCGAGGCGTGACCGGACCCGGGGCGGTGGGGGAGCGGGACGCGGCGGGTCCGGT
>NZ_LIQR01000046.1 GCF_001418575.1 Peterkaempfera griseoplana
GGTGGGCCGCGGCCAGCAGCCCCGGCTCATAGGCCTTGACGCCCTCGGACAGCGCCCGCTCCAGGTCCAGCGACCCCACGATGCGGTCCTCGGAGACACCCACGGGCAGCTCCACCAGCCGGGTCGGCCGCCGGCCGGCCGTGGCGGCGCGCTCGTGCGGTCCGTCGGGGCAGCGCGGGTCGGGGGAGGCGGGGTCGCAGGCGAAGCGGCAGCCGCCCACCACCTCGATCGGCGGCAGCAGTCCGGCGAGCGCACGGACCGCGGTGCTCTTGGCGGTGCCCTTCTCGCCGCGCACCAGCACCCCGCCGACGTCCGGCGAGACCGCGTTGAGCAGCAGCGCCAGCCGCAGGTCGGCCATGCCGACGACGGCGGTGAACGGATACCTCGCGTCGCTCATCGGTCCTCACCCTCCAGGTCGCCCTCGAGCTCCAGGTACACCTCGCGCAGCCGGTCCAGGGTCTCCTGGTCCGGCTCCGCCCACAGCCGCCGGTCGGCGGCCTCCAGCAGCCGTTCGGTGACACCCCGCAGGGCCCACGGGTTGGACCTCTTCATGAACTCCTGGTTCTCAGGAGAGAAGACGTACTCGGCGGCCAGCTTCTCGTACATCCAGTCGTCCACCACGCCCGCCGTGGCGTCGTAGCCGAAGAGGTAGTCCACGGTGGCGGCCATCTCGAACGCGCCCTTGTAGCCGTGTCTGCGCATCGCCGCCATCCAGCGGGGGTTGACCACCCGGGCGCGGAAGACCCGGTGGGTCTCCTCGCCCAGGGTGCGGGTCCGCACCTGGTCGGGCAGGGCGCTGTCGCCGACGTACGCCTCCGGTGAGGAGCCCGTGAGGTGCCGGACCATCGCCACCATGCCGCCGTGGTACTGGAAGTAGTCGTCCGCGTCGACCAGGTCGTGCTCCCGGGTGTCGACGTTCTTCGCCGCCACCGAGATCCGCCGGAACGCCTGCTCCATGTCGCCCCGCGCGGCCCGACCGTCCAGCCCGCGCCCGTAGGCGTAGCCGCCCCACACCGCGTAGACCTCCGCGAGGTCGGCGTCGGAGCGCCAGTTGCGGGCGTCGATCAGCGGCAGCAGACCCGCCCCGTACGCACCCGGCTTGGAACCGAAGATCCGTGCGGTGGCCCGCCGCCGGTCGCCGTGGCCGGCGGCGTCCTGGTCCACGTGCGCCCGGACGAAGTTGCGGTCGGCGGGCTCGTCCAGCTCCGCCACGGCCCGTACCGCGTCGTCCACCAGGGCCACCACATGCGGGAAGGCGTCGCGGAAGAACCCGGAGATGCGCACCGTGACGTCGATCCGCGGCCGGCCCAGCTCCGCCGGGGGGACCACCTCGAAGCCGGTGACCCGGCGCGAGGCGTCGTCCCACACCGGGCGGCAGCCCAGCAGCGCCAGGATCTCGGCGATGTCGTCGCCCTGGGTGCGCATGCAGGAGGTGCCCCACACCGTCAGTCCCACCGACCGGGGGAAGTCCCCGGTGTCGCGGACGTACCGCTCCACCAGGGAGTCGGCCAGGGACTGTCCCACCTCCCAGGCCAGCCGGGAGGGGATGGCCTTCGGGTCCACCGAGTAGAAGTTGCGGCCGGTGGGCAGCACGTTGACCAGGCCCCGGGTGGGCGAGCCGGACGGTCCGGCGGGCACATAGCCGCCGCGCAGCGCCCGCAGCACATGGGCGATCTCGTCGCCGGTGCGTGCCAGCCTCGGCACCACCTCTCCGGCGGCGAACTCCAGCACCCTTACTGCGTCCGGGACATGACGGCCCAGCACCCCGGCCACCAGCGGGGCCGCGGCGTCCACCGCCCAGCCGCGCTCCTCCATGGCCTCCGCCAGCCGCCGGCAGAGCTGTTCCAGCAGGTCCACCGCGTCGGACGCGGTCCGGGCGGGCCCCGCCGCCAGCGCGGCGAGAGCGTCGGGGACCTTCACCGCGGCGCCCGGCTCCGCCAGCAGCTCCCGCTCCACCAGCCCGAACTCCGCCGCCAGCGAGGCCCGCAGGCCCGGCAGCGCCGCCGCCCGGCCGCCCCACACCTGGGCGGACCGCAGCACCGCCAGCACCAGGTTGACCCGGGCCTCGCCGACCGGGCCGGCGCCCAGCACATGCAGACCGTCGCGGATCTGCACATCCTTGATCTCGCACAGATAGCCGTCGATGTGCATCACGAACTCGTCGAACGCGGCATCGTCCGGCTGCTCGTCCACCCGCAGGTCGTGATGGAGCTCGGCGGCCTTCACCAGCGTCCAGATCTGCGCCCGCACCGCCGGGGCCTTCGCCGGGTCCAGATCGCTGACCAGGGCGTACTCATCGAGCAGCTGCTCCAGCTTGGCCAGGTCGCCATAGGTGTCGGCCCGGGCCATCGGCGGCACCAGATGGTCCACCACGGTGGCGTGGCCGCGCCGTTTGGCCTGGGTGCCCTCGCCGGGGTCGTTGACGATGAAGGGGTAGACCAGCGGCAGTTCGCCCAGCACCGCGTCGGGCGCGCACTCCGCCGACAGCCCGAGGCCCTTGCCGGGCAGCCACTCCATGGTGCCGTGCTTGCCCAGGTGCACGACGGCGTCGGCGCCGAAGGACCGCTCCAGCCAGCGGTAGGCCGCCAGATAGTGATGGGAGGGCGGCAGGTCGGGGTCGTGGTAGATGGCGACGGGGTTCTCGCCGAAGCCCCGCGGCGGCTGAATCATCACCACCACGTTGCCGAACCGCAGTGAGGCCAGCACGATCTCGTCGCCGTCGACATAGAGCCCGCCCGGGGGCTCCCCCCAGTGCCGCCGCATGGACTCCCGCAGTCCGGGCTGCAGCGCCTCGAACCACTCCTGGTAGTCGGCCAGCGGGACCCGCGCCGGAGCCTGGCGCAGCTGCTCCTCGGTCAGCCACTCCACGTCGTGGCCGCCCGCCGCGATCAGCCGGTGGATCAGCTCGTCGCCGCTGTCCGGGTAGCCGTCCACGGCGTAGCCGGCGTCGCGCAGGGCGTCCATCAGCCGCACCGCCGAGGCCGGGGTGTCCAGTCCCACCGCGTTGCCGACCCGGGAGTGCTTGGTGGGGTAGGCGGTGAACATCAGGCAGATCCGCTGCTCCGTGGGGGGCTTGTGGCGCAGGGCCGCGTGCCGTACGGCGATCCCGGCCACCCGGGCGGCCCGCTCGGGGTCGGCCTGGTACACCGGGATGTCGCCGTCCCCGGTCTCCTTGAAGGAGAACGGCACCGAGATGATCCGTCCGTCGAACTCCGGGATGGCCACCTGCATCGCCGCGTCCAGCGGGGACAGTGCCGCGTCCGAGGCCTCCCAGGCGGCCCTGCTGGTGGTGAGGCACAGTCCCTGGACGATCGGGACGTCCAGCTCGGCCAGCGCCCCCACGTCCCAGCTCTCCTCCTCGCCGCCCGCCGACGCCTCGGCCGCCACCGTGCCGCCGGCCGCCAGCACGGTGGTCACCAGGGCGTCGCACCGGTCCAGCAGGTCGTACAGCGCCGGGTCGGCGTCCCGCAGCGACCCGCAGTACACCGGCAGCGCATTGGCGCCGCGGGCCTCCACCGCGTCGCAGAGCGTCTCCACGAAGGCGGTGTTGCCGGAGAGCTCGTGCGCCCGGTAGAAGAGCACGCCCACGGTGGGCCGCCCCTCCCGCAGCGCACGCTCCCCGTGCCGGCCGAACTGCGGCATCGGCTGCGGCGGGGCGAAGCCCTCGCCGGTCAGCAGCACCGTGTCGGAGAGGAACCGGGCCAGTTCGGCGAGATTGCCCGGCCCGCCCTCCACCAGGTACGCCAGCGACTCGGCGACCACACCGGCCGGCAGCGAGGAGAGCGCCATCAGCTCCGCGTCGGGCACCGACTCGCCGCCCAGCAGCACGGTGGGCACCCCCGCGGCGGCGATCGCGGCCAGCCCCTCCTCCCAGGCCCGCCGCCCGCCCAGCAGCCGCACCACGGCCACATCGGCGCCGTCCAGCAGCGCGGGCAGGTCGGCGGCCGGGTCGACCCGGGACGGGTTGCCGGTCCGGTAGCCGGCGCCGGAGGCGCGGGCCGCCAGCAGATCGGTGTCCGCGGTGGACAGCAGCAGCACGGTGGCGGCGGGCATGGCGGCCTCTCCAGAGTCTCGGTTCGATGGGGTCATGGCGCACCGGGAGGGACGAAGGGCGCGGCCTGCCGTGGTACGCCGCCCTCGATCAGCCGCCAGAGGGCGTCGGTGTCGGCGTGCTCCTCGATCAGGTCGCCCAGCCGGTCCAGCCGCCGCTCACGGGCGGCGGCGAAGCAGGAGCCGGGGGCGGGTGCGAAGTCGCGGCCCGCGAGCGCGGCCACCTGCCGCAGGAAGGCGCGGCGGAAGCCGTCGTTCTCCAGGGCGCCGTGCCAGGTGGTGCCCCAGACGGAGCCGGCCCGGCAGCCGTCCAGGAACGGCTCGCCGCCCTCCAGCGAGACCACGCCGTGGTGGATCTCGTACGCGGCCACCCGCTCCCCGTACGCCTCGCCGACCGGGCGGCCCAGAGTCTTCTCGCGGGCGAACTCCACCCGTACCGGCAGCAGCCCGAGGCCCGGCACCGCCCCGGCACCCGACTCGACCTCGTCGACGATCAGCCGGGAGAGCATCTGGAAGCCCCCGCACACCCCCAGCACCGGCAGTCCGGCCTCCGCCCGCCGGGTGACCGCCGCGGCGAGCCCCCGCTCGCGCAGCCAGGCCAGGTCGGCCACGGTCGCCCGGGTGCCGGGCAGCACCACCAGGTCGGCGTCGGCGAGTTCCTCGGGCCGCGAGGCCCACCGGACCAGTACGCCGGGTTCCTGCGCCAGGGCGTCCAGGTCGGTGAAGTTGGACAGCCGGGGGAGGCGCACCACCGCGACCCGCAGTATCTCGGCCCCGTACGGGGCGGCGACGGCGCCGTGGTCGACGGCGCCGTCCAGGTCCAGGGAGTCCTCGGCGTCCAGCCGCAGACCGGACAGCATCGGCAGCACACCCATGACCTGACGGAACGTCAGTGACTCCAGCATCTCCAGCCCGGGCTGCAGCAGCCGTCCGTCCCCGCGGAACTTGTTGACGATCCACCCCGCCACATGCCGCTGGTCCTCGGCGGAGAGCAGCGCCAGCGTCCCGTACATCGACGCGAAGACCCCGCCCCGGTCGATGTCGCCGACCACCACCACCGGCAGGTCCGCCGCCCTGGCCAGGCCCATGTTGGCGATGTCGCGGTCCCGCAGGTTGATCTCGGCCGGCGACCCGGCACCCTCGCAGACCACCACCTCGAAGCGGCTCCGCAGATCCGCCAGGCAGGCGAGGGCCCGCTCCAGCAGC
>NZ_LIQR01000460.1 GCF_001418575.1 Peterkaempfera griseoplana
CCCGGGAGCAGGCCCGGGTACGGGGGGAGGGCGCGCGGGCTCGGGCGCGGGTACAGGTACCGGGAAGGGCGTGCGGGCTTGGGCGGCGGACGCAGGTTCGGGTGGGGGCGAGGGCGCGGATCCGGGCGCCCGGGCCCGGTGCGGGACACCGTGGCACGCGGAGGAAGTCCTGCGCCCCGGCCCGTGGTGGCGTCGGCCGTCCCGGGCAGGGCAGCGGTTACCGTCGGACGGTAGGCCCGGAGCGGGGAAGGGTGGCAGGCGCATGGTGACGCACGTGTCCGGCATCGGCGATCCGCAGGCCGGCCGAACTCCCGCGCCGTCCGCCGCGGGCGCCAGGAAGGGCCCTCGGCGCGGCCTGGTCCTCGGCGCGGGCGGGATGCTGGGCGCCGCCTGGACGGTGGGTGCGCTCTGCGCCGTGGCGGAGACGACCGGCTGGGACCCGGGTACCTCGGAGATCATCCTGGGCACCTCGGCGGGTTCGGTGCTGGGCACCCTGCTGGCGTCCGGGGTCGACCCCGTCTCTCTCCGCGACCACCAGCAGGGCCGGCCGATCTCCACCGGCCCGCTGGTCGGGGTGGACTTCGACTACGACACGGCGGTCGGCGGCGCCCTGCCGCCGCGTCCCCGTCCGGGGATCGGCTCCCCCGGGCTGCTGCGGGAGACCTTCCGGCATCCCCGCGACTACCCCTTCCTGACCATGGTGTCCGCCTTTGTGCCACCGGGCCGCGGTTCGGTCGCCCCGCTGGGGGACCTGGTGCGGGCACTGGTCGGCGCCGGCGACGGCTGGGCGGGTCTGCCGGCGCTGCGGCTGGTCGCGGTGGACTACGAGACCGGCCACCGGGTGGTCTTCGGCGACCCGGAGGCGCCCCCGGCCGGGGTCGCCGAGGCGGTGATGGCCTCCTGCGCGATCCCGGGCTGGTTCGCACCGGTGCCGGTGGACGGCCACCGCTTCATCGACGGCGGCGCCTGGTCGGCCACCAACGCCGATCTGCTGGCGGGCCGCGGCCTGGACGAGGTCTATGTGCTGGCGCCGATGGCCGTACGCATCCGGCCGGTGGGAGACACCGGCCGCCGGGAGCAGCCGCCGGGGAGCCCCCGGCCGCACGGGGTGCTGGCCCACCTGGTCAGCCGTTACCGGCGGGCGGTCACCCGGCAGATGCTCCGTGAGGCCGGGGAACTGCGGGCGGCCGGCACCAAGGTGAGGCTGCTCGCCCCGACGCTGGAGGACCTGACGGCGATGGGCCCCAACATGATGGACCCGGCCCGTCGCCCGGAGGTGCTGGAGACGGCGCTGCGCACCTGCGGGGCGGCGCTCTCGGGTATCCGGGCCCGCTGACCGCCGCCCGCGGCGGTGCGCTGCCCGGAACGGTGCGCTGCCCGCAGCGGTGCGCCGCCCGCAACAGCGCGCCGCCCGCACCAGCGCGTCGCCGGAATGGCGCGGACACGGCGGTGCGGTGATCAACCTCCGCCGTATCCTGGACGCGGTGCGGCGCAGGGCCCGCACCCGGGCCCCGCTCCCCTCCGGTCGCACCGGGCCCGGCGAGACCCACGATCCGGAGCGGCCCCGATGCGTGTGTACGTCCCCACCACCCTCAACGGCCTGGCCGCGGCGCACGCCGCCGGCGAGCTCGGCCCGGCCCCGCTGCACGCGTACGCGGTGACCCCGGCGCTGCGCGAGTGGTACCTCAGCGACGACATCGAGGAACTGGAGTACGCAGCGCTGGTCCGTGCGGCCCAGTCGGCACTGCGGCTGCTGGCCGCCGACCCCGACGCGCCCCGGCGCCGGGCGGTGGTCGCGGTCGACGTCCCCGACAAGGCGGTGCTGCTGGACACCGGGGCGGAGTACAAGGATCAGCTGTCGCTGGGCCAGGTCCGGCTGGCCGAGCCGGTGGTGCTGGCGAAGGCGGCCGCGGTGCATGTGGACGCCGACGACGCCGAGGAGGATGTGGCGGCCGCGGCCGCGGCGGTGCCGGCCGCCGACCAGGGCGACGACGACGCCCGGTTCACGGTGGACGGGGCCGAGGACCACGAGCTGCTGTGGTTCGCCACCCAGGAGATCCCCACCCTGCTGCCCTGAGATCGCCCGGCGTACGGCGCTGTCGGCGGCGCCCGGTACCGTTCATGGGTGGGCGCACATCTTGTCTGGGACTGGAACGGGACTCTCTACCACGACATCGACGCGGTGGTGGCGGCGAGCAATGCCGCCTTCGCCGAGATCGGCCTGGCACCGCTGACGGTGCAGCGCTACCGCGAGCTGTACTGCATCCCGATCCCCCGCTTCTACGAGCGACTGCTGGGGCGGGCTCCCACCACCGAGGAGTGGGAGCGGATGGACGCCACCTTCCATGTGGCCTACACCGGCCACAGCGCGGGCTGCGGTCTCACCGAGGGCGCCGAACTGCTGCTGGAGCAGTGGGCGGCCGCCGGCCGCAGCCAGTCCATCCTCTCCATGTACGGCCACGAGCAGCTGGTGCCGCTGGTGCGCGGCTTCGGCATCGAGCACCGCTTCCTGCGGGTGGACGGCCGTACCGGCCCGTCCGGGGGCGGCAAGGCCGAGCACATGGTGCGGCATCTCGCCGCGCTGGGCAGGAGCGTGGACCCGGCCGCCACGGTGGTGATCGGTGACGCCGCGGACGACGCGGTGGCGGCGTCGAGGGTGGGCGCCCATGCGGTGCTGTACACCGGCGGTTCGCACACCCGGGAGACTCTGGCGCCGGCCGGGGTACCCGTCGTGGACTCGCTCGCGGAGGCGGTGGCGCTGGCGGCCGACCTGGTCGGCTGAGCCTGCGCGGCCCCCGACCACCCACTCCCCGTCCCGGCGTGGTGCCCCGGCGGCCGGGCTCCCGCCCACCGGTCCCGCGCAGGGACGGGCCGGGCGGTTCCCCGCGCCGCCGGGGCGGAGGGCCTCAGTGGGCGGGCGCCTTGCTGCGCAACACCTCCAGGAAGGCCCGCATCCAGCCGGGGTGGTCCGGCCAGGCCCGCCCGGAGACCAGCGTGCCGTCGACCACGGCCTCGCCGTCCTCGTAGGTGGCCCCGGCGGCGACGACGTCCGGCTCCAGGGCCGGGTAGGCCGCCGTACGCCGCCCGCCGAGCACCCCGGCCGCCGCGCTGATCTGAGGGCCGTGGCAGAGCTGAGCCACGGGCTTGTCGTGCTGGAAGAAGTGGGCGGTGATCCGCTTCACCTCGGGGTCGTTGCGCAGGTACTCGGGCGCCCGGCCGCCGGGGATGACCAGCGCCGCGTAGTCGGCGGGGTCCACCTCGGCGAAGGCCAGGTCGGCGGGCCAGGTGTAGCCGGGCTTCTCGGTGTAGGTGTCGAACCCCTCCACGAAGTCGTGCACCACGAACTGCAGTTTTCGGCGGGCCGGTGCCGCGATGTGCACCTCGTAGCCCTCCTCCAGCAGTCGCTGGTACGGGTAGAGAACCTCCAGCGACTCCGCCGCGTCGCCGGTGACGATCAGAATCCTCGCTGCCATGTCGGGGGACCTACCCGACGGCGCAGATCACTACGCGGAACCCCGTGCTACCGCTCGGTAGTTGTACAAGACGTCCACTGGTGTCCAGGCAGACTCTGCCTTTGCTACGGACCGGCCCCTGACACTCCGCGGACGCCCGGTTAGGCTGGCCGAGGTGCCCCGGGACGAAAGACCTGTCGTACCCAGATGGATGGCATTTCATGCGTGGCATGCGCCACCGCCATCTGGGATCTGCGGGAGGATCGGACGGTGACCGGCCACCGGCACAGACCACCGAGTCACGCAACGGCGCGCGACAGGAGCCAGATAGCCATGCAGACCAAGCTGGACGCAGCCAAGGCCGAGGTGCTCGCGCGAGCAGCGCAGGCCGCTGAGAACAGCCAGGTGGGGGGAGCGCACGGGGAGGGCCTGGGCAATGGCGCCCTGACCGCCTACCTGCACCACTACTACCTGCACACCGCCCCCGAGGACCTGCTCGACCGGGATCCGGTCGACGTCTACGGGGCGGCCGCCTCCCACTACCGGCTGGGGCTGGCGCGGCCCCAGGGCACCGCCGAGGTACGGGTGCACACGCCCACCGTGGAGGAGAACGGGTGGTCCTGCGGCCACACCGTGGTCGAGGTCGTCACCGACGACATGCCCTTCCTGGTGGACTCCGTCACCAATGAGCTCTCCCGCCAGGACCGGGCCATCCATGTGGTGATCCACCCGCAGATGGTGGTCCGCCGCGACATCACCGGCAAGCTGCTGGAGGTCCTCGACGCCGAGCCCTGCGGGCTCCGCCGGCCCGGCGACGCCGGCCTGCCGGCCGACGCCGTCGTCGAGTCGTGGATGCACATCGAGGTCGACCGTGAGACCGACCGGGAGGATCTGCGCCAGATCGAGGCCGATCTGCGCCGCGTCCTCACCGACGTCCGCGAGGTCGTCGAGGACTGGACCAAGATGCGCGACTCCGCGCTCCGGCTGGCCGACGACCTCGCCGGGCAGTCCCCGGGCGGTCTGCCCGAGGAGGAGGTGAACGAGGCCCGGGAGCTGCTGCGCTGGCTCGCCGACGACCACTTCACCTTCCTCGGCTACCGGGAGTACGACCTGGTGGCGGCGGACGGCGGGGCCAACGCCCCCGAGGCGCTGCGCTCCGTGCCCGGCACCGGCCTGGGCATCCTGCGGCCGGACCCCCGCGGGGGCGCCGACGGCCATCCGGCGAGCGAGGCCTTCGGCCGCCTCAGCGCGGCCGCCAGGGTCAAGGCCCATGAGCACACCCTGCTGGTGCTGACCAAGGCCAACAGCCGCGCCACGGTGCACCGCCCCGCGTACCTGGACTACGTCGGCGTGAAGAAGTTCGACGCCGCGGGCAACGTCATCGGTGAGCGCCGCTTCCTGGGCCTCTTCTCCTCCGCCGCCTACACCGAGTCGGTCACCCGGATCCCGGTGGTCCGCCGCAAGGTGCAGGACGTCGTCGCCAACTCCGGCTTCCCGCTGGAGAGCCATGACGGCCGCGACCTGCTGCAGATCCTGGAGACCTACCCCCGGGACGAGATCTTCCAGACGCCCACCGAGGAGCTGCTGGCCATCGCCGGCAGCGTGCTCTACCTCCAGGAGCGCCGCAAGCTGCGGCTCTTCCTGCGCCAGGACGCCTTCGGCCGCTACTTCTCGGCCCTGGTGTACCTGCCCCGCGACCGGTACACCACCAGGATCCGGCTGCGGCTGATGGACATCCTGCTGGAGGAGCTGGGAGGCCCCGCCGCGCCGGAGGACGGCGGGGACGGCGGCTCCACCATCGACTACACGGTGTGGTCCACGGAGTCCGTCCTCACCCGGCTGCACTTCGTGGTGCGGGTCGCCCCCGGCACCGAACTGCGCTCCCTCACCGACGCCGACGCCGAGCGGATCGAGGCCCGGCTGGCCGAGGCCGCCCGCTCCTGGATGGACGGCTTCCACGAGGTGCTGCTGGCCGAGTGCGGCGAGGAGCGGACCGCGGAACTCTCCCGCCGCTACGCCAACGCCTTCCCGGACGGCTACCGGGCGGACTTCTCCCCCCGCACCGCCGTCGCCGACCTGCGGCAGCTGGAGTCGCTGGGTGAGCCGGGGGACTTCCGGCTCAACCTGTACCAGCCGCTGGGGGCCGCGGACAATGAGCGCCGGCTAAAGATCTACCGCGGCGGCGGGGCGGTCTCCCTCACCGAGGTGCTGCCCGTGCTGCAGCGGCTTGGTGTCGAGGTCGTCGACGAGCACCCCTACGAACTGCGCCGCGCGGACGGATCGACCGCCTGGGTGTACGACTTCGGGCTGAAGCTGCGGACCTCCGGCGGACTGGGCGACGAGGCCCGTGAGCGCTTCCAGGAGGCCTTCGCCGCCGTCTGGACCGGGCAGGCCGAGAACGACGGCTTCAACGAGCTGGTGCTGCAGGCGGGACTGACCTGGCGTCAGGCCGTGGTGCTGCGGGCCTACGCCAAGTACCTTCGCCAGGCCGGTTCCACGTTCTCCCAGGACTACATGGAGGACGCGCTCAAGAACAACACCCATGCCACCCGGCTGCTGATCAACCTCTTCCAGGCCCGGCTCTCCCCGGCCCACACCGCGGCCGGCCTGGAGCTGACCGAGGGCATCCTGGAGGAGCTGGACGGCGCGCTGGACCAGGTCGCCTCGCTGGACGAGGACCGCATCCTGCGCTCCTTCCTCAGCCTGATCAAGGCGACCCTGCGCACCAACTTCTTCCAGCGCGCGGACAGCGGCGCCCCGCACGCCTACGTCTCCATGAAGTTCGACCCGCAGGCGATCCCGGACCTGCCGGCGCCGCGCCCGGCGTACGAGATCTGGGTGTACTCGCCCCGGGTCGAGGGCGTCCACCTGCGGTTCGGCAAGGTCGCGCGCGGCGGCCTGCGCTGGTCGGACCGGCGCGAGGACTTCCGTACCGAGATCCTCGGCCTGGTCAAGGCGCAGATGGTGAAGAACACCGTCATCGTGCCGGTGGGCTCCAAGGGCGGCTTCGTCGCCAAGCAGCTGCCCGACCCGGCGGTGGACCGCGACGCCTGGCTGGCGGAGGGCATCGCCTGCTACCGGACCTTCATCTCCGGCCTGCTGGACATCACCGACAACCTGGTGGCCGGCGAGGGCGTCAAGCCGCCCAAGGACGTGGTCCGCCACGACGGCGACGACACCTACCTGGTGGTGGCCGCGGACAAGGGCACCGCGACCTTCTCCGACATCGCCAACGAGGTCGCCGACTCCTACGGCTTCTGGCTGAGCGACGCCTTCGCCTCCGGCGGCTCCGCCGGCTACGACCACAAGGGCATGGGCATCACGGCCCGCGGCGCCTGGGAGTCCGTGGAGCGGCACTTCCGCGAGCTGGACCACGACACCCAGAGCCAGGACTTCACCGTCGTCGGCATCGGCGACATGTCCGGTGACGTCTTCGGCAACGGCATGCTGCTCTCGGAGCACATCCGCCTGGTCGCGGCCTTCGACCACCGGCACATCTTCGTCGACCCCACCCCGGAGGCGGCCGCCTCGTACGCCGAGCGGCGCCGGCTGTTCGACCTGCCGCGCAGCTCCTGGGCCGACTACGACACCGCGCTGATCTCCAGCGGCGGCGGGGTGTTCCCCCGTACCGCCAAGTCGATCCCGATCACCGCGCAGATGCGGACGGCGCTGGGCATCGCCGACGGCACCACCCGGCTCACCCCGGCCGAGCTGATGAAGGCGATCCTGCTCGCCCCCGTGGACCTGCTGTGGAACGGCGGCATCGGCACCTATGTGAAGGCCGCGTCGGAGAGCAACGCCGAGGTGGGCGACAAGGCCAATGACGCCATCCGGGTGGACGGCGGCGACCTGCGGGTCAAGGTGGTCGGTGAGGGCGGCAACCTGGGCTGCACCCAGCTGGGCCGGATCGAGTTCGCCATCTCGGGCGGCCCCGGCGGTGAGGGCGGCCGGATCAACACCGACGCCATCGACAACTCCGCGGGCGTGGACACCTCGGACCACGAGGTGAACATCAAGATCCTGCTCAACCGGGTGGTCAACGACGGCGACATGACGGTCAAGCAGCGCAACGCGCTGCTCGCCGAGATGACCGACGAGGTCGGCGCCCTGGTGCTGCGCAACAACTACGCGCAGAACACCGTGCTGGCCAACGCGGTCGCGCAGGCACCCAGCATGCTCAATGTGCACGCCCGGATGATGCGCCGCCTGGAGAAGGACGGACTGCTCGACCGGGCCCTGGAGTTCCTGCCCGGAAGCCGCCAGATCCGGGAGCGCCAGCAGTCGGGGCGCGGGCTCACCCAGCCGGAGCTGGCGGTGCTGCTCGCCTATGTCAAGATCACGCTCTCCGACGAGCTGCTGCGGACCGACCTGCCGGACGACCCCTACTTCCGGGCACTGCTCCACCAGTACTTCCCGGCCGCACTGCGCGACCGCTTCACCGAGGCGATCGACAACCACGCCCTGAGCCGCGAGATCATCACCACGCTGCTGGTCAACGAGACCATCAACCGCGGCGGCTGCACCTTCGCCTTCCGGCTCCGTGAGGAGACCGGGGCCACCATGGACGAGATCGTCCGCTCGCACACCGCGGCGCGTGCGGTCTTCGGCCTGGAGGAGATCTGGAGCGACATCGAGGCCCTGGACAACCAGGTCTCGGCGGAGGTCCAGACCAAGATGCGGCTGCACTCCCGCCGGCTGGTCGAGCGGGCCACCCGCTGGCTGCTCAACAACCGCCGGCAGCCGCTGGACATCGCCGGCACCATCGAGGTCTTCCGCGAGCGCTGCAACCAGGTCTGGGCGCAGCTGCCCAAGCTCCTGCGCGGCGGCGACCTGGAGTGGTTCCAGCAGATCTACGACGAGCTGGCGGCGGCGGGTGTCCCGGACGACCTGGCCACCCGCTGCGCGGGGCTCTCCTCGGCCTTCCCCACCCTCGACATCGTCGAGGTGGCGGACCGGGCGGGCGCGGAGGTGACGGATGTCGCCGACCTCTACTACGACCTGGCCGACCGGCTCCAGATCAGTCATCTGCTGGACCGCATCATCGAGCTGCCGCGGACCGACCGCTGGCAGTCCATGGCCCGTGCGGCCATCCGCGAGGACCTCTTCGCGGCGCATGCGTCGCTCTCCGCGGACGTGCTCGCCTGCGGTGAGCCCGGGGACGGCCCCGAGCAGCGGTTCAAGGCGTGGGAGGGCCGCAACGCCACCCTCGTCAACCGGGCCCGCACCACGCTCGACGACATAAGGGATTCCGACACCCAGGACCTGGCCAGCCTCTCGGTGGCCATGCGGGTGATCCGGACCCTGCTCCGCACGGGGACGATGCGCTGACGGCCCGCCGGTAGCGGAGCCGCAGTACCGGAGCCGCAGTGACGGAGCCGCCCCGGCAGGAAGGACTCCTGCCGGGGCGGCTCCGTGCCGCCGCCGTCACCGCGGTGTCACTTGACCGCGCCGGCCATCACTCCGCTGACGAACTGGCGCTGGAAGGCGAAGAAGACCACCAGCGGGACGATCATGGAGATGAACGCCCCGGAGGCCAGCACGTCGATGTTGTTGCCGAACTGGCGCACCTGCTGCTGGAGGGCGACGGTGATGGGCGCCGCGTCGGCGTTGGCGAAGATCAGCGCCACCAGCATGTCGTTCCACACCCAGAGGAACTGGAAGATGCCCAGCGAGGCGATCGCGGGACCGCCCAGCGGCATCACCACGGTGAAGAACAGCCGTAGCTCCCCCGCACCGTCCAGGCGGGCCGCCTCCAGCAGCTCACGCGGGATCTCGGCGAAGAAGTTGCGCAGCAGGAAGACCGCGAACGGCAGCCCGAAGGCGACATGGAAGAGCACCACCCCGGTGATGGAGCCGAAGATCCCCAGCCGGCCGAAGAGCTGGGCCACCGGGATCAGGGCCACCTGGACCGGGACCACCAGCAGCCCGATGACCGCCAGGAAGAGCCAGTCCCGGCCGGGGAACTCCATCCAGGCGAAGGCATAGCCCGCCAGCGAGGCGATCAGCACCACCAGCACGGTGGCCGGCACCGTGATCAGCACGGTGTTCAGCAGTGAGCTGGTGATGGTGTCGTTGGAGAGCAGGTTGCTGTAGTTGTGCAGGGTCAGCTGCGCCGGCTTGGTGAAGACCTGCCACCACCCCGACTGCTGGATGTCGATCGGTCCGCGCAGCGAGGAGGCCAGCAGCCCGATGGTGGGCAGCAGCCAGAACAGGCCCACCAGCAGCAGCAC
>NZ_LIQR01000461.1 GCF_001418575.1 Peterkaempfera griseoplana
AGTTACCCAACACTTTCTGAGGCGGTCGCTGCCGCTGCCCGGGGCCGGACCGGGGGTAACGCCGGGTCCGGCCTCTTAGGCCTGTTATCCGTACACCCGCCGCGCGGGCCGTCCGCGCGGCGGGCGGCGCGTCGGCCGGTGCCCGCTCAGGCGTCGGCGGCGGCCCTGGCCCGCAGCTGCTCCCACACCTCACGGACCCGGGGCTCCAGCTCGGCCAGCGCCCCGGAGTTGTCGATCACCACATCGGCCACCGCCAGCCGGTCCGCGCGGGCGGCCTGGGCAGACATCCGGGCACGGGCCTCGTCCTCGGCCATGCCGCGCAGCCGCACCAGGCGGTCCAGGCGCACCTCGTCCGGGGCGTCCACCACCACGACCAGGTCGTAGAGCGGCGCCAGCCCGTTCTCCGCGAGCAGCGGGACGTCCTGCACCACCACGTCGGCGGCCCCGGCCGCGGCCTCCAGCTCGGCCGAGCGGTCCCGTACCAGGGGATGGACGATGGCGTTGAGCGCGGCCAGCCGCGCCGGATCCGCGAAGACCACCTTGCCGAGGGCGGGCCGGTCCAGGGTGCCGTCCGGCCGCAGCACCTCCTCGCCGAACTCGGCGACCACAGCGGCCAGCCCGGGTGTGCCCGGCTCGACGACCTCGCGGGCGATCAGGTCCGCGTCGACGATCACCGCGCCCAGCGCCGCCAGCAGCCCGGACACCTCGCTCTTGCCGGCGCCGATACCGCCGGTCAGGCCCACTCTCAGCATCGGGCCAGGCTACCGCCGCGGCGGCGGGCCGGGTCGGGCGCCCGGCCCGGCCCACCGCGGCGGTTCCGGTCAGACGACGCCGAGCACCACCTTGCCCTGGGTACGGCCCGACTCCACCAACTGGTGGGCCCTGGCCGCGTCGGCGAGCGGCAGCACGCTCTCGACCTCGGGCCGCAACCGCCCCGACTCCACCAGCGCCGTCAGCTCCAGCAGCCCCCGCTGGTCGGGCTCGACCAGGAACGAGGTCATCCGAAGACCCCGCTCCCGGGCCTCCTCGGCCACGGTGGGGTCGCCGCCGGAGGGGACCGCGACCAGCAGCCCGCCGGGGCGCAGCGTCCGCAGGGACCGCCGCAGATGGTCCGCGTCGCCGATGTTGTCCATCACCACGTCGACCTCCCGCACGACCTCCTCGAAGGCCACCGCGGTGTAGTCCACGGTCTCGTCGGCGCCCAGCGACCGCAGGAAGTCGTGCTTGGCCGCGCGGGCGGTACCGATCACATGGGCCCCCCGCGCCTTGGCGATCTGCACCGCCAGATGCCCCACCCCGCCGGCCGCCGCATGGATCAGCACCCGCTGTCCCGCGGTCACCCCGGCGGTGTCGACCAGCACCTGCCAGGCGGTGAGGCCCGCCAGCGGCAACGCCGCCGCCTCGGCGTGGGTGAGTCCCGCGGGCTTGCGGGCGAAGTGCCGGGACGGAGCGGTCACATACTCGGCGAAGGCCCGGGCGGGGCGCGGGAACCAGGGCATCCCGAAGACCTCGTCGCCGGGCTTCAGGGTGGTGACGCCGAAGCCGGCCTCCTCCACCACGCCGGAGACGTCCCACCCCAGCACAAGGGGCGGGTCGCCCTGCAGGCCGGCCATGCCCTTGCCGGCGCGGGTCTTGGCGTCCACCGGGTTGACCCCGGCCGCGTGGACCCGCACCAGCACCTCGGTGGGGATCGGCGACGGACGGTCCACCTCGGCCGTCCGCAGCACCTCGGGGCCGCCGAAGTCGTCCTGGACGACGGCCCGCATGCGCGCGTTCATTGCTCTGCTCCCTGTCGTACGGCGTGATCCTCCGGGTCCCGCCCTTCTCCGCGGGTGCCCCGGACGGCGGACGACACACCGGTACGCCGCCCGGGGGCGGCCACGGCTGCCGGCCACGACCGCCCGGGTGCGAGGGGACCCCTCCTCGCACCGCATCCTCCCTCAGCGTGCGGCACCTGCGGCAGCCGCCTCCGCCGTACGCCCCCCGTTCGCCGGTATGCCGCTCCGGGGGCTGCCCGGCCGGGCAGTCCGCGGCCGGGCGACCGGCGGCGGGCAGGGTCGCGCCGGACCGGGAGCGCTCAGGGGGTGAGCAGCACCGCCCCGGCGCTGCGGCGCTGCTCCAGACGGTGGTGCGCGGCCGCCGCCCGCTCCAGCGGGAAGGCACGGTCGACCACGGGGACCAGCCGGCCCGCGGCGGCCTGAGCGAGCGCCCGCTCGCTGCGCGCCCGCTGCACCCCGGCGGGCTGCCGAAAGGCGAGGGTCAGCGGCCTGCTCCCGGTGACGCCGCGACCGGCCAGTTCCCCGGATCCCACGTCGGTCCAGCTCCCGGAGGTGAAGCCGTACACCCCCAGCCGTCCGGTGCCCCCGGCGGCGGCAAGCGCGGCCTGACGCCCGAGTTCCCCACCGATGGCGTCCAGGACGACGTCCGCCCCCCGGCCGCCGGTCGCGGCCCGCACCCGCTCCACCCAGTCGGGGCTGTCGTAGTCGACGGCGGCGGCCGCGCCCAGCCGCAGCGCCAGGTCGAGCTTCGCCGCGCCCCGGGCGGCGGCCACCACCCGCGCCCCGGCCGCCGCGGCGAGCTGGACCAGCAGCGATCCGATCCGGCCGGCCGCGGCGGTGACCAGCACGGTGTCACCCGGCCCGACCTCCATCACCTCCAGCAGGCCCAGCGCCACGGCCCCGGCCTGGAAGACCGCCAGGGCCTGCTCCACCGGGAGACCCCGGGGTACGGCGAACACCTGCCCGCTCCCGGCGACCGCCCGCTCCGCATAGCCGCCGCTGCGGTCGGCGGTGGCGGCGACGACCAACTGCCCCAGCAGGGCCGGATCGGCGTCCGGCCCCACCTCCACCACCCGGCCGCCGACCTCCAGGCCGGGCACATAGGGCACCGGGAAGGGATGCCGCCCCGACCGTACGACGATGTCGCCGAAGACCACCCCCGCGGCCTCCACCGCCACCACCACCTGGTCGGCGACGGCCTCCGGCGCCTCGGCCTCCTCCAGTCGCAGCACCTCGGGCGGACCGAACTCATGGACCCGGACGACGCGCATCGGCATGCTCCCTCTGTCGGGCTGCGGGACACTGTGTCCCAAGCCGGTCATGCTGTCCGCAGCAGAGTCTTCCGACCGGCCGCGACGGCCACAAGGAACAGACCGGCGGCGGTGTCCCGGTCGGGACAAGGGGGCGGGACATGACTCGGCCGGGCGAGAACCTCAGGGTGCGGCGCACCCAGACGCTGCTGCGCGGGGCGCTGGTCGAGCTCATCGAGGAGCGCGGCTTCGACAAGGTCACCGTCGGGCAGGTCACCGAGCGGGCCATGGTCAGCCGCGCGTCCTTCTACCGCAACTACCGCGACAAGTACCACCTGGTGGAGCAGATCTTCGACGAGGCGATGGCGGAGCTGCTGGACGCCGCCGACGGCTCCCGGTCGCCGCTGGAGCGCTGGGTGGGGTTCTTCGAGCACATCGACGCCTGCCACCGCTTCTACGGCGCGCTGCTCGGCAGGAAGGGCAGCCCGTGGTTCGCCGACCGGATGCGCACCGCACTGGCCTCGATGGTGACCACGCATCTGGAGGTGCCCGAGGACGGGGCCGCCGCGCCCGGGCCCGCACTGGTGCCCGCGGTCCTGGCGGCGGTCCTGCTGCAGTCCGTCACCTGGTGGCTGGAGAACGGCCGGCCCCTGCCGCCCCGGGAGATCGCCACCCGCTCCGCGCGGCTGGCCGGAGCGCTGATCGCCGAGGCCAACGGCTGGACCGCGCCGCCCCGCTGAGCCCCGGCGGCCGCTGCCCGGATCAGGGTTTGGCCGTGGCCGCCCCGGGCAGCCGGGGGTGCGGCAGCCGGGCCGCGAGCTGCGGGGGCAGCTGCGGAAGGGCGGGCAGCTGCGGCAGGTGCGGGCGCAGCGAGGGCAACGGCGGCAGCACCACGTGCTCACGCAGGCCCACCCGGCCGTGCAGCCACTTCAGCGGACGCGGCGCCCACCAGTTGAAGTCGCCGAAGAGGCTCATCGCGGCCGGCACCAGCAGGCAGCGCACCAGGGTGGCGTCCACCGCGACGGCGACCGCCAGGGCGATCCCCATCTCCTTGATCATCAGCATCTGTCCCGCCGCGAAGCCCGCGAAGACGATCACCATCAGCAGAGCGGCCGAGTTGATGATCCGCCCGCTGCGCTGCAGCCCCAGCTCCACCGCGCGGTTGCTGCTGTGGCCCTCGTCCCGCAGCTCCTTGATCCGCGACAGCAGGAAGACCTCGTAGTCCATGGAGAGGCCGAAGGCGAAGGAGAACACCAGCACCGGCACATAGCTCTCCAGGCCGCCCGCCGGATGGAAACCCAGCAGCCCGCTGAACCAGCCGTGCTGGAAGACCAGGGTGAGGGCGCCCAGCGAGCTGCCCAGCGAGAGCACGTTCATCAGCAGCGCCTTCACGGGCACCACGATCGAGCCGGTCATCAGGAAGAGCAGCAGCAGGGTGCCGGCCGCGACCAGCGCGAAGGCGATCGGGCCCCGGTGGGCGATCTCCTGCTTGAAGTCCACCACCGTGGCGGCGTCGCCGGTGACCCAGGTACGCAGCCCGTCGCGGTGGTCCCGCAGCTCCCCGACCACCGACTGCACCCGGGAGCCCTGGGGGTCCCCGGAGACCAGCACGTCGACGGTGGAGAGGTGCTCGGCGGCCTGCTGCGCCGGGCGGACCCCCGCAACGCCGGGCAGTTCGGCGATCCGTGCGGCATAGCGCTGGGCCGCGGCCTGGGGGGCGTCCACCACGACGGTGACGGGCGCGGGGACCTGCGCGGGGAAGCGGTGCTGCACGGTGTCGGCGACCGACCGGCTGGCGAAGGAGGCGGGCAGCACCTCGGCCCCGGCGGTGTGTGCGCGGGCGGTCAGGAAGGGCGCTCCGGCCGCCACCAGCAGGGCCACCGCGGCCAGCGCCACAGGCAGCGCCCGCCGCTGGACCATCCGTACGGTCCGGGCGAAGAAGCCGTCGTCGGCGACCGGCTCGGCCGGGGCCTTGATCCGGCGTCCCGCGAAACCCAGCAGGGCCGGGACCAGGGTCAGACCGGCGGCCACCGTGATCACCACCACGCTCACGCCGGCGGCGCCGACGGCCCGGAAGACGGGGCTGGAGAAGACGAGCAGTCCGGAGAGGGCCACCGCCACCGTCACCCCGGAGAAGGCCACGGTGCGACCCGCGGTGGCGCTGGTCCGCTCGACGGCCGCCGCCACCGAGGCACCCTTGCCCCGCTCCTCACGGAACCGGCTCACCATCAGCAGGGCGTAGTCGATCGACAGGCCGAGACCCAGCACGGTGGCGATCGGCAGCACGCTGGTGTCCAGCGACATCACCCGGCTGAAGCCGAAGATCGCCAGCAGGGCGCCGCCGACCGACGCCACCGCGCCGATCAGCGGCAGGCTCGCCGCGGCGAAACCACCGAAGACCAGCACCATCACCACCAGGGTGATCGGCAGGGTGACCAGTTCACCGAACCGGGTGTCGCTGGCGGTCTGCTGCTTGACCTCCTGGGAGAGCACCAGGTCACCGCCGACGGTGACCCTGCTGCCGGGCGCGGCCTGCTGGACCGAGCCCAGCCGTGCGGCGACCGCGTCCACCGCCCGGTCGCTGCTCCCGTCGGCCATCCTGACGACGACCAGGCTCGCCCTGCCGTCGGCGGCCCGCAGCGCCGAACCGGGCGCCGAGCCGGGGACGGGGCCGCTGTAGGCGTCGCTGACCGAGACCACACCGGGCAGCGCGGCCACGGAGTGCGCGGCGGCGGTGACGGCGGTGCGCACCGCCGGGTCGTCCACCCGGGGGCCGTCCACCACGGCGGTGACCGTCCCTGCGGCGGGATCGGCCGCGGCGACCAGCGCGCTGCCGCGGGCCGACTCCGAGCCGGCGGCCTGGGCCCCGGTGGCGGCGCTGTTGAAGACCCGGCCGCCGATCAGCACCCCGGTGGCCAGCACCGCGATCCAGGCCGCCAGGATCCAGCGGCGGTGGCGGTGGCAGAAGCGCCCGGTCGCGGCGAGGAGCCCGCCGCAGCGCGGCGGGGCCTCCCGGGGCGGCTCGCCCCCGGCGGCGGGCGGTGCGCTCTCCTGCGGGCACCGGGCGCCGGTGGAGGGCGCGGTGACGCCCGTGTCCGGTCGCCGGGCCTGCCTTCCGCGTCGCGGCCGGCGCAGTGAGCGCCCGCCGACGACGGCGCCGCCCGCCACGGCGGCGAGGGCGGGTATGAGCAGGAGCAGGAGGCGGCGCGGACGTGGGAACAGCCCCAGGAGGGTCAGCAGCATAAATAGGGAGACCTTGCTTCCGGGGCCGGTGAAGCCCGTCAGGTGTCGCCCTTCCAACCTAGGCGAGAACCACGAAGGTTCCCATAGTCATCCCTTTTGAGGCAGATCACATCTTTGTGATGATCTTCTTATCTCATGCTTATATACGACAGAGCCCCCAAACCGGACATCCGGTTCGGGGGCTCTGTTCGGATCAGACGATCAGGCGATCAGCTCTGGCCGCCGGCCAGCTTCTCGCGCAGCGCGGCAAGCGCCTCGTCCGAGGCGAGAGCGCCGGAGCCCTCGTCGCTGGAGGACGAGTAGGAACCGCCGGCGGCAGCGGCGACAGCCTCGCCACCCTCGGCAGCAGCCTCGGCATCGGCCTCGCGGCTCTTGATGACCTGGGCCTGGTGCTGCTCGAAGCGGGACTGCGCCTCGGCGTACTGGCGCTCCCACTCCTCCCGCTGCTTCTCGTAGCCGGGCAGCCAGTCGTTGGCCTCCGGGTCGAAGCCCTCGGGGTAGATGTAGTTGCCCTGGTCGTCGTAGGACGCGGCCATGCCGTACAGGGTCGGGTCGAACTCGACCGACGCCGGGTCGGCACCGAAGGACTCGTTGGCCTGCTTCAGCGAGAGGCTGATGCGGCGGCGCTCGAGGTCGATGTCGATGACCTTGACGAAGATCTCGTCGCCGACCTGGACGACCTGCTCCGGGATCTCCACGTGGCGCTCGGCCAGCTCGGAGATGTGGACCAGGCCCTCGATGCCCTCGTCCACGCGGACGAACGCACCGAACGGAACCAGCTTGGTGACCTTACCCGGGACGACCTGACCGATCTGGTGGGTCCGGGCGAACTGCTGCCACGGGTCCTCCTGGGTCGCCTTCAGCGACAGGGAGACGCGCTCGCGGTCCATGTCCACGTCGAGAACCTCGACGGTGACCTCCTGGCCGACCTCGACAACCTCGGACGGGTGGTCGATGTGCTTCCAGGACAGCTCGGAGACGTGCACCAGGCCGTCGACGCCACCCAGGTCCACGAAGGCACCGAAGTTGACGATCGAGGAGACGACGCCGGAGCGCACCTGGCCCTTCTGCAGGGTGGTGAGGAAGGTCTGGCGGACCTCGCTCTGGGTCTGCTCCAGCCAGGCACGGCGGGAAAGGACCACGTTGTTGCGGTTCTTGTCCAGCTCGATGATCTTGGCCTCGAGCTCCTTGCCCACGTAGGGCTGGAGGTCGCGGACGCGGCGCATCTCCACCAGAGAGGCCGGGAGGAAGCCGCGGAGGCCGATGTCGAGGATGAGACCACCCTTGACGACCTCGATGACGGTACCGGTGACGATGCCGTCCTCTTCCTTGATCTTCTCGATGGTGCCCCAAGCACGCTCGTACTGGGCACGCTTCTTCGAGAGGATCAGGCGCCCCTCCTTGTCCTCCTTCTGGAGGACCAGGGCCTCGATGTTGTCGCCCACGGCGACGACCTCGTGCGGGTCGACATCGTGCTTGATCGACAGCTCTCGGGACGGGATGACGCCCTCGGTCTTGTAACCGATGTCGAGCAGGACCTCGTCCCGGTCGACCTTCACGATGACGCCGTCGACGATGTCGCCGTCGTTGAAGTACTTGATCGTCTCGTCGATCGCGGCGAGGAAGTCTTCCTCGGAACCGATGTCGTTGACCGCCACCTGCGGGGTGGTGCGGGAAGAGTCGGTGCTGCTCGTCATTAGGAAAAGGGCTCCGGTACGGACATGAAGTCGTAGGTACTGCAACGCGGAGGGCCCGTATCGCTCCTACCGAGGGCCGGACAGCCAAGAGGAGGAGTACCGGATCCTCCTGCGTATGCAGGACCGGCACCCCGACTTGCGACCGTGGGGTCATCGACAGATGCGAGCGCGACCTGCTCCGTCCGAGGCGCGCAGGCCCGCAGCGCAACTTGTAGCATACGGGGACAGCCAGGCACGGTCAACGCCGGATGGCGCAGGTTGGCCGAGGCCGTGATGGATCAGGCCATATCCTCCATTTGCCGCACCTCCGACCGTCTGACGGGTCGGAGACGGCAGCCGCAGTGGCCCGCTCCCCGGATGCCGCCGCCGGCCCTGCTCGGAAACCGAGCCGGACCGGAAACAGTGGCGCTTTCCGCACCCCCAACCCTACGCGATGGGCAGGATGACGCACCCGACCACCCCCGCCAAGAAGCCGTTCGAGGAAGATTTCGCCCTGCCGGGCGACGGGGACGACGGCGCTGACGCCGTACGGCGCCCCGCCGGCCCCGGCGAGAGCAGCCGCGCCAGCCGCCACTGGTGGGACCGCAACGCCGACGAGTACCAGGGCGAACACGGCGCCTTCCTCGGCGACGACCGCTTCGTCTGGGGCCCCGAGGGCCTCGACGAGGCCGACGCCCGACTGCTCGGCGACCCGGCCGCGCTCACCGGGCGGCGCGTGCTGGAGATCGGCGCCGGAGCCGCCCAGTGCTCCCGCTGGCTCGCCGGACGCGGCGCCCTGCCGGTCGCCCTGGACATCTCCTTCCGCCAGCTCCAGCACTCCCGCCGGATCGACGCCGACCACATCGCGGCGGGGCGGGCCACCGCGGCCGTCCCCGCTGTCCAGGCCGACGCAGCCGTCCTGCCCTTCGCCGACGGCTCCTTCGACCTGGCCTGCTCCGCCTACGGCGCCGTCCCCTTCAGCGCGGACAGTGCCCGGCTGATGCGCGAGGTGCACCGGGTGCTGCGGCCCGGGGGACGCTGGGTCTTCTCGGTCACCCACCCGATCCGCTGGGCCTTCCCCGACGAGCCCGGCCCCGAGGGGCTCACCGCGCTCTCCTCGTACTTCGACCGCCGCCCCTACGTCGAGCAGGACGAGCAGGGCCGCGCCGTCTACGTCGAGCACCACCGCACCCTCGGCGACCGGGTCCGCGAACTCGTCGGCGCCGGCTTCCGGCTGCTCGACCTGGTGGAACCGGAGTGGCCCGAGGGCCTGGAGCAGGAGTGGGGCGGCTGGAGCCCGCTGCGGGGACGGCTGCTGCCGGGCACGGCCGTCTTCGTCTCCGTCCGCGACTGATCCCCGCCACGGCAGAAGGCCCGGACGGCGGCCCGGAACGCCGACCGGGCCATCGGGGAGACTGGCCGCATGCCTGCGTCCGCCGCCGACCGCCCCCGCCCCGTCGACGCCGGGGTGCCGCCCTGGGCCGCACTGCCCGTGCGGCAGGCCGTACCCGGTCTGCTCGCCGCCCTGGAGGAGCGCGGGGCGGCCGTCCTCAGCGCCCCGCCGGGCACCGGCAAGACCACCCTGGTGCCCCTGGCGCTGGCCGGACTGGTGCCCGGCCTGCCGGGCGGCGGCAGCGGACGGGTGATCGTCGCGGAGCCCCGGCGGCTGGCGGTGCGGGCCGCGGCCCGGCGGATGGCCTGGCAGCTCGGCGAGACGGTGGGCGCCACGGTGGGCTCCAGCGTGCGCGGCGAACGCCGGGCCGGCCCGGACACACGGGTCGAGGTGGTCACCACGGGTGTGCTGCTGCAGCGGCTGCAGCGCGACCCGGAACTGGCCGGAGTCGACGCCGTCCTGCTCGACGAGTGCCATGAGCGCCATCTGGACGCCGACACCGCCCTGGCCTTCCTGCTGGACGTCCGGGCCGCACTCCGCCCCGGACTCCGACTGGTCGCCGCCTCCGCCACCTCCGACACCGCCGCCTGGGCACGGCTGCTCGGCGGCGACGGCGGCCCCGCCCCCGTGGTGGCCGCCCAGGGCACCGCCCACCCGGTCGAGGTGGTCTGGGCACCCCCGCCGCGGCCGGTGCAGCCGCCCCGCGGCACCCGGGTGGACCCCGCGCTGCTGGACCATGTCGCGGCGACCGTGCGCCGGGCGCTCTCCGAGTGCGCCGGCGACATGCTCTGCTTCCTGCCCGGCGTGGGCGAGATCGCCCGGGTCGCGGGCCTGCTGGGCGGACTGCGGGACGTCGAGGTGCTGCAGGTCCACGGGCAGGCGCCGCCCGAGGTCCAGGACGCGGTGCTGGCCCCCGCCGAGCGCCGCCGGGTGGTCCTGGCCACCTCGGTCGCCGAGTCCAGCCTGACGGTGCCGGGAGTGCGCGCCGTCGTCGACTGCGGACTGGCCAGGGAGCCGCGGACCGACCATGCGCGCGGGCTGAGCACCCTGGTCACCGTACGGGCCTCGCTGGCCGCCGCCCGGCAGCGCGCCGGACGGGCCGGACGCGAGGCCCCCGGCACCGTCTACCGCTGCTGGCACCAGGCCGAGGACGCCCGCGCGGCCGCCTATCCGGCGCCTGAGATCGCCCTCGCCGACCTCACCCCGTTCGCCCTGCAGGCCGCCTGCTGGGGCGATCCCGCCGCCACCGGGCTGGCCCTGCCCGACCCGCCGCCCGCCGGGGCGCTG
>NZ_LIQR01000462.1 GCF_001418575.1 Peterkaempfera griseoplana
ACCACGGCCCCTAGCGCGGACGCCCCCACCCACCAGGACGCCGGAGAACCCGCCGCCTCGGACACCGCCGCCGACTACAGCGCGACAGCGCTCGCCGCCTCCGGCGTCACCGTGCTGCTCGCCGCGCTCCTGGTCGGTGCGGTCGCCACCCGGCGCTCCCGCCAGCAGCAGCGCCGCCGCCCGCGCCACCGGATCGCCCTGCCGCCGCCGCCGGTGGCGGCCTTCGAGGCCGAGCTGAGGTCACGTCAGGACGCCGCCGGGCTCGCCCTGGTCGACCGTGCCCTGCGGACCCTGGCCCGGAACGCCATCAGCGGCGGCAAGCGGCTGCCGGCCGTCACGGCCGTCCGGATCACCCCGGACCGCACCGTGGAGCTGCATCTCTCGGTCCCGGCCTCGCCCATCGCCCCCTTCCGGGCCGCTCACGCCTCCACCGCCTGGTGGTGCCCCGCCGACGCGCCCGACCTGCTCTCCGCCGCCGAGGCCGCCGCGGTGGCCGCGCCGTACCCCGGCCTGGTCGGCCTGGGCTCGGCCCCCGACGGCGGCGCGGTGCTGGTGGACCTGGAGGCGGTGCGGCTCCTCCACCTCTCCGGCGGCGCCGACGAGGTACGCGCGGTGCTGCGCGCCCTGGCCCTGGAGCTGGCCCACAGCCCGTTCGCCGACCGGCTGCACATGCACCTGGTCGGGATCGCCGACGACCTGCCCGTCGCCGACGGCATGGCGGATCGGGTACGCCGCCACGACACCCTGGAGGAGGCGCTCGCCGAACTCGCCGCCCGGGACGCCACCGCCCGCTCCGCACTGCTCACCGCCGGTGCGGCGCACCCCAGGGACGCCCGCAGCCGGGGCCGGGCCGACGACGCCTGGACACCGGAGATCGTGCTCTGCGGCCACGCCCCCACCGGCACCACCCCCGCCGAACTGGGCCGGCTGCTGGACGCGCGCCCGCGCACCTGCCTCGCCGTGGTCACCCAGGCGCCGGGACGCGGCAGCGGCCCGGTGGCCCGCTGGACCCTCGCCACCGCCGGCCCCACGGCGCTCCCCGGCCTCGGCCTCACCGTCGAACTGCAGCGGCTGACGGACGAGCAGTACGGCTACTGGGGCGAGCTGCTGCGCATCTCCGGCTCCGACGAGCAGCACCCGGCACCGGACTGGACGGTCGAGGGCCCGGAGCCGGACGCCGGCTTCTGGCCGTTCACCGGGGAGGGCGACGACCAGTACGGCGCCGAGGCGCAGACCAGCGTCCCGCCCAGGCCGGCACTGCCCGTCGCCACCCCGGTGGTGACCACCGGTACCAGCGCCTTCGCGGGCACCGATCCGGCCACCCCGGCGCGCCGGACGCCTCCCGCTGCCGCCGCGGCAGGGACGGAGCGCCGGGTCAACGGCCACGCCCGGCACGCCGGCGGTCCCGGCCCGGCCGCCGGAGCCGCCACCGCTGCCACCGCTGCCACCGCCACAGCGCCCACGGGACCCGGGGCCGCCGCAGCGCCCGGAGCGGGGGAGCTGCCGCCCGCCCGCACCCAGGGCGGCACGGAGCCGCAGACGGCCCCGGACGCCGCCGGCGGCAGCGACGGCGCCCCGG
>NZ_LIQR01000463.1 GCF_001418575.1 Peterkaempfera griseoplana
GCCCACCGCGGCACCGCGGACAACCGCCGACGGCACGGCGTCACGCCCCCCGGCTCCCCCCACCGGCGGCGCCCGCACCGCCGCCTGATCCCGCGCCATCCCAGACCGGCGCGGCGGCTCCACCCGGCCGCCGCGCCAGCACCGCACCCGGCCTCAGCCGCGGGCCACCACCGAGGCCGCGGACGGGGTCGCACTCAGCCGCCCCGGAGCGGGCGCGGCGTGCACCACCCGGCCCGGCACACTCCGGTGCCGCGGCGGCACCGCCCCCACCCCTCCCCGCTCCGGCACCGGACCGGGGGTGTTGCGGCTCAGCCACTCCAGCGCGGTGGGCAGCATCGCCGCCCACACCGCCGTGTTGTGGCCGCCGTGCGCGACGGTGAGGGTGGTGCCGTGCGCGGGACGGGACAGCTCGGCCAGCAGCGTCCGGGCGTCCGCCACCGTACGGCCGTCCTGCAGGGAACCCGCCAGCAGCAGCGCGATGTCCGGCTGGACCGCCATCCGGCGCAGCCGCAGCACCGGGCTGTTGGCGGCGCGGAGCGCCGGACTGCGGACCACGAACGGGGACTCCGGAGCGTTGTAGCCGGAGAGGCTGACCGCGGCGTGGAAGACGCCGGGGTGCTTCACCGTCAGGTCGACACTGCAGTAGGCGCCCGCCGAGTACCCCATCAGCGCCCAGTGACGGGCGTCGGGCGCGGCCCGCAGGCTGTGCTCGACCAGCCAGGGGACGTCCTTGGTCAGCCAGGTGTCGACCCGGGGGCCGTGCGGGACGTCCACACAGCCGCTGTCCTTGGTCCCGGTGTAGTTCATGGTGGCGGAGACCAGGATGAAGGGGTGCACCCGCTGCGCCGCGATCAGCCCCGACAGGGTGCGGTCCACATCCATCGGCCCGAACCAGGTGCGCGGCGACCCCGGCTGACCCGGCAGCAGCTCGATCACCGGGAAGGCCTTGGTGCGGTAGGCGGCCTCCTGGTACTGCGGCGGCAGCCAGACATAGAGCTCACCGCGCAGCCTGGAGTGCGGGCCGACCGCGGTGGCCTCCATCACCTGCCGTTTGAAGGGCCTGAAGGAGAGCACCGGCCGCGCCCCGCCGGGCAGCCCCCGGCCGAGCGCCGAGGCGCCCACCGCGGGTGAGCCGCCGTCCGGGCCCAGCGCGACCTGGTTGCCGTTGGTGCCCAGCAGGTCGTCCCAGCTCTCGTAGAAGGCATAGGTGTTGTTCAGCCACACCAGAGCGACCAGGACCGCGACCGCCTGGTTGAGCACCAGCAGGCCGAGTCTGCCGCCGTAGCGGACCGCCCGCGGACCGGGTATCCGGTTCCACACCGTCAGCACCGTCGCTGTGAGCAGCACCAGCGCCGCCGTGATGAGCGCCAGGAACGCTCCGCTCGTCAGCTCCATCCCCACAGGCCTTTCCGCCGGCGGCTCCGCGCGCCCCCTCGGACGCACCGAATCGGCTCCGCACCTGAGGTGAGGACGTGACGGCTCGCAATCAGGTTCCGATCGGGGTGAATCAGACACCCGTAAGGAGCAGTGACTTCCCTCTTCCGGGCGGCTCGCGACGCGCCCCGCACGCTGGGCCTCCACCCCTTCGGCCGCCCCCGGCGGCGGCCCGCGGGGGCGGGGCGGTGTGCCGCACATCACCACCCGGCCGCCCCGCCGCGGCCGGGTGCGGCGCACACCACAGGGGGCGTTGTTGACCGGGCAGCCGGGCGCGTGATGGGATTTCCGGGCCATACACGGCGGCATTGACGAGGAAGTCCGGTGCGAATCCGGCGCGGTCCCGCCACTGTCACCGGGGAGCACCCTCGGCCCCGCAGCAGCGTCTGCGGGAGTCTGCCACGGCCGTGCACATGCGGTTGGAAGGCCCGGGGGTGTGCCGATCCGGGAGCCAGGAGACTCTGGCCGCCGTCACGTCGACCGGGGCGAGGACCCCGAGTGAGGACTCCGTCATGCGTGTTCCGCATGCCGCCGCGGCGCGGCCTGCCCTCTTCCCCCGTACGGGCCCTTCCGCATGAGCCGGCGCCTGGTCGGCGTGGGGATGGGTCCGGGCGATCCGGAGCTGGTCACGGTGAAGGGCGTCCGGGTGCTGCGCGAGGCGCGGTTCGTGGTCGTCCCGGTGATGGACAGCGGGGAGAGGGGCCGGGCCGAGGCGACGGTGCTGCACCACACGGACCCGCACAAGGTCGTCCGGGTGGTCTTCGGCCTCAACGAGCGGGCCGACCGGGCCCGCCGTGAGGCGGCCTGGGACGCCGCCGGGGAGCGGGTCGCCGGCCTGCTGCGGGAGGCCGGCGAGGGCGGCACCGTGGCGTTCGCGACCATCGGCGACCCCAACGTCTACTCCACCTTCACCTACCTCGCCCAGACGGTCCGCCGGTCGCTGCCGGACACCGCGGTGGAGACCGTCCCCGGGATCACCGCGATGCAGGACCTGGCCGCGCGCAGCGGCACGGTGCTGGCCGAGGGCGTGGAGCCGCTCACCCTGGTGCCGGTCACCGCCGGCTCCGCGGTGCTGCGGCAGGCCCTCGCGGGCCCCGGCACGGTGGTGGCGTACAAGTTCGGGCGGATCGCCGCCGAGGTCACCGCGGCCCTGCGGGAGACCGGGCGCACCCCGGGCGCGGTGTGGGGCTCCTCGCTGGGCCTGCCGGAGGAGTCCATCCGTCCGGCGGCCGAACTGGACGGTTCCCCGCAGCCCTATCTGTCCACCCTGATCTGCCCCGCGCCGCGGGGCGAACGAGGGAGCAAGCTGTGACCGGTGCAACCCGCGGCAAGGTGACCTTCGTCGGTGCCGGGCCGGGCGCGGCGGACCTGCTGACCTTCCGGGCGGCACGGGCGATCGCGGCGGCCGACACGGTCGTGTGGGCGGCCAGCCTGGTGCAGGCCGAGGTGCTGGAGCACGCCCGTGAGGGCGCCCGGATCGTGGACTCCTCCCTGGTCCCCATGGAGGACGTGCTGGCTTTGTACGAGGAGGCGGCCCGCGACGGCCTGCGGGTGGCCCGGATCCACTCCGGCGACCCGTCGCTGTGGGGCGCGGTGCAGGAGCAGCTGGAGCGGTGCCGTGCGCTGGGTCTGGAGACCGAGATCGTGCCCGGCGTCTCGTCGTTCTCGGCGGTGGCGGCCATCGCCCAGCGGGAGCTGACGGTGCCGGAGGTGGCGCAGTCGGTGATCCTCACCCGGCTGGGCGGCGGCAAGACCCCGATGCCGCCCGGCGAGGAGGTACGGGAGTTCGCCCGGCACGGCACCACCATGGCGGTCTTCCTCTCGGCGGCGCGCAGCGGGCAGCTGGCCGCGGAGCTGCTGGAGGGCGGCTACCCGCAGGACACCCCGGTGGTGGTGGCCCATCAGGCGACCTGGCCGGAGGAGCTGGTGCTGCACTGCACCGTCGGCACCCTGGAGGCCACCGTCAAGGAGCACCGGCTGTGGAAGCACACCCTGTTCCTGGTGGGCCCCGCGCTGGGCGCCGAGGGGACCCGCTCGCACCTCTACCACCCCGGCCACTTCCACACCTTCCGCAAGGCGGACCGGCGTGCCCGGCGCACCCTGCGCACCGAGGGGGCGAGCGCCGCGCCGCCGCCCGCGGAGCGCTGAACCCGCGATGACCTCCCTCATCACGGTCCTCGGACGGGGCCGCCACCCGCTGCCGCCCGAGGACGCCGCCGTGCTGTCGGCGGCGACCCTGGTGGCCGGCGCCCGGCGGCACCTGGAGTCCGCCGCCGTGCCCGCCGGGGCCCGCCGGGTCGTCCTGGGGCCGCTGGCGCCCGCGCTGGACGCCATGGAGCAGGAGGCGGCCCGCGCGGGCGCCCGGGTCGTGGTGCTGGCCAGCGGCGACCCGGGCTTCTTCGGCATCGTCCGGGCGCTGGGCGAGCGGTTCGGCCCGCAGCGGCTGGAGGTGCGGCCCGGCGTCTCGTCGGTGGCGCACGCCTTCGCCCGGCTGGGCCTGCCCTGGGACGACGCCGTGGTGGTGAGCGCCCACGGCCGGGCCCCGCACACCGCGTACAACCTCTGCCGGGCGCACGCCAAGACCGCGGTGCTGACCGCTCCGGGCGCCGGCCCCGCCGAACTCGCGGCGGAGCTGCTGCGCACCCCCGGCATCGAGCGGCGCCTGGTGGTCGCCTCCGACCTGGGCGGGCCCGCGGAGCGGGTCGAGGAGCTGACCCTGGCCGAAGCCGCCGCCCGCGACTGGCCCGCCGTCAACCTGGTGCTCTGCCTGGCCCCCCGGGCCGGTGTCGGCCCCGTGCGGGCGCTGGCCGGGCACGGCGGGGCACCGGCCGGGTGGGCGCTGCCGGAGGACGCCTTCGAGCACCGCGACTCCATGGTCTCCAAGGCCGAGGTACGGGCCCTGGCGCTGGCCCGGCTCGGGCCCCGGCCCGGCGAGCTGGTGTGGGACGTCGGCGCGGGCAGCGGCTCGGTCGCCGTGGAGTGCGCCCGGTTCGGCGCCGCGGCGGTCGCGGTGGAGCAGGACGCCGCCGCGGTCGCCCGGATCAGGGCCAACGCCCGCGCCCACGGCGTGGACGTCTCGGTGGTCCACGGCCGCGCCCCGGGGGCGCTGACGGCACTGCCCGACCCCGACGCGGTCTTCGTCGGCGGCGGCGGCGCCGACCTGCCCGCCGTCGTCCGCGACTGCGCCGCCCGCGCCCGGCGGACGGTGGTGGTCACCCTGGCCGCGGTCGACCGCGTCCCCGCCGTGCGCGACGCGCTGCACACCGCCGGGCTGGCCGCCGACGGCGTGCTGCTGCACTCCTCCCGGCTGGCCCCGCTGCCGGGCGGTGTGAGCCGCCTCGCCGCCACCAACCCCGTCTTCGTCCTCTGGGGCAGCCGCCCATGACCCCGCACCGGCCGCCGTCCGGCCGCCGGTGCGGCGCCCGGCCCGCCTTCAGCCCACCACCGCACCGCCCTCCGAGGAGGCTCCCCCAGTGATCGGCCTGATCGCAGTCACCGCCGCCGGACGGCGCGCCGCCGACCGGCTCGCCGCCGCATGGCCCGCCCGCACCGTCCGGTACGAGGGACCGGCGGCCGAGGCCGTGGGCCGGGCCTTCGCCGAGTGCGAGCAGCTGGTCTGCTTCCTCGCCGCCGGGGCCGCCGTACGGCTGGTCGCCCCGCTGCTCGCGGACAAGGCCACCGACCCGGGGGTGGTCTGCGTGGACGAGGGCCTGCGCTTCGCGGTGCCCCTGCTGGGCGGCCACGGCGGCGGCGCCAACGCCCTGGCTGAGCAGCTCTCCGAGGTGCTGGGCACCCGGCCGGTGGTCACCACCGCCACCGACGCCACGGGCATCCCCGGCCTGGACACCCTGGGCCTGCCGGTGGAGGGCGAGGTGGCCGCGGTCTCCCGGGCGATCCTGGACGGCTCCCCCGTACGGCTGGAGGCCGACCGCCCGTACCCGCTGCCCGCGCTGCCCTCCTGGGTGGACGCGGACGCCCCCGCGGACGCGCCCGTGCTGCGGATCAGCGACCGGGTACGCACCGGCGGCGGGACCGCCGCCACCCTGCGCCCCGCCTCCCTGGTGGTCGGCGTCGGCGCCAGCCGCGGGGTCACCGCCGGGGAGGTGCTGGAGCTGGTGGCGGAGACGCTCGCGGGCGCCGGGCTGTCACCGGCCTCCGTCGCCCGGCTCGCCACCGTGGAGGCCAAGGCCGACGAGGAGGGCATCCTGGAGGCCGCCCGGCGGCTGGGGGTGCCGGTGACCACCCACAGCGCGGAGGTCCTGGCCGCCGTCCCGGTGCCCAACCCCTCCGCCGCGCCGCTGGCCGCGGTCGGCACCCCCAGCGTGGCCGAGGCCGCCGCCCTGGCCTCCGCGCCCGGCGGCGTGCTGCTGGTGCCCAAGCGCAAGTCGCAGCCCGTGGGCCGTCCCGCGATGTGCACCGTCGCGGTGGCCCGCCGCGCGGTGCGCGGCCGGCTCGCCCTGGTCGGCCTGGGCCCCGGCGCCCGGGACCTGCTCACCCCCCGGGCCCGCGCCGAACTGCGCCGCGCCTCGGTCGTGGTGGGCCTGGACCAGTACCTCGACCAGATCCGCGACCTGCTGCGCCCCGGCACCCGCATCGAGCAGTCCGGCCTGGGCGCCGAGGAGGAGCGGGCCCGCACCGCGGTGCGCCTCGCCCGGGAGGGCCTGGCCGTGGCGCTGGTGGGCAGCGGCGACGCGGGGGTGTACGCCATGGCGTCGCCCGCGCTGGCCGAGGCCGGCGACGACATCGACGTGGTGGGGGTGCCCGGGGTGACCGCGGCGCTGGCCGCGGCGGCGCTGCTGGGCGCCCCGCTGGGCCACGACCATGTCTCGATCTCCCTCTCCGACCTGCACACCCCGTGGGAGGTCATCGAGCGTCGGGTACGGGCGGCAGCCGAGGCCGACCTGGTGGTCACCTTCTACAACCCCCGCAGCCGGGGCCGGGACTGGCAGCTGCCCAAGGCCCTGGACATCCTGGCGGCGCACCGCACCCCGCAGACCCCGGTCGGGGTCGCCCACGGCGTCTCCCGCGCCGACCAGTGGCACACCGTCACCACCCTCGCCGAACTGGACGTCACCACCGTCGACATGACGACCGTGGTCACCGTCGGCAACACGGCCACCCGCCGGGTCGCCGGCCGCATGGTCACCCCGCGCGGCTACCGCTGGCAGCAGTGACCCCCCTCCTCCCGACCTCTGGAGACCTGACGTGACCCCACCCCAGCCGCCCGCGCTGCTGCTCGTCGGACACGGCACCCGTGACGACGCAGGCGCCGAGGCGTTCCGCTCCTTCACCGCGGGCCTGCGCGACCGGCTGCCCGGGGTCCCGGTGGGCGGCGGCTTCATCGAACTGTCGCCGCCGCCGCTGGCCGACGCGGTGGCGGAGCTGGTGGCCGCCGGGGTGCGGCGGTTCGCCGCGGTGCCGCTGGTGCTGGTCTCCGCCGGGCACGCCAAGGGCGACATACCGGCGGCGCTGGCCCGGGAGAAGGAGCGCCACCCCGGCATCTCCTATCGCTACGGCCGTCCGCTCGGCCCGCATCCGGCGCTGCTGTCCGTGCTGGAGCGGCGGCTGGACGAGGTGCTGGACCGGGCCGACCGCGCCGCCACCACGGTGCTGCTGGTCGGCCGGGGCTCCACCGACCCGGACGCCAACTCCGAGGTCCACAAGGCCGCCCGGCTGCTGTGGGAGGGCCGCGGACTCGCCGGGGTGGAGACCGCCTTCGTCTCCCTGGCCGACCCCGATGTGGCGGCCGGTCTGGAGCGCTGCCGCCGGCTGGGCGCGGGGCGGATCGTGGTGCTGCCGTACTTCCTGTTCACCGGGGTGCTGCCGGACCGGGTGGAGCGGCAGGCCGCCGAGTGGGCCGCCGCCCACCCCGCGGTGGAGGTGCGCTGCGCCGGGGTGATGGGCGCCACCGAGGAGCTGGCGGAGCTGGTGCTGGAGCGCTATCGCGAAGCGCTGCAGGGGGATCTGCGGATGAACTGCGACACCTGCGTCTACCGCGTGGCCCTGCCCGGTTTCGAGGACCGGGTGGGTGCCGTGCAGCGCCCCCACCACCACCCGGACGACCCGGACCACCACCACCACCACGGGCACGGCCATGCGCACTGACGGACCGTCGGCCCCGGTGTCGCGGGAGCCGGATCTGCGTCACCACGGAGACGCCGAGGTCCGCGACGGCACTCTGGCCGACCTGGCCGTCAACGTCCGCGCCGGCACCCCGCCGCGCTGGCTGCGCGACCGGCTGTCCGCGGCGCTGGACGGTCTGGCCGCGTACCCCGACGGCACGGCGGCCCGCGCCGCGGTCGCCGCCCGGCACGGCAGGCCGCCCGGCGAGGTGCTGCTGACCTCGGGCGCCGCCGAGGCGTTCGTCCTGCTGGCCCGTACGCTGCGGCCGCGCCGCGCCGTGGTGGTGCACCCGCAGTTCACCGAGCCGGAGGCGGCGCTGCGGGACGCGGGGCACCGGGTGGAGCGGCTGCTGCTGCGGGCGGCGGACGGCTTCCGGCTGGACCCGGGCCGGGTGCCCGCGGACGCGGACCTGGTGGTGCTGGGCAACCCCACCAACCCCACCTCGGTCCTGCACCCGGCCGCCGCACTGGCCACGCTGGCCAGGCCCGGCCGCGTCCTGGTGGTGGACGAGGCGTTCGCCGACACGGTGCCCGGTGAGGCGGGCAGCCTGGCCGCCCGGTCGGAGCTGCCCGGCCTGGTGGTGCTGCGCAGCCTCACCAAGACCTGGGGCCTGGCCGGGCTGCGGATCGGCTATCTGCTGGCCGCCGCGCCCCTGGTGGACCGGTTGGCCCGCAGCCAGCCGCTGTGGCCGGTCTCCAGCCCGGCGCTGGTCGCCGCCGAGGCGTGCTGCTCCCCAGGTGCGCTGGCCGAGGCGGAGGAGGCCGCCCGTGAGGGCGCCCGGCACCGCGCCCATCTGCTGGCCGGGCTCGCGGCCGTCCCCGGAGTACGGGTGCACGGCGAACCCGCGGCCTCCTTCGTGCTGCTGGAGCTTCCCGGCGCCGCGGCGGTGCGCGAGCGGCTGCGCGGCGCCGGCTTCGCCGTCCGCCGGGGCGACACCTTCCCCGGGCTGGGCCGGGACTGGCTGCGGGTCGCGGTGCGCGACCCGGCCACCAGCGACGCCTTCCTCGCCGCCCTGGCCACCGCGGTGCGGGGCTGACTCAGCGACCGGGGCCGGGCTGCCGGGCCAGCAGGCGCTCGAGCTTGCCGGCCAGATCGGCCCAGGCTGCGGCGGCGCCCTCGCGCCGGCCGCGGTCGGGGAGCCGCTCGTGGACGATGGTCATCTCGGTGGTGTCGCCGTCGGGGCGCAGGGTGACGCTCACCTGGGTGGCCCGGCCTCCGGTGGTGTCCGCGGTCCAGGTGAAGACCAGGCGGTGCGGCGGTTCCACGACCAGGTACTCGCCGGTGACCTCGTCCGCGCCCCAGTCGAGGATCTTGACGATCCGGTAGCGTCCGCCGACCACGGGGTCGCAGGAGGCCTCGGCGACGAAGCCGGGCCCCGGGCAGAGCCACTGCTGGAGCCGGTCGGCGTCGGTCCAGGCGTCGTAGACGTCCTGCGCGGTGGCCTTGAGACTGCGGGTGACCCGGACGACCTCGCTCATGCCTGCTCCTCGGGTGCGGGGTGCTGCTGACGGCTCTCCAGATGTGCGGCCAGGGCGTCGACGCGGTGCTCCCAGAAGGCGGTGTAGTCGGTGATCCACCGCTCCGCCTCGGCGAGTGCGGCCGGCTGCGCGGTCAGGAAGTGATCCCTTCCGCGGATCTCCCGGCGCACCAGGCCGGCCCGCTCCAGGACTGAGATGTGCTTGGAGACCGCGTTCAGCGACATGGGCAGCGGCCGGGCGATGTCGGTCACCCGGGCCTCGGTGAGCCGTAGCTGTCTGAGGATCTCCCGCCGGGTGGGGTCGGCGAGTGCCGCGTAGGTCAGGTCGAGGGTCGAGGGCGAACGTTCAACCATGTTGCTAAATATTAGTCCGGGACTTATGTTCAACCAAGTGGTTGAACATCTTCTCGGAGGGAACCCCCATGGCATCCGAAGTGATCGACAACAAGCACACCGCCCTGGTGACCGGAGCCGGCCGCGGCTTCGGCCGGGCGGTCGCCGCCGCACTGGCCGCAACCGGGGCCAGGGTCGTCGGCGTCGCCCGCGACCCCGAGCGGCTGGCGAAGACCCAGGCCGACCTCGGCGACTCCTTCGTCCCCGTCGCCGCGGACACCGCGGAACCCGCCACCGCCCAGCGGCTGCTGACCGAGCACCGCCCCCGCATCCTGGTGCTCAACGCCGGAGCGGCCCCCGTGACCGCACCGCTCCACGAACTCACCTGGGAGGAGTTCAGCCGTCACTGGCAGGTCGACGTCCAGCAGGCCTTCCACTGGATCCGCCAGGCCTTGACCCTCCCGCTCGCCCCCGGCAGCACCGTGGTCACCCTCTCCAGCGGCGCGGCGATCGGCGGCTCCCCCATCAGCGGCGGATACGCCGGAGCCAAGGCCATGGTCCGCTTCGCCACCGCGTACGCCGCCGAGGAGTCCCGGCGTGCCGGACTCGGCATCCGGTTTGCCTCCCTGCTCCCCACCCTCACCCCCGCCACCGACCTGGGATTGGGCGCGGTCACCGGCTATGCGGCACGGGCCGGTGT
>NZ_LIQR01000464.1 GCF_001418575.1 Peterkaempfera griseoplana
TGGTTGCCGCCGCCGTTGCAGGTGCAGATCTCCAGCTTGGTCCCGGGCGCGGTGCTCTGGTTCGGTACGTCCAGGCACATGTTGCCGTAGACCACCAGCTCCCTGGCGGAGTTGAGCGTCCAGGACTGGTTGCCGCCGCCGTTGCAGTCGTACAGGTCGATCGCCGCGCCGCTGCCGGTCGAGGCGTTCTTCACATCCATGCACCGGTTGGACTGGACGCCGCGGATGACCGACGTACCGGTGGTGCCCGGGTTGACCACCGCCACCGAGCCGGTGGAGGTGTCGACGGTCCACTCGGAGTGGCAGCTGATCGAGGCCGAGGTGCCGCTGAGGGTGAGCGGCTCCCAGACGTAGCGGGAGTCGGACAGGGTGCCGGAGTTCCAGCGGTCCCCGAGGAACAGATAGCTGGTGCCGCTGCTGCCGGTGACCGGCAGGATCGACGTCGTCTGCGAGTTGCAGGTGTTGGTGCCCGACGGCGCGAACGACCTCCACGAGCTCCATGCGCCCGTGATCGAGGACGCGGTGGCGTACTGGTTGTCGTTGGTGGACCAGCCGGTGAGGTGCGAGCCGAACAGGAAGTACGTGCCGCCCGCCTTCACCATGGCCGGCGCCTCGTACTGCGGCAGGGTGTTCGCCAGCGACGCCACGCTCAGGTAGTCCGGGGACAGCTTGTAGATCTGCAGCTTCGCATGGGTCCGGTCCTCGCTCATGAAGTACGCGGTGGTGCCGTCGAGGAACAGGTTGTCGTCCAGGCTGTCGTTGCCCAGCGGCTTGGAGCTGCCGCGGTAGGTGTACGTGCCGCAGACGCTGCCGCTGGTCGCCACGCCCGCCTTGCGCTCGCCGTAACTGGAGCTGTCGATGTGCATCCACATGACATAGGTGGAGGTGGACGCGTTCCAGACCACGTGCGGCCGCTCGACGACCCGGTTCGGGCCCAGGTCACCGCTGGACTGCCGGGTCAGCACGTGGTTGACGAACGTCCAGTGCCTGAGGTCGGTGGAGGAGTAGCAGTTGACGTTCTGGAACGCCGAACCGCCTGTCTTGTCCTCGCCGAACCAGTAGTAGGTGCCGCCGACCTGGAGGACGCCTTCGCCGTGCGCCTGGATCGCACTGCCGGAGGAGTCGGTCCAGATCGTGCCGGGCGTGACCGGCTGGGCGGCGGCGAACGCCGGGAGCTGCCCCAGCCCGACGGTCAGGGCGAGCGCGCTCAGCAGCGTGAGCAGTGCGCGTGTCACGGATCTCACGGGATGTGCCTTCCTGTGGGGGGCCGCACGGGTGGGAGGCGCAGGAGGGCGAACGCGCCGGCCGGAGTCCGTCCGGTGATGCACAGAACGGCGGAACGGTGAGGGGACACTTCTGCTGAGCGAGTCTGGAGCGGCTCCCCGGGTGGGTCAAGAGCCCCCGGCGGCCGTCCCGGGCGACCACGGGCGGCCTGGCCGGGGTCTGCGGCGGGGCTTCTCCCCCGGCTCTCGGCCCGCACCTCGGCGCCGTACGGCACCCGCCGGACGGGGGGGACCCCGACCCGGCGCGGGCTCCCCGCGGCAGGACGGTCCGGTACCGGCACGGGGTGGCCCCACCGGCCGGGCCGAGTGCGCGCCGCCGGCCGCCCACGCGGCGTCGGCCGCCGCCGGAACGGAGCCCGGCGGCGGCCGGAGGGGCCAGGTGTCCGGGGTCAGCCGGGCCTGAACGAGCTGAACGTGAGACCGGAGACGGATCCGCCCGGGTTGACGGCGACGGCCAGCTGCGGATCCTGCGAGCACGCCAGGTCGCTGTAGAGGTGGATCGCCTTGTCGGTGTCGTTGGCCAGCGCCCGGAACGTCGCGCCCGCAAGACGGGGAGCCAGTTCCCTGACGGTGTAGCAGCGGCCGTCCGCCGGATTGCTCACCTGCAGCTGCTCGGACGCACCACCCGGCGCGAGAGCGGTGACGGACACGGTGCCGGTGGCGGACCAGGCCGGGGTGGGCGCTGCCACGGTGAACAGCAGGGCAGCAGCGGCGGCCAGGGGTGTCCCGGTCCGGCCGAAGAGGTGCGCGCGGTCCATCAGGTCCTCCGTGAGGGTCTCGTGGAGTCGCCCGGATCCGGTGGCACGGGCCTCGCCGCGTCCTCGGACGACGGGTCGGACCCATACCGGCCAGTCTGCTCCGAGGCCCCCGCACGCGCCACCGGAGCGACCGCCGGGCTCACCGCGCGCGCCGGGCCGGGCCGGGCCGGGCACCGGGCGGGACTTCGCCGCGCCCGACATGGCGAGGGGCTCCTCCGGGCTCGCTGGTGGTAGTGGTGAGTGCATGCACTTGCCCCGGTCGGCCCCCGGGCCGCGGCGGCGGTCCCGGGCACCACTCCTGGCGGTGTGCGCCGGGTACTTCATGGTGATCCTGGATGTGACGATCATCAATGTCGCCGTGCCGGTGATCGGCCGGGACCTGTCGGCCTCGCTCACCGGCATTCAGTGGATCACCGATGGTTACACCCTGGTCCTCGCCGGGTTCCTGCTCACCGGAGGCGCACTGGGCGACCGGCTGGGCAACCGCCGGGTGTTCTGCTGGGGCGTGGCGGTGTTCACGGCCGCCTCCGCAGCGTGCGCGCTCGCACCGCGCGTCCCCTTCCTGGTCGCGGCCCGGCTGCTGGAAGGGCTCGGTGCGGCGCTGATCGTGCCCGGTTCGCTGGCCCTGCTGCAGCAGGCCTACCCGGCGCCTGCCGCACGCGCCCGGGCCTTCGGGCTGTGGGGCTCGATGGCCGGTATCGCGGCCTCGGCCGGGCCGCTGCTGGGCGGGCTGCTGGTCACCGCGGTGGGCTGGCGCTGGGTGTTCCTGATCAACCTGCCCGTGGGTGCGGCCTGCCTGGTACTGACGCTGCGCCATGTCGCTCGCTCGCCCCGGCGCCCCACCCGGGCGCTGGACTGGCCGGCGCAGTGTGCGGTGGTGGCGGCGGTGGCGCTGCTGACCGCGGCGCTCAACGAGGCGGGACGGCGGGGCTGGTCCGATCCGGCGGTACTCGCCGGGCTGGGCCTGGCCGTGACGGCCGCCGCGGCGTTCGCGTTCCGCGAGCGGCTGGCCCGGGCCCCGGCCCTTCCGCTGAGCCTGCTGCGCTCCCGTGCGATGAGCGGCGGAGCCGTCATCGGTCTGCTGTTCAACTTCGGCTTCTACGGGATGGTGTTCACCGCAAGCCTGCGGTTCCAGCACCAGCGGGGCTTCAGCGCCCTCCGTACCGGTCTGGCCCTGTTCCCGGCCGTGGCGATGACCATGTTCGCCTCCGTCCTCTCCGGGCGGCTGAGCCGCCGCACCGGCGACCGTCCGCTGGTGATCTCCGGCATGCTCCTGGCGGCCCTGGGGCTGGCCGGCTGGGCCGCGGCGGGAGCCCACCCCGCCTACCCGCTGCTGGTGGCACCGATGATGGCCGCGGGGTTCGGTACCTCCTTCGCCCTCACCGGCGGGACCGCCACCGTGATGGGTGCCGCGCCACCGGCCTACTCGGGCACCGCCTCCGCCCTCTTCAACACCACCCGGCAGATCGGCAGCGCCACCGGCGTGGCGCTCGGCGGCAGCCTGCTCGCCACGGCCGGCGACTACAGCGCCGGGCTGCGCACCGGCATGGCCGTCGGCGCGCTCGCCTACCTGGCCGCCGCAGGCCTGGCATGGCTCTGTGTGCCGGCGTGAGGGCGGCGACGCCGGGGCCGCCGGCGAACGGGCCGATGAACGCCAGCCGCTCGACGGCGTCCTCGCCGTACAGGCGGTAGCCCGCCGGTGTCCGGGACGCCGGCAGGAGTCCCGCGTTCCCGTAGAACCGCAGGGTCGTCGCCGGGACGCCGCAGCGCTCGGCGAGCTGGGAGATCCGCATCCGTGTCACATCCGCGACGCCAGACCTTCGCCCCGGGTCGAAGGTCAATGCTGCCGCGGTTGTCCGCCGGGTCCGGGCACAGCGGGCGGGCCCTGCCGTGAGCGGGGCCGCGGACGGTCTCCAGGCCCTCGGTGTCGGGTGCGCCCCCTCCCGACCGAAGGCCCCGGGCACGGGCCCCGGCGAAGATCGGCAGGCGGGGCCGCCCGGCGCTAGGCTTCGGGCTCCGGAGGATCTGCGGCGGCGCACGAGGGGGCGGACCAGGTGGCGGCGGAGGCAGCACAGGAGTGGGACTCGGCCCTGGACTCGGTGGTGGTCCACGCACAGGGCGCGGTCTGCCGCCGGGTGGCCCGCGGCTCGGCGCCGCCGGACGGCCGGGTGCGGGTGACCGGACTGCCGCGCTCCCTGGAACCCGGCACGCTCCGCGCCCGGGTGCTGAACGACCCCGCGGTACGGGTCACCGAAGCCCGGATCGAGGTCGGGGCCGAGCTGTACCGTCCCGGGCAGCTGCCCGAACTGCACCGCGAGGCCGAGCGGCTGCGTGACGAGTGCGACGCCGCCCGGCAGCGCCTCGACCGGCAGCTCGACCGGGTCCGGGAGGTCGCCGCCCTGCGCCCGGTGGCCCCGCCGCGCAGGCGGGAGGACGGGCACCGGCGCACCCCCGTGGAGGCCTGGCTGGGTCTCGCCGGGTTCGTGGACGAGCGGCTCACCGGCCTGCACGCCCGGCTGGCCGAGCTGGAGGACGCACTGCGGCTGGCCGAGCACGCCCTGGAGACCGCAGAGGACCGGCTCTCCCGGGCCTCCACCGACGCACCGTCGGCTCCGGTGCAGACCGCTCTCACCGCCGTCCTGACCCTCACCGGAAGCGCCGACCCGGAGGCGGACCTGCAGGTCGAAGTCGAGTACCGGGTGCCGGGTGCGGTCTGGGTGCCCGCCTACCGGCTGAGTCACCGTCAGGATGCGGACACCGGCAGTCTGGTGCTGCGCGCCATGGTCGCCCAGCGCACCGGCGAGGACTGGACCTCCGTACGCATCGGCCTCTCCACTGCCGACCTGCACCGCCGCACCGGGCTGCCCAAGCTCCGCTCCCTGCGCATCGGCCGCCGCCAGCAGGCCCCCACGCCGTCGGGCTGGCGTGAGCCCCCGGCCGGGCTCGCCGAGCTGTTCACCGGGTACGAGGCCGCGGGCCCGCGCCCGGCGGCCCCGGGGACGGTCCCCCTCGTCGTGGCGGGCGCCCCCGCCC
>NZ_LIQR01000465.1 GCF_001418575.1 Peterkaempfera griseoplana
CACCAGTTCCGTCTGCGCCCCCGCCACCACCTCCCGCCCGGGTCGGGGTGCGGCTGCGCCGCCCGGCGCGCCCCGCCTCCGGCTGGGTTAGCCTCGATGACGGTGCGCCCGGCGCACCTGTTCGGATGTGCGGCAGACCGCGAGGTGACCGGCATTGCCGCTCGGGCGAACATCCGCGAGGATGAAGAGAATGTGTGCGGTCCGGCCCGGGCCGCGTCGACAGGGAGCGGCAGGAGAACCATGGCGACTGAGCCCGAGCCACAGGGGCCTGCCCGCCGACCGCCGTTCCGTCCCCCGGAGCAGAGCGTGCGCGAGCGTGAACGTGGAGCCCGGGACCGGGCCCTGCGCGGTGCCTATGTGGCCGCCGCCTCCCGGGGGGTCCCGATCCCCACCGCCGACTCGGCCCCGGAGTGGCTGGAACCGGCGATGGCTGCCAACGGCATCGGCTCCTTCGACTGGGACATCCGCCGGGACCTGCTTGAGGGCGATCTGCGCGCCTGCCGCATCCTGGGCCTGGATCCCGACCGCTTCGACCGCTCCTCCGAGGCCTTCCTGGCGCTGCTCCACCCCGAGGACGCCCCAGTGGTGCGCCGCCGCGTCGAGCGGGCGGTGGCCGAACTCGGCCAGTGCGGCGCCTACTACCGCACCGTCCACCCCGGGGGCGAGCTGCACGCCGTCCGCTTCCGCGGCCGGGTGCTGGCCGACGCCGAGGGCCGTGCCTCCCGGATGGTCGGCTTCGTCTGGGACGCCACCGCCGAACTCCACAAGCGCACCCGTGCCGACCGGATGGCGGTGCTGCGCGAGGAGCGCACCCGCTTCATCAAGGAGGCGGCCCGGGCCCTGTCCGAGGCGGTCACGGTCCGGGACGTCGCCCGGGTCTTCACCGAACTGCCGCTGCCGGGGCGTCCGCCGGACGGCCTGGTCCTGGCCGCGCTGGAGAACGGGCGGCTGCAGATCCTCGGCGCCACCGGCTACCGCGCCGAGGCGATCGCACCCTACGACCGCACCCCGCTGGACTCGAACCACCCGGCGGCGGACGCCATCCGTACCCGCACGCCGGTCTTCATCGCCAGCCGGGACGAGTACCGGGAGCGCTATCCGCAGGCCTGGCCCCGGGTGCGTCCGCTGGGCCGCAGCTCCTGGGCGTTCCTGCCGCTGGTCGCGGGCAGCCGGCCGATCGGGGTCTGCCTGATCAGCTTCGAGGACGACCGCGAGCTGGACGGCGACGACCGGACGCTGCTCTCCACCCTCGGCGGACTGGTCGCCCAGTCGCTCGCCCGGGCCCGCCTGCACGACGCCGAGCACGAGCTGGCCTCGGGGCTGCAGCGGGTGATGCTTCCCCGCCGGGTGCCGCCCGTCCCGGGCACCACCACCGCGGTGCGCTATCTCGCGGCCGGCACCGGTCTGCAGATCGGCGGCGACTGGTACGACGTGGTGCCGCTGCCCGGCGGCCATGTCGGGCTGGTGATCGGTGATGTGCAGGGCCACGACGTGCATGCCGCCGGAGTGATGGGTCAGCTGCGGATCGCGCTGAGGGCCTACGCGGCCGAGGGGCATCCGCCGGCCGCGGTGATGGCACGGGCCTCCCGCTTCCTCGCGGACCTGGACACGGGCCACTTCGCCACCTGCACCTACGCCGAGGTCAATGTCGAGTACGGCGTGGTCTACGCCGTCCGGGCCGGGCACCTGGATCCGGTGGTGCGGCGCAGCGACGGCTCCACCGTGGTGCAACCGGTGGTGGGCGGTCTGCCGCTGGGCATCGCGCCCGAGGAGGAGTACCAGGTCACCCGTTTCACCCTGGACCCGGGCGAGGTGGTGCTGCTCACCACCGACGGACTGGTCGAGGCCCGCGCCGTCGACCTGGACGAGGGCATCGAACGGCTCCGCCGGCTCGTCGGCGAGCCGCTGCCGGACCGCGCCGACGGAGTCGAGCCGCTGGAGGTGCTGGCCGACCGCATCGCCGCCGAGGCCGCCGACTCCGCCGAGCGCGAGGACGACATCGCGCTGCTGCTGATGCGCTGGGACGGTCCCGTCGGCGGTGTGCCGCAACTGCAGCTGCGCCGCCGGATCGGCCAGGCCGACCTGGCCCGGATCTCCGAGGTGCGCGGTGAACTGAGGGACGCGGTCACCCGCTGGGGCGTACCCGAGCTGGCCGACACCGCCGAGCTGCTGGCCTCGGAGCTGATCACCAACGTCCTGGTGCACACCGACCGGGACGCCATGGTGACCGCGCGCCTCTACCGGGACGCGGCCGGGCCGGCCCGGTTCCGGCTGGAGGTGGAGGACGACTCCGACCAGTGGCCCACCCGGCGCACCCCCGGCGAGCAGGCCTCCTCGGGGCGGGGCCTGATGCTGGTGGAGGCGCTCGCCGACTCCTGGGGTGTGGAGCCGCGCGGCAGCGGCAAGCGGATGTGGTTCGAGCTCACCGCTGCCGCCCCGGTGTGACCGCGGTCCTCGCGGTCGCCCCGGGGCGGCCGGTCAACCGAGCTGCTGCTCAAGGTGTTTGAGCTTCTGCTCCAGTGAGTCCAGGGATCCCAGTGCGTCCGAGGAGTCCAGTCGCGGCAGGGTCAGGGTGTCGTCCTCCGCGCTGAGGTCGAAGGTGCGCGCCGGCCTCGCAGCCCGGGCCGTCGCGGGCCCCGGCTCCCCGGCCCCGGCCGTCGCGGCGGCCTCCGGCCCCCCGGCGGGCGCGGCTATGGCAGGCTCCGCGCCGACCTGGTCGTACCCACCCGGCTCGCCCGCCGCCTGCAGCACGGGCACCCCCGGGCGCTGTCCGCGTGGGCGGCCCCATCCCCCGTGCGACCGGCTGAGGGCGCGGATCTCAGCCCGCTCGCGCCGGTCGGCGACCCGGCGGCGCTCCCGGTCGGCCGCCTTCTCCCGGCGGTCGTCGCGCACCTCCTCGACGGCCTCGTCGAGGCTGCGCACCCCCTCCAGCAGCATCAGCGACCAGGCGGCGTAGGTCTCCCTGGGCGCCCGGATCCAGCGCACGATGCGGATCTGCGGCAGCGGACGCGGCACCAGGCCCTGTTCGCGCAGCGCCGCCCGGCGGGTCTGCTTCAGCGCCCGGTCGAAGAGCACGGCCGCGGAGAGCGACATCCCCGCGAAGAACTGCGGCGCGCCCGCATGGCCGCCGCCGCGTGGGGCGTGCACCCAGTTGAACCAGGCGGACGCGGCGGCGAACAGCCACACCAGCATCCGTGAGCCCAGGGCCGCGTCCCCGTGGCTGGCCTCGCGGACCGCCAGCACCGAGCAGAACATCGCGGCCCCGTCCAGGCCGAAGGGAACCAGGTACTCCCAGCCGCCCGACAGATTGAGGTTCTGGGTGCCGAAGCCCACCAGCCCGTGGAAGGAGAGCGCGGCAGCCACCGCGGCGCAGCAGAAGAGCAGCGTGTACGAGGCGATCCCGTACACCATCTCCTTGCGCCGCCGCCGTTCCTCGCTGCGCTCCCAGGAATCGCTGCCGGCCCGGGTGTCGCCGCCGCGGGTGCGCAGAAAGGCCAGCAGCGCGCCGACGACCACCAGCGCCGCGGCGCCCGCCGCGGTCCAGACGGCCGGGAAGTCGGAGAGTCTCATGGCGGACCATCCTGGCGGAGGATGCGCGGATGCACGGCTGATTCGGTGTCAATCCACCATTGCGGGGGACTCTGAGGGATTATGTATTACTTGTCGGTCCGGCCTGTCGGCTGTGGGTCCCGGCAGCTGCGGGGGCAGTTGAAGCACACCTCGGCGGGACGCACGGTGTAGTAGAGACAGCAGGTCACCCGGGTGCGGGTGCGCATCGGAGCCCGGTCCGGCCCCTGGTCGAGCATCCGGAACCCGGCACCGCCGGCGAACGGTGCGGTGGAACCCGGCAGCAGCAGGTCCAGCTCGGCTGCCGCCCGCTGCTCCTCGCCCAGCAGACCGCCGACGTACCAGAGTCCCTCCACCACCTCGTCGGTGGCCATCCCCCACAGGGTCCGCGGGCCGCGCCGCAGCCGTGGCCGGAAGGCCGCCAGCAGCGGCTCCAGATGCTCCGTCAGCGCCGCCAGCAGCTTCGCCCGCAGCGCCGCCTCGTCGGCCACCACCCGGGCGCCGGGCAGCCCCGCCGCAGGGTCGCCGGGCAGGCAGGCGAAGGAGTCCACCCGGACGGCCATCCGCCCCCCGGCGCGGTTCACCGAGACCGCGGTCACCGGCAGCCGGGGCACCCTGCGCTCCAGGAACCACGGCACGGTGAAGAGCAGGCAGGCCGACCAGGCGTAGCGGTGCAGGGAGAATCCGGCCGCGACATCCGGCCGCAGCGGCTCCCCGTAGTCCGCGAGGCCGCGCTGCTCCTCCTCCGCGACCAGCCGGGCCGGCACACGGGGATCCCCGGCGATCTCGGCCGCCGTGATCCAGCCGCCGCCCGAACGCGGCCCGGTCGGCTCCACCCGTAGGCCGGGGAGGACCTCGGCCAGCCGGGCGTAGGCGCCGGCGCAGGGGAGGTCGTCCGCGAGGGAGGCGCGCGAGGGCAGGGTGATGGCGGCGGTGTGCATGGCGCAGTGGCCCGTCGATAGGAGACAACGGCTCGGACAGGTAAGGCTAACCTTAGCTGACCTTGCCGTCGGCCGCCTCCGCGCCCTGCCGCTCCTCGACCGCGGGCTGTCCGGCCATCCGCGGCAGCGCCCCGGACGCGCCGCCGCCCGACAGCAGCCCCGTCAGCCACACCGGCACCCCGCCCAGCGCCCCCACCAGCCGCGCCGCCTCGGCCCGCAGCCGGATCGCCTCGGCCGCGTCGGACGCCTCCGCCAGGGAGACCAGCGCGGGCGCCACCCCCACGGTGAACCCCAGCTGCTCCCTCAGCCGCAGCGACATCGTGAACCCCTCCCGGGCCGCGGCCCGGTCGCCCTCCGCCAGCGCCAGCCCCGCCAGATGCCGGGAGGTGTGCGAGCGCAGCAGATCGTCGCCGCGTTCTGACGCACCCTCATGTGCCCGGGTGAAGGCGGTCCTTGCGGCGGTGGGGTCATGGAGCAGGTTCTCGGTCACCAATCCCCGGCGGAAGTCCAGCAGGGGGCGACCCGGGGCGTCGGGGGCCAGCAGGGCCGAGGTGCGGCCCAGCGCCGCCTTGGCCTCGTCCGCCCGGTCCCGCACGCCCAGCAGTGTCGCCGTGTACGCCAGAAACCCCCGCTCGCACGCGGCGGCGGCCCGCTGCTCCGGGTTGCGGGCGGCCGCCTCGGCCTGCCGCAGCGCCGTCTCCGCCGCCTCCCAGCCGGCCGCGGTGTAGAGGCACTGCTCGATCAGCAGCTCGGCGCGCCGCAGCGCCGCCCACGGATCCCGCCCGGCGAGCGGTGCCAGCAGCTCCGCAGCCTCCGTCCAGCACGCGCGTGAGCGCAGCCGCCACACCGCGTCGCCGCCGCCTGCGGGTGCTCTCGGGAGCGCCCGCCACGGGCCGACCGGGGCTGCTTCGTGCTCCGACAACGCCACCTCCTCGTGCGCGGTGTCCGGCACCAGGGACCGCCGATGCGGAATTTCAACATGCGGACGAGCTTGTGCGCCAGATCACGAACGGGGCCGGTTTTCTGACACCCCGTTGACCAGCGACGACTGAGATCAGGATGTGGAACCGGTGCGCAGCAGCGTGCGGCCCGCGTCATTGGCGGGCTGCGGCACCCCCGCGAGGTCCAGCGTGAACAGCGCCACCAGCAGCTGCTCGGCCCGCACCAGCGCCTCCCGTGAATAACCCGAAAGAGTGAACATGGCAGCCACGGCGTCGGCCGCGTGCAGGGTGCCCAGCCACAGGCACTCCACGGCCCGCAGATCGGCCGGCTCGGTCCAGGTGTCCACCTGGGCCACCAGCCGGCTGCCCAGCAGCCGGACGCCGTCGCGTTCCTGGGCCTCGGAGAGCTCCAGTCCGCCGAAGCCCAGCCACTCCAGGAAGCGCGCCGCCGCCATCACCGCGTCCTCCGAGGTGCGCACCGGATGCGGCCGGAACGGCGGGCGCTGCCGGACCGCGGCCTGCTGCCGCGGCGCCGCGGCGGGTGCGGACGGCGGTACGGCGAGGGGTGGCGGCCCCTGCACCGCGCCGCCGCCGGACCGGGGCGCATGGTCCACCGGGAGCCGCACCGTGGCACCGCAGTTGCAGGTGAACTCGGGCTGCGGCCACTGGTCGGACCGTCCGCACTGCGGGCAGCGCATCGCCAGCCAGGAGTCCTCCCAGGAGCGGAACCGCACCTGCACCGGTACCCCGCCGCGCAGCAGGGGCACCTTCAGGGAGGCACCGCATGGACAGGGCAGCAGCGGCGACTGGTACAGGTGCTCCCGGCGGCAGGCCGGGCAGCGGACGGGCCGCCCCGCGGCGGGCGGGACCCCGGCTCCGCGGGCCGCGGACTCGTCGGGCGTCGGCGTTGCGGACATCGTGCGCACCGTCCGTTCGGCTCGGGGAGTGTGCTCGGCCTCCATGCTCCACGATCCGCGGGCCCCCCGGCAGGGCTTGTGGAAATCCTCAGGGGGCTCTCAGGGATGCGCTCCTCCACCGGTACCCCCTCCGACCGGCCGCCCCGGAGCGCGTCCCGGGCGGCCGGGCGTCACCCCCGCGGGCGGCCGCCCGGCCTCCCCGGTGTCCGTGGGCCCGGTGCCGCCCGCCCCGGCGGCGCCGCCGCGGCCCGGTCGGGACCGGCGCCGTCCGCTCACACCGTGATCGCCAGCTTGCCCTGCACACCCCCCGCGGCCAGCAGGTCGTGCGCCTCGGCCAGCCTCTCCAGGGGGAAGACCCGCTGCAGGTGGACCCGTAGCCTGCCCGCCTCCACCAGCTCGGTCAGTGCCTCCAGTCCGGCCGGGTCCGGCTCCACCCCGACGGCCGCGAAACGTACGCCGGCCTGCTCGGCCAGCCCCGGCAGGGTGGTGCTGAGCCGCTCCACGGCCGTCACCAGCAGGCCGCCCCGCCGCAGCACGCCGAAGGAGCGTTCGGCGTTTCCGCCGCCCTGGGTCTCCAGCACCACGTCCACCGGTTCGTCGTGGAGCACTTCCGTGTAGTCCTGGGTCCGGTGGTCGATCAGCCGGTCGGCGCCGAGCTTGCGCAGGAAGTCGTGCTTGCCGGCACTCGCCGTGCCGACCACCTCCGCGCCGAGGTGCCTGGCCAGCTGTACGGCGACATGTCCGAGGCCGCCGCCCGCACCGTGGATCAGTACGCGCTGCCCCGGCTGCAGCCGGGCGATCTCCACCAGCGCATGCCAGGCGGTCAGGCCGACCAGCGGCAGCGCCGCGGCCTCCTCGTGGCTGATCGTGGCCGGTTTGCGGGCCAACTGCCGTGCGGGGGCGACGAGATACTCGGCGTTGGCGCCGGCCGCGGCCGGGAAGTACGGCATCCCGTAGACCTCGTCGCCGGGCTTGAAGCGGTGCACTCCCGGATCGACCTGCTCGACCACCCCGGAGACGTCCCAGCCCAGCACGAACGGGGGCCCGCCCAGCAGGGGGAAGGCGCCGGAACGGACGAAGAGTTCCACGGGGTTGACGCTGGTCGCCCTGACCCGGACCAGCACCTGGGTCGGTCCCGGCGCGGGCCGGGGTGCGTCCTCGACGAGTTCCAGAACCTCGCTGCCGCCGAAGGTCTTCTGAGTGATCGCGCGCATCGTCCTGCACTCCTGTTCAGAGGATGTCCTGGGGATGTCCCCATCCTCGACGGGCCGGTACCCGTTGAACAGAAGGCACTTGAAAGGTATACAGGTACCTCATGGGTACTACTGACGACCTGCGGTTTCACGGTGGCGCGGACGCCTATCTGGCCGCCTGTCCCTCGCGCCAGATCCTGGACGTCCTCGCCAACAAGTGGACCATGCTGGCCATGGGCGCACTCTCCGGCGGCACGCTGCGCTTCGGCGAGCTGCGGCGCCGCCTGGACGGCATCACCCAGAAGATGCTCACCCAGACCCTGCGCACCCTGGAACGGGACGGCCTGGTCACCCGCACGGTCTACCCGACGATCCCGCCGAGGGTGGAGTACGCCGCCACCGGACTGGGCGAGAGCGTCACCGCGCTGATGCACGCGGTCCGGGTCTGGTCCGAGGAGAACATCGACGCCGTCCTGGACGCCCGTGACGCCTATGACGCGCGTGCCGCCCAGGAGGTGCGGCCGGTCGTCGTCTGACCACCCGCGGTCGGGCGGCGCCCCGGCCGGGGCGGCGGGCGGCACGAAGCCTCAGCCGCCGCACTGCTCCAGCATCGCGGACTTGTCCGCCGTGGTGACGGGCAGTTCGTACTTCAGGGAGACCTGGGCGACACGCACCGCGTAGGAGCAGCGGATCCGCTTGTCCGGCGGGAGCCAGCTCGCCGGACCCGAGTCGCTCTTGGCGCCGTTGGTCGGCCCGTCGACCGGGATGAGGTTGAGCGGATCGTTGGCGATGTCCTCCCGCTTGTCCTTGGACCAGTGGGCCGCGCCCATCTGCCAGTCGTAGGAGAGCGGCATCACATGGTCGATCTGGACCGTGGTGGCATGGGACTTCGTCCATGCGATGGTCCTGCCGGTGTAGGGGTCGTGCAGGGTCATCGAGGTGACGATGCAGTTGGAACCGCTGCGGAAGCGCACATTCTCGCCGTCGCGCTTCAGCAGGTCGTTGCGTGAGTCGCACCCGTTGTGCGCGAAGGGCACATTGCCGGGGGCGGAGTCCATCCAGGCGTAGCCGAACCGGTCCCTGCTGTAGCCGGTCTTGGGGCCGCGCCCCTTGGTGCTCACCTTGCCGATCAGCGCCCGTGCCCTCGCCATGTCCGGGGCCGAGGTGATCGCTGCCAGCCCCGGCTTGGTGCCGTCGGGGTTGTCCAGCGGGTTGGTGCCCGATCCGGCGGAGTCGCGGGAGTCGGCGGACGGCTGCGAGGTGGTGGAGTCCGCTCCGAGCCCGCCCAGCGTGGAGGAGGAGCAGCCGGTGAGGGCCAGCAGGAGGACGGCGGAGGCGGATATGGCGGGGCGGCTCTTGCGCACAGGTGTCTCCGGCGGGGCTGCGGGGCGGTTCCCTCCCCAGCACACCAGGGTGCATAACGGGACGTCAAGGCCGCGTGGAGGCTGGGCGGCGACAGGTGGCGCAGGTCACGGCGGTGCGCCCGGAGTGCACGCCAGGCGGCCCCGGCGTCCCGGAGCGGCGCTTCGTCACCGCGCCGCGATGATCGGTGCGGTCGGTGTGCCAACCGGTACGCGGCCCGGTCATGGCGGAGGGTCGCTGCCCGCACCGTCCGGCGGTGCGGCAGGCTGGACCCATGGCAGAGGTGACGGCGGGGGTCGCCGGGCTGGTCCTGGCGGCCGGTGCGGGGCGCCGGCTCGGCGGCCGGCCCAAGGCGCTGCTGGACTACCGGGGCCGGCCGCTGCTGGAGCACGCGGTGCGCGCCGTCCGCGGCGGCGGCTGCGCTCCGGTCCATGTGGTGCTGGGCGCGGAGCGCGAGCGGGTGGCGGCGGCCGCGGACCTGTCCGGCTGCGCCGTGGTGCCCAACCCCGACTGGCCGCAGGGCATGGGTTCCTCGCTGCGGGCCGGTCTGGCGTCGCTGCCACCGGACTGTCCCGCGGTGCTGGTGATGCTGGTGGACACGCCGGGTGTGACGGCCGAGGCGGTGGCCCGGCTGCTGGCCGCGCACCGGTCCGGGGCCCGGCTGGCGGCGGCGGCGTACGGGGGCCGCCGGGGTCATCCGGTGCTGATCGGCGCCTGCCACTTCGCCGAGGCGGCGGCGGGCGCCCGGGGGGATTCGGGCGCCCGGGCGCTGCTGGCGGCGCATGCCGCCGAACTTCAGCTGGTCGAGTGCGGGGATGTGGCGGTGGCCGGCGATGTGGACACGCCCGAGGACTGGGCGCGCTGGTCGGCCGCGGGGGGTTGACCGCCGGTCAGCCGAGCTGGATCGACCGCTTGGCCAGCCCCATCCAGAAGCCGTCGATGACGCTGCGCTGGGTGGCCAGCTCCTCGGCGCCCGCGCCCAGGGTGACGAAGAGCGGCGCGAAGTGCTCGGTACGGGGATGGGCCAGCCGCCCGGCGGGGGCCTTGCGCTCGAAGTCCAGCAGGGCGTCGACGTCCCCGGCCTCCAGAGCGCGGCGCCCCCAGTCGTCGAACTCGGCCATCACTCCGGGGACCCGCCCGTCCGGGCTGATCGCGCGCAGGTTGTGAGTGAAGAAGCCGCTGCCGACGATCAGGACGCCCTGGTCGCGCAGCGGGGCGAGCCGGCGGCCGATCTCCATCAGCCGCTGCGGGTCCAGCGTCGGCAGTGACACCTGCAGCACCGGGATGTCCGCGTCGGGGTACATCTCCACCAGCGGGACGTACGCCCCGTGGTCCAGCCCCCGGTCGGGGATGTCCTGCACCGGGGTGCCGGCGGTGCGCAGCAGTTTGCGCACCTGGTCGGCCAGCTCGGGCGCACCGGGCGCCGCGTAGGTCACGCGGTAGTAGTGCTCCGGGAAGCCCCAGAAGTCGTAGACCAGTGGCACGGTGCTGGTCGCCCCCAGCGCCAGCGGGGCCTCCTCCCAGTGCGCGGAGACCATCAGTACGGCGGTGGGCCTGGGCAGTCCGGCCGACCAGGCGGCCAGCTCGCCGGGCCAGACCGGGTCGTCGGCCAGCGGCGGGGCGCCGTGCGAGAGGTAGAGGACGGGCATCCGCTCGGACGTGGGTGCGGTCGTCATGGTGCTCCTTCGGCGCTGTCCGCAGATTGTTCGGATTTGAACCTCCATCCCGAAGGTAGCGCATGATTCGAATTTGAACAATCGCGTACCATGAAGCCATGGGCAACCCCGACACCAGATGGCTGGACGACGAGGAGATGCGCGCCTGGGAGGGCTTCCTGGCCGCCGGTGCACTGCTCAACCGCAGGATCGAGCAGCAGCTCAAGGAGGAGGCCGGGCTCTCGCACCCGCAGTACGAGATCCTCGTCCGGCTGGACCGCGCCCCCGGCGGCGAACTGCGGATGACCGAACTCGCCGACACCCTGCTCACCTCCAAGAGCAACCTCACCTACCAGGTCACCCAGCTGGAGAAGAGCGGCCTGGTCCGCCGCCGCTCCTGCCCCACCGACGTCCGCGGGGTCTTCGCCGTCCTCACCGGGGAGGGCCGCCGCCGGCTGGAGGCCGCCGCCCCCGGCCATGTGGCCCTGGTCCGCAGGCTGCTGATCGACGTGCTCAGCCGGGAGCAGCTCACCGTCCTCGCCGACGGGTTCGGCACCGTCAGCCGCCGCCTGCGCGACCCCTCCGCCGACTGACCCCCGGCGAAGCGCCCGGTTCACCGGCCAGAAACAGGGCGCCGCTAGAATCAGGCCGTACCCCGCAGGCCGACGCCGTCCCGCACCGACCTCCCAGCACCGGCCCCACAGGGCCGACCAGGAGCCGTCACGTGGCCGCTGACCCGCGCCCGTACCGAACCCTCCCCCACAC
>NZ_LIQR01000466.1 GCF_001418575.1 Peterkaempfera griseoplana
GGGCTCACCTGGTCCCGGCCCCTCGTCCCGGAGCGTGGCCGTACGGCCGCCGTCCCCGCCGAGCAGTGCCCAGGCCGCCGCCCACGCCACACCTGCGGCTGCGACGACGCCGAACCCGGCGCGCCAGCCGTGGTGCTGGATCACCCAGGTCAGCCCGGGAGCCGCGACCACGACACCCAGGGTGGTCCCGACGCTGACCAGCGAGCCGGGCAGGTTGCGCCTGCGGTCGGGGAAGAAGGAGAGGGCGGTGTGCTGGGCAACGGGGAACGCCGGGCCCTCGGCGGCGCCCAGCACGATGCGCGAGGCGACCAGCACGGCCGCCCCGCCGCCCAGCGCCATGGGGGCCTGGGTGACCGACCAGAGCAGGGCCATGGCCATCAGCACCCACCGCGGCCGGACCCGGTCCGCCAGCAGCCCCACCGCGGCACCGCAGACCGAGAACAGCAGGAAGAACGCGCTGTTCGCCAGTCCGAAGGAGGTCGCCGAGAGGCCCAGGTCGTGGCGGATCGGGTCGGCCGCCAGCCCCAGCACGGACTTGTCGGCGAAGTTGACCATCATGAAGACCACCAGCAGCCCGGTGACCGTCCACGCACGGCAGCTGGACTCGGAGGCGGGTCGGGCAGGGGTGGACGGTGCGGCGGGGGCGACGTCGGTGTCGGTCACAAGGGCTCCGCGGAGAGTGGCGCTGATGTCCTGGGGGTGCTCGGCGAGCGTCAGGTGAGGGGGACGCCTGCGACGGCGATGCGCTCCATCACGCGCCGCTGCGGGTAGTAGTCGTTGATCGCGTAGTGCTGGACGGCGATGTTGTCCCAGATCGCCACCGAGTCCGGCTGCCAGCGGAACCTGACCTGGAACTCCGGGACCCGGGCCTGCAGCCCCAGCTCGGCGAGCAGCTCCCGGCTCTCCTCGTCGGGCAGCCCCACGATGCGCGCGGTGAACGGCTCGTTGACGTAGAGGGTCCTGCGCCCGGTACGCGGATGCCGGACCACCACCGGGTGCTCGACCGGCGGCAGGGACAGACGCAGTGCGGCGATCTGGTCGTCGCTCATCCTCCGACCCCAGCTGTACACCCAGTCGTGCACCGCGGTGAGCCCCTCGATGCGCTGCTTCAGCTCGTCACTGAGGTTGTCGTACGCCGCCCCCATGTCGGCCCACATGGTGTCGCCACCGGCCGGCGGCACCTCGATGGCCCGCAGCACCGAGCCCATCGCGGGCGCGGCCATGAACGAGTGGTCGCTGTGCCAGATGTTCTCCGTGCCGATGGCCGTCGCGTCCTTGGCCAGCCGGGAGACCCCGGCCTTGTCGCCCTTGGGGAAGAACGGGTTGGGCTCCGGCTCGCCCCACACCGCGGCGAGGGCCATGTGGGACTCCTCGTCGAAGGTGTGCTGGTCCCGGAAGAAGACGACCTTCCACTCCAGCAGGGCCTGGCGCAGCTCCCCGGCGAGCTCCTCACCGATCGGCTGGGAGAGGTCGACGCCGCCGATCTCCGCGCCGATGTGCGGCGTCATCGGGGAGATCTCCAGCAGCCGGTAGCCGGTCTGCCCGGTGCCCGGGGCGGTGCGCTCCAGCACCCGCGGCCCGTAGTGCAGCAGCGGCTTGTCGAGGCCGGTCCGAAGGGTGGTCAGGGCGGTGTCCATGCGCTCCTCCGTCATCGGAAAATCGTTACCGGCAGTATTGATATAGGCCCGCGAAAGGGCAAGGGCCCGTCGACAGGAATTTGCCGCCGCCCACAGACCCGTCGGCACGCAGCTCCGCCACCCCGGCCCACACGGCAGCCTCCAGGCGGACGGCCACCGGCGGCCCGGCGACCGTCCAGGCGCGACGGATGCGACGTCGGCACCGGCCGTAGGGACTTCACCCGAGGGGCACAACTCGGCGGCCGCCCGGCGGCGCCCTCGTACGCCAGGAACCGGACGGGGAATCGTCAGCGCAGTGCTGACATACGTTCATGACCCGGCACCGGCCTGGCGCGACGGCCTCCCGGCTGCCGCGGGCCTCCCGCAGCGGTTCCGCACCCGGCTCAGGCCGGGCGGCCGACCGCCCTGACCAGCAGATCCACCAGGTCGTCCACGAACCGCGCGTCGGGCAGCTCGCGCTCCGCCAGCAGGCGGTAGACCAGCGGCGCCGCCACCAGCGTGGCCGCGGAGCGGATGTCCACATCGGACCGCACCTCGCCGCGGGCGACACCGCGTTCCAGGATGGTCCGCGTCTCACCCATCATGCGCTCGGTGTATGCGGCGTACTCACCCCGGACACTGCTGTCACCCGCCGCGGCGCCGATCAGCTCGGCCAGCAGCCGGTCCGTCCCGGGCCGCCGGTACGACGCCAGCCGCGCGGTGAGCACCTCGCGCAGCTCGGCACGGACATCGCCCAGGTCGGGCACCGACAGGGCCCCGATCCGGGTCTCCGCCGCCGCGATGATCAGTGCCTGCTTGGAGGGCCAGCGCCGGTAGA
>NZ_LIQR01000467.1 GCF_001418575.1 Peterkaempfera griseoplana
CGGCATCGAGGCGGCCGAGGCCGCCGTCTCCTTCGCCATCACCGAGCACCGCGCCTGGGGCCGGGTCCCGCTGGACGAGCGCCGGGCGCGCGTCGCCGCCGCCGTGGAGGCCCTGGCCGGTGAACGCGACCTGCTGGCCCTGCTGCTGGTCTGGGAGATCGGCAAGCCCTGGCGGCTGGCCTGCGCCGACGTCGACCGGGCACTGGACGGAGTGCGCTGGTACCTGGCGGAGATCGAGCGGCAGCTCGCCCACGGCACTCCGGCGGAACGCCGGCCGCTGCCCGGCCCCGTCTCCAACATCGCCAGCTGGAACTACCCGATGAGCGTCCAGGTGCACGCCGAACTGGTCCAGCTGCTGGCCGGCAACGCGGTGGTGGCCAAGACGCCCTCGCAGGGCGGCTTCCACTGCCTCACCCTGGCCCATGCCCTGATGCGCCGCGCCGGACTGCCCGTCACCCTGCTCTCCGGCGCGGGCGGCAGCATCGCCGACGCGCTGATCCGCTCCCCCGGGCTCGGCGCCCTGGCCTTCGTCGGCGGACGGACCAACGGCCGCCGGGCCGCCACCGCACTGGCCGATCTGAACCGCCGTCACTTCCTGGAGCAGGAGGGGCTCAACACCTGGGGCATCTGGGACTTCTCCCAGTGGGAGACGCTCACCACCCATCTGCGCAAGGGCTTCGAGTACGCCAAGCAGCGCTGCACCGCCTACCCCAGGTACGTGGTGCAGCGCTCGCTCTTCCCGGCCTTCCTGGAGACCTATCTCGCGGTGGTGCGGGAGGTCCGTTTCGGGCATCCGCTCGCCGTCGCCGACCCCGGGGACCCGCTGCCGGAGCTGGACTTCGGCCCGGTGATCCATGCGGCGAAGGCCCGGGAGCTGACGGCCCAGTTCGAGGAGGCGGTACGCGGCCGGGCCGTGCCGCTGCACCGCGGCTCGCTCTGCGACGGCGCCTTCCCGCCCGGCCTGGACACCTCCGCGTACATCGCCCCGGCCTGCGTCCTGGAACCGCCGGCCAACTGGTCGCTGCACCACTCGGAACCCTTCGGCCCGCTGGACTCCGTGGTGCTGGTGGACACCGAGTCCGAGCTGCTGGCGGCGATGAACGCGGGCAACGGCTCGCTGGTCGCCAGCCTCGCCACCGACGACGAGGACTTCGCCGCCAGGGTCACCCCCGACATCCTGGCCTTCAAGATCGGCGTCAACCGGCCGCGCAGCCGCGGTGACCGCGAGGAGGTCTTCGGCGGCCTCGGCGCCTCCTGGAAGGGGGCCTTCGTCGGCGGGGACCTGCTGGTGCAGGCGGTCACCCACGGCCCCGAGGGGGCCGAGGAGAAGCTCTACGGCAACTTCCCCGGCTACTCGCTCTATCCGCCCCGATGAGCCGTACGGCGACCGTGCCCGCCGGGCCCGGGCCGGGGCCCTGGCCGCCCCGGCCCGCCCCGAGGCGGCCGGGTGCTGCGGTCCGGACCGGGTGAGGTCCGGTGCGGCCTCAGGCCGCGAGCGTGCTGCGGGGACCCATCACCACGACGGGGTGCTGGGCCGGGTCCAGGGTGCGCAGCAAGGTCTGCATGGCCTGCCGGGGCAGGGTGACGCAGGCGGACGAGCCGAAGCCCGGGTCCAGGTGGAGCCAGATGCCGCCCCCGGCCTGCTCGCCCTGGGGGCGGCGGGGGTCCAGGGGCGAGCTGCCGGGCACCCGGTTGTAGTCGATGGCGATCACATAGTCGAAGTCATGGCGGTGCGTGGGCCCCCAGGACGCCGGCGGGGTGAAGGCCGGGTCGTGGTGGTACGGCAGCTTGGCGCCCGGGTCCGGCAGGACACCGCCGGCGTCATGGATGGTGAAGACCCCGACCGGGCTCCGGGTGTCGCCCACCTGGTGCCGGGGCGTCCAGCCGCGCCTGCCGTTGTGCGAGGCCCAGGCGGCCTCCGCGGTCCAGAGCCCGCCCTGCCTGCGGTACAGCACCACCCGGCCGGTGGCGGAGGCGCTGCCGTCCCCGTAGGCCACCACGACCTGGCGGGCGTTGCCGGGGATCCTGGCCAGCCAGTCGGCTCCCAGTCCGGCGATCCGGTCGTTCGGCCCGGGCGCCGCGGCCGCCGTGTGCGTCGCGGTCGTGGAGGGCGCCGTCGTACGCGCGGCCGGGCCGGGGGCGCCTCCCGCGCCCCCGCAGGCGGTGAGCGCCGCCCCGAGGAGCAGGACCGCGGTCAGGCGTCGCGCGCTGCGCATCATCCCGGATGGCCTCCCCTGTCATGGCGGAGCCGCCCCGGACGGTGTCCGGGGCGGCTCCGTACGTGCGTCTCAGCCTACTTGGTGAGGTCCGGGCCGGCGGCGGTGACCGGAGGCACATCGGCCACCGGCACCTTCTCCTCGCCGCGGAAGGTGAACTTGGCTTCCTTGCCCTCGCCCTCGGTGTCGACCACCACGATGTGACCGGGGCGCAGCTCACCGAAGAGGATCTTCTCGGAGAGGACGTCCTCGATCTCACGCTGGATGGTGCGGCGCAGCGGGCGGGCACCCAGGATCGGGTCGTAGCCCTTCTTGGCCAGCAGCTTCTTGGCCTCGGTACCGAGCTCGATGCCCATGTCCCGGTCCTTGAGCCGCTCGTCCACCCGGGCGATCATGAGGTCGACGATCTGGATGATGTCGTCCTCGGACAGCTGGTGGAAGACCACGATGTCGTCGACACGGTTGAGGAACTCGGGGCGGAAGTGCTGCTTGAGCTCCTCGCCGACCTTGGCCTTCATCCGCTCGTACCCGGTCTGGATGTCGCCCTGGGCGGCGAAGCCCAGGTTGAAGCCCTTGGAGATGTCCCGGGTGCCGAGGTTGGTGGTCATGATGATGACCGTGTTCTTGAAGTCCACGACCCGGCCCTGGGAGTCGGTCAGGCGACCGTCCTCCAGGATCTGCAGCAGCGAGTTGAAGATGTCCGGGTGGGCCTTCTCGACCTCGTCGAAGAGGACGACCGAGAACGGCTTGCGGCGCACCTTCTCCGTCAGCTGGCCGCCCTCCTCGTAGCCCACGTATCCGGGCGGGGAGCCGAACAGCCGCGAGACGGTGTGCTTCTCGCTGAACTCGGACATGTCGAGCTGGATCAGCGCGTCCTCGTCACCGAAGAGGAACTCGGCGAGCGTCTTGGACAGCTCGGTCTTACCGACGCCCGAGGGGCCGGCGAAGATGAAGGAGCCGCCGGGGCGCTTGGGGTCCTTGAGGCCGGCCCGCGTACGGCGGATGGCCTGGGACAGCGCCTTGATGGCGTCCTTCTGCCCGATGACGCGCTTGTGGAGCTCGTCCTCCATGCGCAGCAGCCGGGAGGACTCCTCCTCGGTGAGCTTGAAGACCGGGATGCCGGTCGCGGTCGCCAGGACCTCCGCGATCAGCTCCTCGTCGACCTCGGCGACGACGTCCATGTCGCCGGCCTTCCACTCCTTCTCCCGCTTGGCCTTGGCCTGCAGGAGCTGCTTCTCCTTGTCGCGGAGCGAGGCGGCCTTCTCGAAGTCCTGCGCGTCGATCGCGGACTCCTTCTCCCGGCGCACGTCGGCGATCTTCTCGTCGAACTCGCGCAGGTCCGGCGGCGCGGTCATGCGGCGGATGCGCATCCGCGAGCCGGCCTCGTCGATGAGGTCGATCGCCTTGTCGGGGAGGAAGCGGTCCGAGATGTAGCGGTCGGCCAGCGTGGCGGCGGCGACCAGGGCGGCGTCGGTGATGGACACCCGGTGGTGCGCCTCGTACCGGTCGCGCAGGCCCTTCAGGATCTCGATGGTGTGCGGCAGCGACGGCTCCGCGACCTGGATGGGCTGGAAGCGGCGCTCGAGGGCGGCGTCCTTCTCCAGGTGCTTGCGGTACTCGTCGAGCGTGGTGGCACCGATGGTCTGCAGCTCGCCGCGGGCCAGCATGGGCTTGAGGATGCTGGCGGCGTCGATGGCACCCTCGGCGGCGCCGGCGCCGACCAGGGTGTGCAGCTCGTCGATGAACAGGATGATGTCGCCGCGGGTGCGGATCTCCTTGAGCACCTTCTTCAGGCGCTCCTCGAAGTCACCGCGGTAGCGGGAACCGGCGACCAGCGCGCCCAGGTCGAGGGTGTAGAGCTGCTTGTCCTTCAGCGTCTCCGGGACCTCGCCCTTGACGATGGCCTGCGCCAGGCCCTCGACGACGGCGGTCTTGCCGACACCGGGCTCACCGATGAGCACCGGGTTGTTCTTGGTGCGGCGGGACAGCACCTGCATGACCCGCTCGATCTCCTTCTCGCGCCCGATGACCGGGTCGAGCTTGGCCTCGCGTGCGGCCTGCGTGAGGTTGCGGCCGAACTGGTCGAGGACCAGGGAGGTCGAGGGCGTGCCCTCGGCCGGGCCGCCGGCGGTGGCGGTCTCCTTGCCCTGGTAGCCGGAGAGCAGCTGGATGACCTGCTGCCGCACCCGGTTGAGGTCGGCGCCGAGCTTCACCAGGACCTGGGCGGCGACGCCCTCGCCCTCCCGGATCAGGCCGAGCAGGATGTGCTCGGTGCCGATGTAGTTGTGGCCGAGCTGCAGGGCCTCCCTCAGGGAGAGCTCCAGCACCTTCTTGGCACGGGGGGTGAAGGGAATGTGGCCGGACGGGGCCTGCTGGCCCTGGCCGATGATCTCCTCCACCTGCTGGCGGACCGCCTCGAGCGAAATCCCGAGGCTCTCCAGGGCCTTCGCAGCGACACCCTCACCCTCGTGGATCAGGCCCAGGAGGATGTGCTCAGTACCGATGTAGTTGTGGTTGAGCATCCGGGCTTCTTCCTGAGCCAGGACGACAACCCGCCGCGCGCGGTCGGTGAACCTCTCGAACATCGTTATCGCTCCTCAGAGCGGTCGGGCAGTTAGGGGTCGGTCCCCTCCCTGTCCTTCCGCATGCTAGTCCCGCCCAGCGGGACAGCTCACTTCAACTGTCGACACCCGTCGCGACGCGTTCCCCCGCGACAGCAGACAACAGTCCCAACCCGATGCTGCGAGACGATGTTCCCGCAGGCCAGCCGGATCCACCTGATACCGCTACGCCCATGGCGAACGCGACCGCCGACACACGGCTTGCGGCAGTGCGGTGGACCATCCCGTCGTCACCTCTGTCATACCCGCTGTGACGGCCGTTCCATCCGATTCGACCGGTCTGCCCGGGGGCGGAGTCGCCTCCGCCCCCGTATGGCTGCGGATGTGTCCGCGCGGCGCCGCCGCGATCAGGCGTGGGCCTTCTCGTAGGCGACCCGGACGTCCCCGGGGACGCGCCCGCGGTCATTGACGGTGAAGCCGTTCTCCTTGGCCCAGGCGCGGATCTTCGCGGTGTCCTGGCCGGCCGCCGGGCGGGCGGTGGCGGCGGCCGCGCGGCCGCGCCCGCGGGCGGCGGTCAGCCGTCCGCTCTGCTTGCGTCCCTTGTCGACAAAGGGGGCGAGCACCTCACGCAACTTGTCGGCGTTCGCGCTCTTCAGGTCGATCTCGTAGGCAACTCCATCGAGAGCGAACGTGACCGTCTCGTCCGCCTCTCCACCGTCGAGATCGTCGACAAGAAGAACCTGCACCTTCTGCGCCACGGGCTTCCCTTTCCACTAAACGACGGATTGCCTTGGGGAAAGGAAACCGCCTTTCTCCGGAAAACACAAACCCCCGGTGCGAAGTCGGTCGGCGGACTGCCGTCCGGAGCGCGGGCCATACCAGTGGAACCGTCACAGGGCCAGAGCGGTCCCGCTTCCTTCACAGAAGCAACAGCATGCGGGAGTTGCCGAGCGTGTTCGGCTTCACACGTTCGAGATCCAGGAACTCGGCGACGCCCTCGTCGTAGGAACGCAGCAGCTCTTCGTAGACATCGCCCTCGACCGGCGCCTCGCCGATCTCCACGAAGCCGTGTTTCGCGAAGAAGTCCACCTCGAACGTCAGACAGAAAATACGACGCACGCCCAGCCAGCGGGCGGTCTGCAGCAGCTTGTCCAGCAGCAGATGCCCGACTCCCCGGCCCAGGCATGACGGGTCCACGGCAAGAGAACGCACCTCGGCGAGGTCCTCCCACATCACATGGAGAGCCCCGCAGGCCACCACCTCGCCGTCACTGTCCCGTTCGGCGACCCAGAACTCCTGCACGGACTCGAAGAGCGTCACCGTCGGTTTGTCGAGCAGAATCCGCTCGCGCACATAGCCGTCGATGAGCCGGCGCACGGCCCGCACGTCGCTTGTCCGCGCCCGGCGGATCGTGACCTCCATGAGAAGACGCTATCGTGCCGCGCCGTCCGCCGGACTTCCCTCCCCCGTCTCACCCGGGGGCACCGCCTCACCATGGGGAGCCGCGACCCGCAATGCGTCGCGCAGCGCTTCCTGCTGCTCGGGCGACATCATCCCGAAGAAGTGCACCAGTGCGGCGGCCGGGTTGTCGCTCGTCGCCCAGGCGTCGTTCATCAACGCTGCGGTGTACGCCTCACGGGACGAGACCGGTTCATATCGGTAGGCGCGTCCTTCGCGTTCCCGGCGCAGCCATCCCTTCTGGAACAGCTTGTCCATCACTGTCATCACGGTGGTGTACGCGATCTCGCGTTCCCGGTGCAGATCCGCCAGCACCTCGCGGACGGTGACCGGGCGGTTCCACTGCCACACCCGGGTCATGACCTCGTTCTCGAGCTCACCGAGTTGCCGCACCATCCGGAGCACCTCCCTCGGCCGAGTCGGCAGCGCCCCCACGGTAGGCGGCGAAGCGGACAAATTCACCTTAGTCGGGAATTGCGGCGTGGCGCAGGAGCCGTACGGACCGCCCGGCGGCCCCCAAAGACCGCGAGGCCGCCACCGCGGTGCGGTGACGGCCTCGGCACATGGTGTGCGGGGGTGCCGGGCGGGCCCGGGAGCCGGTACGGCCGGCTACTCCGCGGCGTCGCCGCGCCCGGCGGCCAGCGCCTCCGCGTAGGCGTCCTCCTTGGCCTTCTGGGCGCCGCCCTGGCTGCGGATGATCGCCCTGATGACGAACGAGAATCCGACCGCCATCACCAGCGGGGGAACGATCGCGCTGACGTAGTCCACTGCCGTCACACTCCTTCGGGCTTGACCAGGGGGAAGAGCACCGTCTCCCGGATGTTCTTTCCGGTGAGCAGCATGATGAGCCGGTCCACACCCAGGCCCATGCCGCCGGTGGGCGGCATGGCGTACTCCAGGGCGCGCAGGAAGTCCTCGTCCAGCTGCATGGCCTCCACGTCGCCGCCCGCCGCCAGCAGCGACTGCGCGGTGAGCCGGGCGCGCTGCTCGACGGGGTCGATCAGCTCCGAATAGGCGGTGGCGAGCTCGGTGCCGAAGATCACCAGGTCCCACTTCTCGGCGACCCCGGGGAGGCTGCGGTGCTGCCGGGTGAGCGGGGAGACCTCCACCGGGTAGTCCTTGATGAAGGTCGGGGCGACCGCGTTCTCCTCCAGCAGCCGCTCGACCATCTCCAGCACGATCTGGCCGTGGCCCCACTTCTGCTCGTAGGGCACACCGGCCGCGTCCGCCAGCTTGCGCAGCTGCTCCACGGTGGTCTCCGGGGTGACCTCCTCGCCGAGGCGCTCGGAGATGCCGCCGTAGACCGTCACCTCGCTCCAGGGCTCGGCGAGGTCGATCTCCTGCTCCTTGCCGTGGGCGTCGACGCCACGGACCACGGTGGTGCCCAGGGCGTCCTGGGCGGCGTTGAGGATGATCGCCCGGGTCAGCTCGGCCTGGGTGCCGTAGTCGCCGTACGCCTCGTAGGACTCCAGCGCGGTGAACTCCGGGTTGTGGGTCGCGTCGGCGCCCTCGTTGCGGAAGTTCCGGTTGATCTCGAAGACCTTCTCGGCGCCGCCGACCACCAGCCGCTTGAGGTACAGCTCGGTGGCGATGCGCAGATAGAGGTCGATGTCGTAGGCGTTGATGTGGGTGACGAAGGGCCGTGCGTTGGCGCCGCCGTGGATCGGCTGCAGCATCGGCGTCTCGACCTCGATGTAGCCGCGGTCCTCGTAGGTGCGGCGGATCGAGCGGATCACCCGGGAACGCAGCTGGAGCAGCTCGCGCGCCTCGGGGTTGACGATCAGGTCCACATAGCGCTGGCGGACCCGGGCCTCCGGGTCGGTGAGGCCCTTGTGCTTGTCCGGCAGCGGGCGCAGGCACTTGGCGGTGAGCTCCCAGCGATCCACCATCACCGACAGCTCGCCGCGGCGGGAGGTGATCACCTCGCCCTCGACGCCCACATGGTCGCCGAGGTCGATGTCGCGCTTCCAGTCGGCGAGCCGCTCCTCGCCCAGCTTGTCCAGCGACAGCATGACCTGGAGGTCCGCGGTGCCGTCCCGGAGGGTGGCGAAGCAGAGTTTGCCGCCGGTGCGGCTGAGCACCACCCGGCCGGTCACGCCCACCCGGACACCGGTGGCGGTGTCGGGGGCGAGGTCGGGGTGCTCGGCCCGCAGGTCCGCGATGGTGGTCGTACGCGGGAAGCCGACCGGGTAGGGGTCGACGCCGGCTGCGCGGAGCCGGTCCAGCTTCTCGCGCCTGACCCGCATCTGCTCGGGAAGGTCGTCCGGGGCGGCGGGGGCGGAGGTCTGCTCTGTCACCCCACAAGGGTATCGATGGCCGGAGGGTGCGACGCGACGGGAGTCCGCCGCGCCGCACCGAGGCCGTCAGGCCCGGCGCCGCCGGACCGCGAGGACCACTGCCGCACCCGCGACCACGGCCACCGCTCCCGCGCCGGCCAGCAGTCCGGTCCCGGAGGAGCCGGTCGCCGCGAGGGAGCCGCCGGAGACGGAGCCGCCGGCCGAGCCGCCCGTGGCGGGGGCGGTGGGGGACGGGCTCCCGGCGGAGGTGCCGCCGGTGGTCTGCGGAGCCGGGGTGCTGCCGCCCGTGGAGCCGACCGGAACCGTCGAACCGCCCGCGGCGGCCTCGGCGGTGATCCGGATCCACGCCATGTCGTTGGCCTCGTTGCTGTCGACCGACAGCGCCATGACCGCGAACAGGCCGCTTGCGCGGTGCAGCGTCCGCTTGGGCTTCACGGTGAACTCCAGCTGCCGGGAGGCGCCGCTCGCGAGCTTGCCCCCCACCCAGCACAGATACGACGGGGCGCCCTGGGCGCGGGTCCGCGCGCTGCGCAGCTGCTCGCGCAGCCGGCCGGTGAAACGCTGGGCCATGGCTCCGGCCCCGGCCGGGACGGTGAAGTCCGGCTCCGGGGTGCAATACCGCGGCGCCTGCTGGACCTCGACCCCGGCGGGCAGGCCGACCAGCGCCAGCGCGGAGACGCTGGCGGGCACCTCCCCGGAGGGCGGCTGGAAGCCGCCGGTGCCGAACGGCTGCGCCGCGGCCGTGCCGACGTTGCGCACGGTGAGGCCGAGTGCCAGCGGCTTGCCCACGGTGCCGGAGACGCTGACCGGGGAGACCGCCAGGTCGGTCCGCAGGCCGGTGTCGAGGGTGGTGGTGGCGGTGTTGTCGCTGAAGTCGATGTCCTTGACGGCCGCGCGGGTTCCGGGCACGGGTGACAGCGTCAGCTCCGGGCCGGTGCCGGGGGTGCCGCCGGTGACGCGGCTGCCGTCGATCTGGCCGCCGGCGACGTCGAAGGCGTACGCGAGGAAGCCGGTGGCGGCGTCCTTGGCGGCGCTGACCGTCAGCGGTGCGCTGAGCTGGAAGGTGGCGCCGACGGGAAGGGTGGTGCTGTCGAAGCGGCAGAGCACGGCGGTCCCGCCGACGGACTCGGCGCCGCCCACCCCGTAGCGGCAGTTGCGGTAGTTGCCGCTCAGCCGGAAGCCGTTCTCCAGCTCGGCGATCATCACCAGGCCCTTGGCGTCCTGGTCGCCGATGTTGGCCACCTGGGCGGGGACGGTGACACTGCCTCCGGGGACGATCTTGGTCTCGGTGGGCAGCTGCCGGACGGCGAGGTCGGGGCCGGATGCCACGGTGACCTGGGTGGCGGACGGGTCGAGCGGGTCCGTCTCCAGGGTGGCGTCGTCGGCGGTGGCCGTGTAGTGGATGGCGCCGTGTGCGCCTGCCGTCGCGCCCTGGGCGGCACGGATGCCGAGCCGGAAGTCCGTCTTGCTGGCGGCCTTGGCCGCGGTGCAGGAGGCGCGAAGGTGTGCCGCGTCGGTGAAGGAGCAGCCCGCGGGAAGCTGGAGCTCGGCCTTGCCGGCCAGGGCGCTCGCGTCGACCGTGGCCACCAGGTTGCTCAGCGGCAGTCCCTCGTCGTCGGTGACGCTCACCACGAGCGGCTTGAAGGCGTCCCCGGTCGCCGCCGTACGCGGCAGCACCGTGACGGCCTCCGGGATCTCGAGGTACATGTACTTGTGGCGGCCCTCGGCGTGGGCCGGGGCCGCGCTCAGCACGCCTGCGGCGAGGAGTGCGAGGGCCGCGGCGGCGGCCGGGGCGACGGACCTGACGATCCGTCGGGTGGGCTGGTGTCCCATGGAATCCTCTACAGCGGAGGAGTGAGGTTCAGAAGGACGGATCCAACCAGCCCCGCTCCCGCGCCCGCACCCGCACAAGGGGCGAATGGGACCATGCCGTGGAGTTGTTGCGAAATTGTTGTGCACTCCCACTGACCATGGTCGATTTCAGCCGATGTGGCCCTTGACCGGCAGCCGGTGCACCGGACGGCCCGCGGCGCCCTGATCACCCGGGCCCGGCCTGCCGGAGCGGCGCGACGGAAGTCCGCCGCGCCGCCCCGGGAACCGTCAGGCGCGGCGCCGCCGGACGGCGAGGACCACACCGGCCCCCGCCACCACGGCCACCGCTCCGGCGCCGGCCAGCAGCCCGGTGCCCGAGGAGCCGGTCGCGGCCAGCGAACCGTCGGAGGCCGAGCCGTCGCCGGCGGTCGAGGTCCCGGCGGAGGTGCCGCCGGTGCTCTGCGGGGCGGGGTCGTTGCCGCCGGCGGCCGTGCCCGTCGAGCCGGTGGAGCCGGTGGAGCCGCCCGTGGATCCTCCCGCGGTGCCGCCGCCGGTCGAGCCCGCAGCGGCGGGGGCGTTCACCGTGATCACCGAGCGGTTGTTGGCGGTGTGCGGGTCGTACGGCATCGGGCCGCCGTCAGGGCCGGAGGTGAGGAAGGACACCGCACCCGTGGCGCCCGGCACCACCTTGTCGATCCGCAGCTTGAACGGCAGCGGGACGCGCTCGCCCTGGTTGACCACCATGGCGGTGCTGCACCGGTAGAGCGGGGCGCCCGAGGTGCCCTCGAAGGTGCCGCCGTCCGCGGTACGTGCCGAGCAGCGGTCGGGGACGCCGACCACGGTGGTCCCCTCCGGCACCCTGACCTGCAGGGTGGCGATGGACTCACCGGCCCGCAGGGACGCGACCCAGGCCGGCCCGTGGTTGACGACGGCCAGGTCGGCCTCGACCGTGGTGCCGGCCGCGCCGTGCACGCGGGCGCCCACGGCCTCGAAGTCCGCGGTGTTGCGGACGGTGAAGTCGGTGGAGGCATCGTTGTCGGACTGGTCCAGGTCGGCCCCGGCACGCGGTGCCGCGCCCCGCTTCACCAGGCGCAGGGTCCGTCCGTGACCGGGCTTGAGGCCCTTGTCGGCCTGCAGCGCGGCGGTGCCGGGCTGGACGGCGAACTCGAATCCCTCGTAGAGGGCGAACGGCGCCACCTTGAGCCGCACCGGCGCGTCCAGGGTGTAGTCGGCCCCGGGCGCGAAGCTTCCGTCGATGCGGCACACCGCGACCGCGATGGTGGCGTCCCGCTCGTCGCTGTAGGAGCAGTTGTCGTAGCTGTCCAGGAACGGTACGCCCCGGCTGGTGTACAGGGTCAGGGTGACCCCGTCGGCAGCCTCGTTGCCCCGGTTGCTGAAGGACGGCTGCTGGTTCAGCACCATGCCCGGCGTGGCGTTCCTGACCGCCGGCAGCTGGGCGGCGACCAGGTCCGGCCCGGAGCCGACGGTGATCTGGGTCGTGGCGGGGTAGGCGGTCATGCCGCCCGCCTGGCCGGTGAACCGCACCGTCCCGTGGTCGCCGGTCTTCGCCCCGGGGGCGGCCTTGAGCCCGAGGTCGAGCCGGGTGCCGCCGGCACCGACCAGGGCGACGCCGACGGCGCAGACGGCGGTGGCACCGGTGGCCTTGCACTGCTTGGGCCAGACCACGGTGGCGACACCGCTCAGACCGCTGATGTCGACCGTGATGCTCCCGCTGGTGACGGTGTTCGCCGCCAGGTCGTGGGAGAGGCCGAAGTCCAGGGTCCGGGAGAGCGCGTTGCCCTGGGCGTCCGCGACCGGGACGGTGAGCTGGTACGGGGCGTAGAGCCACAGCTGGTCGGCGGCGTGCGCCGGGCCCGCGGTCATGGCGACCGCCGCGGCGGCGGTCGCACCGGCGATGCCCAGACGGCCGAGCCGGCGGAGCAGTACGGAAGTCAATGGTCCCCCTCGGGATATGGATCGCGGGAGACCCTAGGGAGCGCTCACAGGCCGGTCCAGTTCATTGTTCGGCCACAAACCGCACACGGGACCCACAAGGCACCCAAAGCGGCGCGGCCTGTTACCGAAGTGTTGTCTCCGTCGCAGGTGGGGTCATGCGTACGGCCCCCCGCGCCGCTTTGGGTGCCTT
>NZ_LIQR01000468.1 GCF_001418575.1 Peterkaempfera griseoplana
AGGTGGTGGCGCGGGTCGCGGCAGCCGGGCTAGAGCTTGCGAAGTCCACTGAGGACCCTTTCGAGCAGTGTCACGTCGGGCTGTCCGCCGGATTCGCCCCCGGCGGCGGGCTGGTGGATGGCGACCAGGCCGGCTTCGGCGAGGTCGGCGACGAGGATGCGCGCCACACCCAGCGGCATGGTCAGCAGGGCGGAGACCTCCGCCACCGACTTGATCTCACGGCAGAGTGTGCAGATCCGCTGGTGCTCGGGGAGCAGGGTGTCGATCCGCTCCGGCGAGGCTGTGGAGGAGACCAGCGCCTCGATGGCCAGCTCGTACCGGGGCCGGGTGCGCCCACCGGTCATGGCGAACGGCCGGATCAGCGGCTCGTCGTCCTGCCCGGCGTCGTGGTGGTAGTCACTCGGGAAGTCCTCGGCATAGCCGTCGGAGGGCGACCGGTCCTCGTACGGGGCCTGGGGCGCGTTGTGCCCGTAGCCGTCGTAGGTGCCGGTCTGCTGCTGCTGCGGGTACGACCGGTCGTACTGCTGACCGTAGTCCTGGCCGTATCCGTCGGACCCTGGCCAGCGCCGGCCTTCCCCGCGCTGCGGGAACTGCTGCCCGCCTCCGGGGCGACCCTGGGCGCCGCTTCCTCCGGGCCCGTAGCCACCGGTGCCAGGGGCACTGAAGGCGTCATGGCCCGTTCCGGGATACGGAACACCGTATGGACCGCTGCGGTCGTCGGGCGGTGTCACGGTTCCTCCTCACATAGAGCGACGGGGCGGTGCGACTGGTGCTGTGCTGTGCAGTGTCCGGTCTCACTACTACCGGCGGTCGTACAACGGCCGATCCCGGGCCCTCCGTCAGGGGGCCCGGGACTGACCGGGAGGTGCGTCCGAAGAGGCTAGTGCAGCAGGCTGCCCTGCAGTTCCGCGCGCAGTGCCGGGGTGAGCACTGCGCCGGCGCGGTCCACCAGCAGCGCCATCTCGTAGCCGACGAGGCCGATGTCGGAGTCGGGGGAGGCCAGGACCGCCAGCGAGGAGCCGTCGGAGATGGCCATCAGGAACAGGAAGCCCCGCTCCATCTCGACCACGGTCTGGTTGACACTGCCGCCCTCGAAGATCCGGGACGCGCCGGACGTCAGCGAGGTCAGTCCGGAGGCCACCGCGGCGAGCTGGTCGGCCCGGTCGCGGGGGAAGCCGTCGGACATGGCAAGGAGGAGTCCGTCGGCGGAGACCACCACCGTGTGCGACACCCCGGGGGTGTTGTCCACGAAATTGGTGATCAACCAGTTCAGATTCTGTGCCGCCTGGCTCATCTGACTCAACTCAACGCTCCTGGTGGTTCGAGCCGCCGAAGAGATCGGTGCTGCCGTGCTGTTCGTTGCCGCCGTTGTCGATCCGGAAGCTGCCCGTCACCGACGGGTCACCTCCGGCACTGCGGCCCTGCTGGACTCCGCGGCGCAGGTTGGTGAGCCGGCCGCGCACCTCCTCGGGGGCCCGGGAGATCTGGGGGCCGTCCTGGGAGTTCGTCTGGGCATTGCCCGGGACGAGGTTCTGCTTGGGGACCCGGCGGGGCAGGCCCGACGACGTCACACCGCCCGCGCTGGGCTCGCGGACCTGGTCCGCGCGCTCCCACGAGCCGTCGTTGGGCGTCTGCCAGGGGGCCGGACCGGGGGCCGCGGTGGGCCCGGGCAGGCCCGTACCGTCGGCCGGGGCGCTCTCCCGTGCCCCGGTGAACCAGTTGGGCTTCTCGCCGGCCTCCAGGCCGCCGATGGCCCGGTTGCCCAGGCTGCTGTTGCTGTTGCCGCCTGCCAGTGCCTGGCCGGGGCGCCGCTGGGGCAGCCCGGAGGCGGTCTGCGCCGGGGGGGCCGGAGCCTCGGCGGCCGGGGGGACCGCCGTGAATCCGTCATGATCGTAGCCGTTGCCGCCGTCGCTGTTGAAGCCGTCGGACCCGTAGCCGTTGGTGTGCGGCTCCGCGAACTGCCCACCCGCGTACGGGTCGGCGGGGAACTCCTCGGCGTACGCCCGCTGGGCCGAGTCGTAGGACTCGGGGTAGCCGGCCTGCTCGAACCCCTCCGGGGCGTAGCCCTCGTCGGTGTAGGCCGTCGCGGGGTATCCGTCGCCCTGGTAGCCCTGGGGTGCGAACGCCTGCTCTGGGTACTCCTGCTCGGCGTACTGCTGCTCCGGGTAGCCCTGCTCCGGGTACTCCTGGGTGTACTCCTGCTGCGCGAACTCCTGCCCGGCGAACTCCTGCTCCGCGAACTCCTGTGCCTGGTAGCCCTGGCCGGGCTCCTGGTACTCGTCGTCGGCGTACTCCGGCACGGAGGGCGCGGCGGGCGCGGCCGGCTCGGCGGCGGCCGAGGGGCCGGCCTCCAGCGCGGCCTGGCGGCGCTGCTCCAGCCGCAGCGAGCGGTTCATGGAGTCCAGCGCCGGGCTGAATCCGGCGGCGGCCGAACCGGAGCGCTCGAACCGGCTGTCGTCGAAGCCCAGTTCGGCGGCGCTGCGCAGCTGCTCGAAGGGGTTCTCGGGACCGCTGTCCTGGTCGGCGAAGATCCGGGAGACGGTGAACTGCTCCTCCTCCGGCTCCTGCTCGATGTGCACCTGGGTGAGGTGCGCGGGCAGCATGACCAGCGAGGTGGTGCCGGCGGACTCGCCGGACGGCCGCAGCTGGACCCGGATCTCGTGGCGTTCGGCCAGCCGGCCGACCACGAAGAGGCCCATGCGGCGGGAGATGGTGGCGTCCACCGTGGGCGGGTTCGCCAGCTTGTCGTTGATCTCCGCGAAGTCGTCGCCGGTGAGGCCGATGCCCTTGTCGTGGATCTCCACCAGCACACGGGCGTCGGGCAGCCGGGTCGCGGTGACGTGCACCCGGGTCTGCGGGCTGGAGAAGGTGGTGGCGTTCTCCAGCAGCTCGGCGAGCAGGTGGACCAGGTCCGTCACCGCGGGGCCGACGACATCCGCCTCGGGGATGCCGGAGAGCTCGATGCGCTCGTACTGCTCCACCTCGGAGGCTGCGGCGCGCAGCACGTCGACCAGCGGGACCGGCTGGTTCCAGCGGCGGCCGGGCTCCTCGCCCGCGAGGACCAGGAGGTTCTCACCGTTGCGGCGCATACGGGTCGCCAGGTGGTCCAGCTTGAAGAGGTTCTCCAGCTGGTCCGGGTCGGCCTCGTTGTTCTCCAGGTCGGTGATCAGCGACAGCTGACGCTGAATCAGACCCTGGCTGCGGCGCGACAGGTTGGTGAAGATCGCGTTGACGTTGCCCCGGAGCAGTGCCTGCTCGGAGGCGAGCCGGACGGCCTGCTGGTGCACCTCGTCGAAGGCGCGCGCCACTTCGCCGATCTCGTCGCGTCCGTGCAGCGGGATGGGCTTGACCTGGGTGTCGACCCGCTCCGGGTCGGTCTTGGACAGCCGGTCGACCAGGTCGGGGAGACGGTGGCCGGCGATGTCGAGAGCGGCGGCACGCAGGGTGCGCATGCCGATGATCATAGAGCGTGCGACGAATCCGGTCAGCAGTCCGGCGACAGCCAGTGAGGCCAGCACGATCGCGGAGTTGAGGATGGCGTCGTGCTGGGCCCGCACCTTGATGCGGTGGGCGTCGCCCACCGTCAGGCTGTTGAGCTGGCTCTCGACCGTGCGGTACGTCTGGATGTGCGCGCTGGTGGCGGTCAGCCAGTTGGCCACCGACAGACCCTGCTGGGAGGCGGCGATCATGGCCTGGCTCGCCGAGGCCTTGGTCTGGGCGGAGGCGGCCGCCTGGTAGGCGGCGAGTGCGATGCCGATCTGCTGGTTGACCGTGGGCATCATCCGGCCGCTCTTGGCGGACGCCGCGGCGTTCGCCGCCGCCTCGGCCGTCACCGCCTGCTGGTACAGCCGCATGTCGTCGTCGGTGGTGCCGGACTGGAACTCGCCCAGTGACACCTCCTCCAGCTTGTTGGAGACCGCGATCGCCTGGATCATGTTGGTCGTCTCGGGAGCCGTGAACTGCCCCGTGCCCAGCAGCAGCTGGGTCATCAGCAGACGCTGCGTCGACCCCGAGGCCTTGGCCAGCGCGATCGCGTAGATGGCACGGCCGCGGCTGGTGACCGAGGAGCTGCCGAAGCCGACCTCGTTCTCGTACGCCATCAGCGGTGCGATCAGCACGGAGTAGGCGTTCTGGGTGGCGGTGGGGAAGAGGCGGAGGCTGAAGGCGTTGTCCCGCAGGCTCGGCAGCGAGGACACCAGCTGCTGGAAGGCGATGTTCCGCTTGGCCAGGCGGGTGTCGTCCGAGAGCGGCTTGTACGCCGTGTTGTACGCGGCCAGCGCATGGTCGGTGGCCTGGCGCAGCTGGGTCACCTTGGACTGACTGCCGTGGGTGATGAGCGGGACCGCGGAGAGGTCGCGCTCCTGTTCCAGTGCGTCCGCCAGCGCGGTGGCGGCCTGCGCCAGCCTGGCCGTCTTCTCGGCCCGGTCGGCGGTCCGGTAGTCGTCGATGGAGCTGTTGACCCGCAGGCCGCCGAAGATGAGGGCGATCACCACCGGGATCAGCAGGATGGCGACCAGCCGGGTCGGCACGCGCCAGTGCCGGGGCGAGAACGCCCCCAGCCTGCCGGTGGTGAGCTGCTCGTCGCGACCTGCGGCGGGGCGGCCCGAGCCGGCGGGTGACCGGTCGGCGGAGGGGCGCTCCGGGGAGGGCCCCCTGGGCGCCTCGCGCCCGGGGGCGGGCGTTCCGGCCGCAGTGGGGCCGGCGCCGGGGCTTTCCGCAGAGGCGGCGAAGGGCGTGAACGCGGCGCGGTCCCGGGGAGAGCCGGGGGCTCCCGGCACTCCCTGTCGGGGCTCGGGGCGCCGCTGAGGGGTGACTGGCTGCTTACGCCTCACTCGACAACAACCTCTCGACCGCTCGGCGGCCATGGATCAATCCGGCGGCACTGCCCGGGTCACGGCCTGCTGCGCGGCGGCTCAGACGGAGGTGGCCCGGGAGTAGCTGGAATTTCAGCACGTGCACGGCGGGGGGAACAAACAGCTGTGGATAAGCCGTTGCGGTGGGACAATTGGGGCAGTCGTGGATAAACGGTGATGATCCGCCGAGGATCCATGCGCTCAATGCCCCACGTCGGACACATTGCGTAACGGTCCCGTCGGAAATACCTATCGAACCGTTATGCAGCCGAGGTGCCGTCAGGGGACGGCCGGTGACCGGGGCCACGCCGGCGGGCACCTCCGGGCGCCGCAGGGCGGCCCGCCGTGCGCCGGAGGATGCGCAGACCGGGCCGCCCATCGCGGTTCCCTTACCTCAGCCTGGCGAGGAGGGCGTGCTCGACCAGCGTGATCAGCGCGGACTTGGCGCTGTCCCGGCGGCGGGCGTCGGTGGTGAGGATGGGCGTGTCCGGGCCGAGCTGCAGTGCCTCGCGGACCTCTTCGGGGCTGTGCGGCTGGTGTCCGTCGAAGCCGTTGAGGGCGATGACGAACGGCAGGCCGCTGTTCTCGAAGTAGTCGATGGCGGGGAAGCAGTCGGCGAGG
>NZ_LIQR01000469.1 GCF_001418575.1 Peterkaempfera griseoplana
CCGAGCCGGGGCGGCCGGCCCTCCCCCCGCACCACACCCCACAGGAGGGCTGCACCCCATGGACCCGTTCGACGGACTGCCGGAGCCCGTGCTCAAGGCCTGGCAGCGCAGCGCGGCCTCCGGCCGCGCGGCCCTCTCCCGAAGGTCGCTGCTGCGCGCCGCGGGCCTGGGTGCGGTCGCCGCAGGCACCCTGACCGGCTGCGGCATCCCCGCGGCCTCCCAGTCCTCCGGACAGGGCGCCGCCACCGAGGACCACTCCGCCGAGGAGAAGCTGGTCAACTTCTCCAACTGGCCGCTCTACATCGACGTCGACGACAAGGACAAGAACCGCCGGCCGACCCTGGACGCCTTCACCAAGGCCACCGGCATCAAGGTCGCCTACACCGAGGACATCGAGGACAACGACGACTTCTTCGGCAAGATCCAGGCCCAGCTGCGAGCCGGCCAGGACACCGGCCGCGACCTGGTCGTCCTCACCGACTGGATGGCCGCCCGGATCATCCGCCTCGGCTGGGCGGAGGTCCTGGACCAGTCCAAGCTGCCCCACGCCTTCGCCAACCTCGCCCAGCAGTACCGCAGCCCCGACTGGGACCCGGGCCGCGCCCACTCCTACCCCTGGGCCGGCATCGCCACCCTGATCGCCTACAACAAGAAGGCCACCGGCGGCAAAGCGGTCACCAGCGTCAGCCAGCTGCTCACCGACCCGTCCCTCAAGGGCAGCGTCACCATGCTGACCGAGATGCGCGACACCGTCGGCCTCACCCTGCTGGACATGGGCAAGGACCCGGCGAAGGTCACCCAGGACGACTTCAACGCCGCCGTCGCCCGGGTCCAGAAGGCCGTGGACAGCCACCAGATCCGGGCCTTCACCGGCAACGAGTACGCCAAGGACCTCGCCTCCGGCAACATCAAGGCCTGCCTGGCCTGGGCCGGCGACCTGGTGCAGCTCAAGGCGGACAACCCCGACATCGAGTACGTCATCCCCGAGACCGGCTACATGGCCTCGACCGACAACATGCTGATCCCGCGCCGCGCCCGCCACAAGTCCAACGCCGAGCGGCTGATCGACTGGTACTACCGCCCCGAGATCGCGGCGGAACTGGCCGACTACGTCAACTACTTCACCCCGGTCGAGGGCGCAGCCGCAGTCCTGGCGAAGATCGACCCCGACGCCGCCAAGAACCCGCTGATCATCGCCGACAGCGCCATGGCGGCCAAGGGACACGCCTTCCGCGCCCTCAGCGAGACCGAGGAAGCCACGTACCAGGCCGCGTTCGCCAAGCTCATCGGCGCCTGACGCCCGCACCGGCACACACAGGGGACAGCGAGACACATGACAGAGCAGACCACCGCCGGCCAGGACGTCCGCCTCGCCGGGATCTCCAAGGCCTTCGGCGACTTCCACGCCGTCCGGCCGCTGGACCTGACCATCCCGGCCGGGTCCTTCTTCGCCCTGCTGGGCGCCTCCGGCTGCGGCAAGACCACCACCCTGCGGATGATCGCCGGCCTGGAGGACCCCACCACCGGCACCATCGTCATCGGCGGCCAGGACATCACCGCCCTGCCGCCGTACAAGCGGCCGGTCAACACCGTCTTCCAGAACTACGCGCTCTTCCCCCACCTCGACATCTTCGAGAACGTCGCCTTCGGACTGCGCCGCCGCGGCAAGAAGGACGTCAAGAAGCAGGTGGACGACATGCTGGAGCTGGTCGAACTCGGCCCCTACGCCCGCCGAAAGCCGCACCAGCTCTCCGGCGGCCAGCAGCAGCGCGTCGCCGTCGCCCGCGCCCTGATCAACCACCCCCAGGTGCTGCTGCTCGACGAGCCCCTCGGCGCCCTGGACCTCAAGCTCCGCCGACAGATGCAGCTGGAGCTCAAGCGCATCCAGACCGAGGTCGGCATCACCTTCGTCCATGTCACTCACGACCAGGAGGAGGCCATGACCATGGCCGACACCATCGCGGTGATGAACGCGGGCCGCATCGAGCAGCTGGGAGCGCCCGCGGACCTCTACGAGAACCCCCGCACCACCTTCGTCGCCAACTTCCTCGGCCAGTCCAACCTGCTGACCGCCCAGGTCACCGGCAAACAGGGCGACGACCTGCTGCTGGACGTCTCCGGCTGCCGGCTCACCCTGCCCGCCGCACGCACCGGCGCCGACCAGGAACGGCTGCTGATCGGCGTCCGCCCCGAGAAGCTCGCCCTCACCCACGCCGACGACGCGGGCACCGTCGCCGAGGGCCGCAACCGGATCACCGGCACGGTGGTGGACGCCGGCTTCATCGGCGTCTCCACCCAGTACCTGGTGCGCTCGCCCTGGGGCCAGCAGATCTCCGTCTTCGAGCAGAACATGGAGCGTGACACCCGGATCGCCCCCGGCGCCGAGGTGGTCATGCACTGGAACCCCGCCCACGCCTTCGCCGTCGACGCCGACCAGGACGTCCACGCCGGAGAGCAGGGGGCGGCATGACCTCCGACACCACCGCCGTCCTGCCGGGCGCCGGCGCGCCCGACGCCGGCGACCAGGGCCCGGTGCCCGCAGCCGTCGGCAAGGCCGCCCGCCGGCGCCGCCGCATCCCCTATCTGCTGCTGCTCCCCGGCATCGCCTGGCTGCTGGTCTTCTTCGCCCTCCCCACCGTCTACCAGGCCTCCACCTCCGTCCAGACCGGCTCCCTGGAGAAGGGTTTCCGGGTCACCTGGCACTTCGCCACCTACTGGGACGCCGTCCGCGAGTACGGCTCGCTCTACGGCTGGTCCTTCGTCTGGGCGGCCACCGCCACCGCGCTCTGCCTGGCCCTGGGCTACCCGCTGGCGTACACCATCGCCTTCAAGGCGGGACGCTGGCGCAACGTCATCCTGGTGCTGGTGATCGCCCCGTTCTTCACCAGCTTCCTGATCCGCACCCTGGCCTGGCAGACCATCCTCGCCGACGGCGGCTGGGTGGTCCGTACCCTCAACGCCGTCCATCTGCTGGACGTCACCGACGCCCTGCACTGGACCCGCGACCACCGGCTGATGCAGACCCCCTTCGCGGTGGTCTGCGGCCTCACCTACAACTTCCTGCCGTTCATGGTGCTGCCGCTCTACACCTCGCTGGAGCGCATCGACCCCCGGCTGCACGAGGCCGCCGGAGACCTCTACGCCAGGCCGTTCACCACCTTCCGCAAGGTGACCTTCCCGATCTCCCTGCCCGGGGTCGTCGCCGGTACCCTGCTCACCTTCATCCCCGCCTCCGGCGACTACATCAACGCCCAGCTGCTCGGCGGAGTGCAGGACAAGATGATCGGCAACGTCATCCAGAACCAGTTCCTCACCCAGGTCAACTACCCGCTGGCCGCGGCGCTCTCCTTCATCCTCATGGCCCTCATCCTGGTCATGATCAGTCTCTACATCCGCAAGGCGGGGACGGAGGAACTCGTCTGATGGCCGCGCTCACCCGATGGCTGCGCCGGCGTCTGGTCGTCATCGCCGCCGTGCTGGTCCTCGCGTACATGATCATCCCCAATGTGGTGGTGATCGTGTACTCCTTCAACAAGCCCAACGGGCGCTTCAACTACACCCTGGACAAGTTCTCCACCGACGCCTGGCAGCACCCCTGCGACGTCGCCGGGATGTGCGACGCCCTCGGCCTCAGCCTCCAGATCGCCCTCTACGCCACGGTCGGGGCCACCGTCCTCGGTACGATGATCGCCTTCGCGCTGGCCCGCTACCGCTTCCGCGGACGGCCGTTCGTCAACGCCATGATCTTCATGCCGATGGCGATGCCGGAGATCGTCATGGCGGCCTCGCTGGGCACCCTCTTCCTCAACATGCGGGTCGAGTTCGGGTTCTGGACCATCCTCATCGCCCACATCATGTTCTGTCTCAGCTTCGTGGTGACCGCCGTCAAGGCCCGCGTGATGTCCATGGACCCCCGCCTGGAACAGGCCGCCCAGGACCTCTACGCCACCCCGTTGCAGACCTTCCTCAGGATCACCCTGCCGCTGGCCGCCCCCGGCATCGCCGCCGGTGCACTGCTCAGCTTCGCGCTCTCCTTCGACGACTTCGTCATCACCCAGTTCAACTCCGGCTCCACCGTCACCTTCCCGATGTTCGTCTGGGGATCCGCGCAGCGCGGCACCCCGGTCCAGGTCAATGTGATCGGCACCGCGATGTTCCTGACCGCCGTCCTGCTCACCGCCGGCGGCCAGTGGATCGCCAACCGCCGCCGCGCCCGCAGCTGACCGCAACCACCCGTCCCAACCCGGGGCACCGCAGCACCGCCGCCGACCGCCCCTCCGCAGAAGGCAGTTGACACCGCACATGGATCCCGCCTGGTCGCTCAAGGACGCCCAGCCCACCCCCTTCTGGCTCGACGAC
>NZ_LIQR01000047.1 GCF_001418575.1 Peterkaempfera griseoplana
GGGTGCGGGGAGCGGCGCAGGGCGGGCAGGAAGGCGTTGGTCACGGCCACCACCGCGAACACGTTGGTTTCGTACGTGCGGCGGAACTCCTCGACGTCCGTGTGGGCCGGCGGGGCCGGGGACAGGGAGATTCCGGCGTTGTTGACCAGGACGTCCAGGCGCTCGACCTGGGCGGCGGCCTCGGCGACGCTGTCCGGATCCGTCACGTCGAGGGTCAGCGGACGGGCGCCGGCGCCGATCTCCTCAACGGTCCGCCGCCCGCGACCGGCGTCCCGGGCGCCCACGTACACGGTGAGGCCCTCGGCCGCGAGCAGCCGGGCGATGTGCTTGCCGATGCCCTTGTTGGCACCGGTGACCAGAGCTGTGGGTGCGTTCATGACGACCACGGTCGCCCGGCGGCAGGTGCCTCGCCAGGGTCAACCTGTACCAGGCAGCGGAGGCGGGGGCGGGATGCCACGGCAGGAGCCGGCCCACCACCTTCGGGAGCGCCGGGCATGCCTGCGTCCGCACGAGATGGGCCTGAAGGAGACGGGCACCGCTCGCCGCACACAGGGCCTCCGCCGCGACGAGGTGGCGGAACTCGCCCACATGCCGGTCGACTACCGCACGCAACTGGATCCGGGCCGAGGGCCGCGGCCCTCGGCCCGGATCCTGGACGCGCTGGCGCGGGTGCTGCGGCGCACACCGGCGGAGCGCAGCCATCTGTTCCGGCTGGCGGGATCGAGCCCTCGCCCGGCACCGGCGCCATGCGGTAGGTCCGCCCCCACGTGGCCCGGATGCTGAAACGGCTGCCGGAGACCGGCGACCTCGGGAGCGGCACGGCGAACCTGGCCCGGCGCCGCTTCCTGAGCCAGGGCGAGTGCATGCCACCTCCGCCGCCGAGGAGTCCGGGGGCACGGTGGTGGCACAGGCTGGGTCACCACCGTCACAGGGCTCGGGCGCCCGGCCCAGCTCACCGCGCTCGGCAATGGTCTCGTCTCCCCCACCAAGCCGAACCTCGCACCGCCGCGACGGACGCGAACTGTACGGCGAGCCGGACGACGTCAAGCCGCCGCTTCCCGGTGAGATGCATCCCGCCCCGCGGGGCACCGCCGTATCCCTGACGACTTCGCCCGGCTCGTGTTCGGCGACGGCCGCCCCTTCGCTGCGGGTCCCCGCTGACGGGCCCGGCCCGTCGCGGAGCCGCGCTGCCCGGTCCGGCGGCGGGGACGGAGCCGGTACCGGGCGGGTCCGGGCGCCGCAGAGGGTCAGACCAGGCTCTCACCGCCGTCGACGGTGAGGAGCTGGCCGGTGACGTAGTTGTTGGCCATGAGGAACAGGGCTGCGGCGGCGGCTTCCTCGGCGGTGCCGACGCGGCCCAGCGGAGCGGTCGATCCCGCCGCAGCGACCGCGCTGTCCGAGTCCAGCCCCGGCACCGAGCGCAGGAGCGGGGTGTCGATCCGGCCGAAACGGACGGCGTTGACGCGCAACCGCGCGGGTGCCAGCTCCACGGCGAGGGCCTTGGTGAGCGTCTCCACCGCGCCCACCGCCGATATCAGGGCGGACAAGCCCGGGACGGGACGGCTCGTGAGGATGCCCGAGGTGAGCGTGAGCGAGCCGCCGGCGGGAAGCCGGTTCGCCACCACGCGCGCGGCGCTGAACGCCCCCTGGACGCGGGCGTCGATGGCCGCCCTGACCTCGTCGGCCGTCAGGTCGGTCACCAGGCCGGCCCCGCCCATGCCGCCCGCGGTGACGAGCACGTGGTCGACGTGGCCCGCCCTGTCGAACGCCTCGATGAGGGTCCGTTCGTCACCGCCGTCGCCCGCGACACCCAGCACGGCGTTGTCGGGGTCCTCGGCCCTTCCCGCCTCGCTCACCCGCGCGACGGCGGTCTTCAGCCGGCCGGGGTCGCGCCCGACCAGCACCACGCGGGCGCCGACCGAACGCAGCAGCGCGCCCGCCGCCAGCCCGATGCCCGAGGTGCCGCCGACGAGGACGGCGGTCGTGCCGGACAGGGCACTCGTCAGCGGCGAACGGACGGGAATGGACGTCGCAGTGCTCATGGGAGAGCCTCTCAGTCGACTAAACCATCTGGTTGTTTTACTGACGGAAGCGATACTGCGCCGGCGGAGGGCGCGGAGTCAACCGGATGGTTTAATTGACGCCATGGCCTATGACGCGGAGGACACCAGACGGCGGATCTTCGCCGCCGCCAGCGCCGAGTTCGCCGACCACGGCCTCGCCGGGGCGAGGGTGGACCGGATCGCGACGGCCGCGCGGGCCAACAAACAGGCCATCTACCTGTACTTCGGCTGCAAGGAACGCCTCTTCGCCGCCGTCCTGCGGGCGAAGCTGGAGGAGCTCTGCGGCACCGTCAGCATCGATCCGGACGCGGTGGCCGAGTCGGTGGGCCGGATCTTCGACTGGTACCAGGACCACCCCGAGCTGATCAGGCTTCTGCTCTGGGACTCGCTGGAGGTCTGCGACGATCCCGACAACGAGAGGGAGCGCCGCGATGCCTTCCGCGGGAACGTCAGGCAGTTGGCGGGCACGGACCCGGCCGCCCCGCCGGACACCGGGCGCGTCCGCGCCGCCCAGGACCTGCTCTTCACCCTCATGGGACTCATCGCCTGGAACTTCGCGGTGCCCAGGATGTGCCGCATGGTCCTGGACGAGGAGAGCGAGGAGGCCGCCCTCGCCCGCCGCCGCAGGACGGTGATCGAAACCGCCCGCACCCTCGCCGCGCAGCATCTGCACAGCGGGCTCACGCGGTAGCGCCCGGGCGCGGCCCCCGCGACCGAGGGGGCGGACCCGGCCGAGCGGAAGATCCTCGGCCACGGGACCTTCCAGATCGTCGAGGCCCACAACGCCACCTGCGCGGTGCGCGCCGCGGCCGGGACCCTCGCGCTATCGGCCTCCTGTGCCTGGCTCGCCCTGGCGGTGTCGAAGTTCCGAGGTCCAGTAGGCGAGCGCGACCACCGGGAGTGCGGCGCCCAGGAGGGTGAGGCCGGTCCAGCCGGCAGCGTGGAAGACGATGGATCCGAGCTGCGATCCTGCCGCGCCGCCGACGAAGAACATGGCGATGAAGGCGCTGTTCAGACGGGCGCGGGCGGTGGCGTCGAGCTGGTAGACGGTGTGCTGGCCGAGGATGAGCGTGGTCTGTACGGCCATGTCGATCAGGATGGCGGCCAGAGCGATCAGCACGACGCTGTGCCCGCCCAGACCCGCGATCGCGAAGGCCAGGGCAGCGACCACGAAGGCGGCCGCGGTCATGGGACGTACCAGTCCCCGGTCGGCCCAGTGGCCCGCGAACGGCGCGACGGCCGCCCCCGCCGCACCGACGAGGGCGAAGAGACCGACCCCGACCTGGGAGTAGTGGAAGCCGGGGCCGGTCAGAACGAACGAGACCGTGGTCCAGAAGGCGCTGAACGCACCGAACATCGCCGCCTGGTACAGGCTGCGGCGCAGCAGCGCGGGGTGCGTGCGCACCAGCGCGGCGGTGGAGCGCAGGACGTGGTGGTACGGCATGGACGTGGTGGGAGCGTGCTTCGGCAGGGCGGCGCGCAGTGCCACTGCGAGTACGGCCATCAGCGCGGCCGAGCCGAGGAAGACGGTGCGCCAGCCGGCGAGGTCGGAGACCAGGCTGCTCAGGGTGCGGGACAGCAGGATTCCGGTGAGCAGACCGCTCATCACCCGGCCGACGATGCGGCCGCGGGCGTGGTCGGGGGCGAGGCTCGCGGCGAAGGGCACCAGGACCTGCGCGACGACCGAGGTGGCGCCGCTGATCAGGGAGGCGATCAGCAGCATGGGGAAACTGGTGGCGAGCCCGGCCGCGACGAGGGCGAGCGTCGTGACCGTGAGCAGGGCGCTGATCAGATTGCGCTTCTCCAGCCGGTCGCCGAGGGGGACCAGGAAGAGCATGCCGATCACATAGCCGGTCTGGGTCAGTGTGATCAGGGTTCCGGCGGTGGCGGTGCCGGTGTGGAACACGTCGCTCAGCGAGGACAGCAGGGGTTGTGCGTAGTAGAGGTTGGCGACGGTCATGCCGGACGCGACGGCCATGAGCGCGACCAGCCAGCCGGGCACTCCCGGAGCGGCCTTGGAGGGAGCGCGCAGGGACAGCGGAAGTTCGGGTGTGGCGGACACAGGCACCTTTCTTCGTCGGGGACCAGAGCACTGATCCGTTGCGGGCACCTTCTTGTTCGCGGCGACGGATCGGAGTGTCGGTCGTCCCCATCAAAGCGGGGCAGGTCCGCCCGGCGTGCACCGGGAGTGCGCCGGCCTTGTCCTGACAGCGCACCACCGCCTTCCGCCTCCGAAGCGGCCCGGGCTTCGGCGGATCGGTGGCGGCAGGCCTCCCCGGAGCGCAGGCGAATCAATGGCCCGCAGGCGGCGACCGCAGGTCGCCGGGCGCGGCGGCCTGCCGGCCGGCCGGCTCGGCCTGTGCACTCGGGTGGTACCCCGCGCCTTCACCTGGACCGTCGGCTCCGCCGCACGGCGGCGTCCGTCCTCGGGGGTGAGGGCGCGGGGTCGGCCCGGCTCAGCGGTGGCACTCCAGAGCGGACAGGTCGACGGCGTCGGCCATGGCCTGCATGCCCTTGTCGTTGGGGTGGAGGTGGTCGCCGCCGTCGAAGAACGGCAGTATCTCCTGGTGGTCGTACGGATTGCGGGTGAGCGCGTCGAAGTCCGTCACGGCGTCGAACTCGCCGCTGTTCCTGATCCAGTCGTTGACGCCCTGGCGTACGGCTTCGCCGGCGGTGTCGTACTCCGACCAGCCCTTGTACGGCATGACGGTCGCGCCGACGACGCACTTGCCCGCCGCGTGCGCCCGGTCGATGATCTGCCGGTAGCCGGCGACCAGGTCGTCCACCGTGACGCCGGTGTGGGCCTTGAGGTCGTTGATGCCCTCGAGCAGGAACACCGTGCCGACCCCGGGCTGGGAGAGCACATCGCGCTGGAGTCTGTTCAGGGCGGCCTGCCCGTTGCCGTCCGCGAGGACCTTGTTGCCCGAGATCCCCTCGTTCGCCACACCCTTCACCGTGACACCGGATGCGGCCTGGAGCCGCCGGGAGAGATAGTCGGGCCAGCGGCGGTTCTGGTCCGTGGTCGATGCCCATCCGTCGGTGATGGAGTCGCCGAGTGCCACCACCGAGCCCACCGCCGTGGAGGTGTCCACGCTCACGGCGTCCAGCCAGTACCAGGAGCCCATCGGATCCGTCCAGTTGACCGCGCCCTCCTCGGCGGCGTGGTCGCCCGCGGCAGCGTAGGAGGTCTGCATGGCCATGCCGTGGCCGGTCGTCGGTCCCTGGGCTCCCGTCACATACAGGCTGACGACGAGATTGCTCTGGGCGGCGAGCGTCCCGGGCAGGGGGTCGCTGAGCACGGTCGCACCGGCCGGAACGGTGACCGACGGCTGCCCGCCGAACGACAGCCGGCGGTTGGTGCCGTGGACCAGCTCCGCGCCTTGCTGCTGCAGCCCGGCGTAGGCGCTGGCGAAGGTCACCGGGTGGTCCCCGAAGGCATTGGTCAGGCGGATGCGCATGTCGGTGCCGCCGACGCTGGTGCGGACGATCAGCCGGTAGCTGCGGTCGGCGGGTCCGGCGCCCTGCCTGTCGGCGCTGGCCCCCCAGGTGACCACGGAGTGCCGTCCCCGACCTGCCGCGTCCGCCGCCGCCTCTGTCCCGATCTGCTGCTGCGCCTGCGCTGTCGGTGCGGCGGACTGCCGTGCCTGCGCCGCCGACGGGGCGGTCAGCGGGAGGCAGAGGGCCGTGACCAGCGCGGAGACGGCACCCAGCACGCGGCGCCGGGACATGGGCCGTACGCGCCGTTCGCGGGGGTACACCGTGCGGGCGCTCATCCGAAGCTCCTCAACGTGACGGACTCACCGGGCTGGAGGCTGATCTGCTGCGAGGCTCCGCCGGCGACGACGGTCGTGGTGCGGCCGCCCACGCTCGTCAGCGTCGCCCGGGTGACCTTGCCGTTCTTCCAGCTGAGGGCGGCGACGAAGCCGCCGCGGACGCCCACCCCGGAGACCGAGCCGGAGGCCGCCCAGGCGGTGGGCAGCGCGGGCAGCAGCTCGACGTGGCCCGGCCGCGAGTAGACCAGCATCTCGATGACCGCGGACGGGGTGCCAAAGTTCGCGTCGATCTGGAAGATGCCACGGCCCTGCTCGACCTGGTAGATGTCGAAAAGGTTCATCGCACTGCCGTTGCTGCCGTCCACCGAGGGCTTCAAGTTGTGCACGACGAGCTGGTAGGCCTTCTCCGCGTCCTTCAGTCGTGCCCAGCACAGGCTGCGCCAGGCGTTGGCCCAGCCGAAGCTGTCCATGCCGCGCGCGGTGAGGAGGGCCGTCGCGCCGTCGAGGATGTCCTTGGGGGTGGAGGCGTCAGGACGGATCCGGTCGCCGGGGAAGAGGCCGAACAGCGGGGAGAGGTGCCGGTGAGTGGTCTCACCGAGGTTGTCCGGGGACATCCACTCCTCCAGCCAGCCGGTCGTGGGGCTGACCACGGGCAGGTACAGACGTTCACGCAGACCGTCGACGGTCCTGCTGTGGTCGGCGTCCCTGCCGAGCACCCGGGTCGCGGTCCGGTAGTTGCCGAAGAGGCTCCACACCAGTTCCTGGGCGTAGGTGATGCCCTTGGCGTCGAGCGGTCCCTGCTCGGGTGACCAGTCGCTGTCGGCGATCAGCACCTCGCGCGGGGCGCCGGAGGCGTCGGTGACGGTGGTCGTGATGAGGCGGGCCTCCCAGAACTGCACGGCGCCCTTGATGAGGGGGTAGACCTTCTCGAGGTAGGCGCGGTCCTGGGTGTACTCGTAGTGCTCGAACAGGTTGTGGCAGAGCCAGGCGTTGCCGGCCGGATGCCACCACCAGCCGCCTCCGCCGTAGGGGTTGGTGGAGATGGCCACGGTCCAGCCGGCGATTCTGCCGCTGGAGTTGCGGTATCTGTTGGTGGGGCTGTTGAACAGCCGCCGGGTGGCGTCCGTCCAGGACGGGAGCTGCGCGAGGCAGTAGTCCGCGAAGGCGTCGAAGCACTCGGACAGGCCCGCCCGGTCGGCCATCCAGTAGTTCATCTGGATGTTGATGTCGGTGTGGTAGTCGCCCATCCAGTCCGGGTCGTTGCCGTCCAGCCAGGGGCCCTGGAGGCCCATCGGCAGGCTGCCCCGCGATCCGGAGATCATCAGGTAGCGGCCGAACTGCAGGTAGGCGGCCTCGAGCTCCGGGTCGGGGACGTCGTCCCGGTAGCGTGCCTGCACCCTTTCCCAGGTGTCCAGTTCGCGCTGTGCGGCGGAGGACGTGCCGAGGTCGAGTTCCAGCTGTGCGAACAGCGGGCGGAAGTCGGCCACATGGGTGTGCAGCAGGGTGCTCGCGGAGTGGCCGGCGGCGTTGCGGACCTTGGTGACGGCGAGGTGCTGCGGATCCACGGACGGGCTGCGGAAGCCGGTGGCCGGGTCGGGCGCGTAGTCGGTGCCGCCGCTGACGACGACGGTGAGGTCTCTGCAGCCGCTGAAGGAGATCGACCCGCCGTCGACGGTGACCTTTCCGGTGCTGCTGGAGGCGGTGACGGCGGCGCCGTACTTCAGACCGTTGGCGAAGGAGCCGCCGAACGACGCACAGCGCCCCGCGCTGACGGTGGTGGACTCGCCGTGGGTACCGGCGAGGGAGACGGTGCCGGTGTAGGCGCCACCGCCCTGCTGGGTGAAGTGGAGGACGATGACGTCATCGGGCCGGCTGGCGAAGATCTGCCGCCGGTAGGTGACGCCGGAGATGTCGTACGAGGCGCTGACCAGGCCCTGGGCCAGGTCGAGGGAGCGCCGGTAGTTGTTGACGGAGCCCAGGTCGTGGTCGGGGATGTCGACGGTGAGCTCGGCAAGCAGGGTCAGGGAGCCGAAGTCGTCGCGCCCGTAGGGGAACTGGCCGTCGCTCTGCAGCGTGTCGTTGGGACCTCCGGTCCACAGGGTGGCGTCGGTGATGGTCAGGAGTTCACTGGCGGGGTCGTTGCCCGTGAGTGCCCCGAGGCGTCCGTTGCCGACCGGAAGCCCCTGCTCGATCATCGAGCCGGAGGAGCCGGGAGCCTGCCACCACAGCAGGTTCTTCGCAGCGTCGGCCGCGGTGAGCATGGGCGACTCGGTGGGGCGCAGCGGCGCCGCCGAGGCGGTGAAGGCGGGCAGACCACCGAGGGCGGTGGCCGCGCCGACCGCGGCGGCGAGCGTGAGGAAGCCTCTGCGGCCTGGTCGGTTGTCGCGCGATTCGGTGTCCTGGATGTCCACGGGGTGCACTCCCTGTCCGGGGGAACGGCTCATGCGGGACCGGCGGGTGAGGACCGCCGGGCTTTTCGTGGGGTACTGGGCGATGGTGGGGCGGGGGACGCCGGGAGGTGGGTCCCCCGCCTGCGGGGCCCTGTCGTGGGACCGGGCCCCGCAGGGTCCGTCAGTTGGTCTGCGGGACGCTGATCCGGTCGATGTCGGGTGCGTATCCGCTGCCGCTGTCGAAGGTGATGGTGTTGGAGCCGGCCTTCAGGGCGAGCTGGACGCTGACGGTGTCGACCGTGCCCCAGTCACCGGTGGAGGGGAACGGCAGGCTGGTGCCGTTGCCGGTGTTGGAGAACACGGTCACCGAACGGGGGTCGCCGCTGACGTAGGCGACCTTGACGGTGTAGATCCCGTCCTTCTGCACCGTGATGTGGTTGAACTGGAGCTTGCCGCCGAGGTAGAGGTTGCCGACCTTGTTGCCACCGGAGCAGGCGTCGCATCCGGCGACGGAGGCGTTGCCGCTGAGCGTGTTGGCCGCGGACTCCGCCTCGTAGCTCGTGGTCGCCAGGGTCGTGCCGCCGGGCCTGACGGTGAACAGCCGGGAGCCGTGGGCGGGCAGCGCCTCGGTGATCCTGTTCTTGTACGTCCCGAGGTTCTGCTTGTTCCACAGGTCGCGTACGGAGGCGTTGCCGGCGAATCCGAAGGACGCCCAGTCGGCGCTGACGGAGGCCGGCGAGTCGCCGAGGTTGAACAGCGCGACGGTGTAGCTGCCGTCGGCGTTCCTGGTGCCCCAGACCTGCTGGTCGCCCATCGGGGTGACCGGCCGGGCCACGGGCGAGTCGCTCTGGTCGACTGCGATGACTTCCTGGTTGGTCAGCAGGGAGACGCCGTAGCCGTCGAGCCGGGTGAGGTCGTCACCGGTGTACAGGGGCGACTTGTTGATCGCCCACAGGGTCATGTAGCTCTGCCGCTCGGCCTTGGTGAGGCCGTCCATCGCCCCGTTGCCGACGTCGAGGGAGTCAAGGTCGTTCCAGCCGCCGGGGCCTGCCTTGTGGCTCCATGCCGGGGCGTCGTTCCATCGGTCGTTGACCGAGTTCTCCCAGGTGACGAGGGTGTTGCAGTAGCACTCCACGTCGGTCTCGATGCGCCAGCCGTTGGAGTACTGCTTCCAGTCGGCGGCGTGGCCGATGTCGAGGGACCAGGAGATCTCCAGGTGGATGGGGCGCCCGGTGGCGGCGATGGCCTGGTGCCAGGCGGCGACGTCGGCCACGTTGTCGTAGTTGTCCCCCGACTTGAACGAGCCGGGGCCGACACCGTCCAGCTTGAGGAAGTCGTAGCCCCAGTCGGCGAACATCTGCGCCTGTGAGTCGACGTACTTCTGTGCGCAGGGGTTGTCGAAGTCCAGCTTGTAGGAGCTGTCCCAGCCGTTGGTGGTGCGCAGGTCCGGGTAGACGATGTCGGCGGTGGTGCAGCCGGGGGCGTTCCAGACCGGCACCTTGCCGTCGCCGTAGGCCTCCTTCTCCAGGCCCACGGGCAGGTAGATGCCGGCCTTGAGGCCCTTGGCGTGGATGTGGTCGGCGACCGGCTTCATGCCGTCGGGGAAGCGCAGCGGGTCGGGCGCCTGGCGGCCGTACTGGTCGTACTCGGGCTTCCAGGTGTTGTCGCGCCACCAGCCGGCGTCGATGTTGACGTAGTCGTAGCCGTATTTCTTGAGCTTGGTGGCGAGGGCGTCCGTCTGCTTCAGGACGTTCGCCTGCGTGAGGTAGCTGTAGTCGCCGTCGGGGTTCAGGCCCGGGTACTTGGAGGACTGCATGCTCCAGCTGGACCAGCCCATGTAGGGCTTGGCTGCTGTGCCGGAGGTGGCGTCCGCGGTGGGTGCGGCGGCGGTCGCAGCCGTCTTTCCGGCGGCTTCCGCCTGGGTGGCGGCGGCAGGGACGGCCGTTGCCAGAGCGGCCGTCACGGCCAGGACCAGCGTGGCTCGTGCTGTCCGGGACAGGGACCCGGCGGGGACTGCGGGCAGGGCTGGGTACGAGGATGACCGCATGGGGTCGGACCTCCTGTTGTGGGGTCACGGGGATCGTGCGGTGGAACCGTGCAGGGGGACGGGCCTTCAGGACGCCGGAGGCCCGTCGGTCGCAGTGACGGGCGGGACGGTCGGCTCAGCCCTTGCCCGAGCCGATGGTGAGCCCGCTGATGAACTGGCGCTGCAGCGCGAAGTACACCAGCAGCGTGGGGATCGCGGTCATGAGGGCACCGGCCGCGATGAGGTTGGGGTTGGTGAAGTACTGGCCCTGGAGGTTGGCCAGCGCGGAGGTGACCGGACGTTTGTCACCCGTCTCGATCAGCGCGAGGGACCAGAAGAAGTCGTTGTAGATCCAGATGGACTCCAGCGTCGCGAGCGCTGCGAACGCCGGGCGGCACAGCGGCAGCACGATCTGGAGGAACTGGCGCCACGCCGGGGCACCGTCGACAACGGCGGCTTCGAAGATCTCTTTCGGGATCGTCCTCATGTAGTTGCTGAGCACGAACGTGCAGAAGCCGCACTGGTAGGCGATGTGGATGAAGATGATGCCCCAGAGCGAGTTGTAGACGAGCAGGGAGTCGCTCATCCACGACGGCAGCGGGATCAGCAGGTACAGCCGGAACAGCGGCGTGATCAGCACCTGCGCGGGGAGCAGGTTCCCCGCGGTGAAGAGCATCAGCAGCACGACGTTCCAGCGGAAGTCGAACCGCGAGACGAAGAAGGCCACGGCCGCCGCGAACAGCAGGGTGCCGAGCACCGCCGGAATGGTGATGAGCACCGAGTTCCAGAAGAAGTGCGGCATCCCGGACTGACTCCAGGCGTCCGAGAAGTTCTGCAGACCGATGCTGTGCGGCCAGGAGAGATACCCGTGCTGTGTGGTGTCCGCGTAGGGCCGCAGGGAGGTGTAGACGGCCCACAGCAGCGGGACGAGCCACAGCAGCGCGATCCCGCCCAGCATGATGTGCCGTCCGGTCTGCCGCCTGGGCCCGCGGGGGGCGCTTGCGGTACGTGTCAGCGCGGGCCGTGACCGGTGGGCCGGCGGCGTGGCGGTCACGGTCACTGGTCCTCCTTGCGGAAGGTCTGGACGAGGAAGGCCCCGATCGCGGCCAGCGAGACGAGGAGCAGGAGGACTGCGAGCGCGGACCCGTACCCGATGTGGCTGGACTCACCGATGATGTTGTCGGTGATGAGCAGGGACAGGAGTTCCATGCCGGGCTTGCTGCCGGTGCCGCCGCCCAGCACATAGACGATGTCGAAGGCGCGGAGGGACTCCATGACGGTGACGACCAGGACGATGATGTTGACCGGCTTCAGCGCCGGCAGCACCACTCTCATGAAGGTCTGGCGCCCGTTGGCGCCGTCGAGTGCGGCCGCCTCCTTCAGGGCGGGGTCGACGCCCTTGAGCCCCGCCAGGTAGAGGATCATGATGTAGCCGGTGTGCCGCCAGCCGGAGGCGACCAGTACGGCCCACAGGTTGAGGTGGGGATCGCCGAGCCAGTCGATGTGACGGCCGAGCGCGCCGTCCAGAAGTCCGGTGTCGGGGTTGTAGATGATCTCCCAGATGAATCCGACGACCGCCAGGGAGAGCACCATCGGCATGAAGATCGCGGTCTGGTAGACCCGGCTGAAACGGATCTTGCGGTCCAGCTGGTAGGCGAGAAAGACGCCGAACGGGGTGGGCAGGAGCGCCGTGAACAGCAGCCAGACGACGTTGTGCCGGACAGCCGGCCAGAACGGCGGGTAGTTGGTGAGGATCTGGTGGTAGTTGTCCAGCCCGGCCCAGTGGATGTCGGACAGAGTGAGGCCGTCCCAGCCGGTGAAGGACAGGCCGATGGAGGACAGCGCCGGCAGCCACACGAAGACCAGCAGGGCCAGCAGCGGGATTCCGACGGCAACCGTCAGGAAGAGGCGGTCACCAGGACCGAGCCGGCGAGGACGGGGGTGTGCGCGGGACGACGACCGGCGCGAGGGTCGCACGGAGGACATGGTGAGCCTCTCCGGTGGGGTCAGGCCGTGAAGAAGCGCGAGCGCTGCGACTCGATCTTCCTCAGCAGGGCCGAGCCGTCGTCGGGGTGGTTGAGCCACTCGGTGAAGCCCGGCTCGACCACGGTGGAGATGAATCCCGGGTCGCTGTCGCGGTCACCGAACTGGGTGATGTGCTTGGCACCGGCGATGAGTTCGGCGGACTTCTTCTGCAGGGCGTTGTACGCGCTCGTGTCGGCACCTGAGTTGACGGCGACGTTGCTGGGGTCGACGCCCATGTACAGGCCCTCGGCCTTCGCGCCGCCGAGGAACTCCAGGAGCTTGGTGGCGCCGTCGTGGTTCTTCGGTCTGCGGCTGAGCATGAAGCCGTCGGTGGGCGCCTCGACCGTGTCCTGGCCGTACGTCGGGTCGATCTCCGGGAAGGGGAAGAAGTCGATGTCGGCGCGCAGGGACTCGTCGGTGACCTGCTGGCCGAGGAAGAGGCCGATGACCGCCATGCCGGACTTCTTGTCGAGCAGGGACTGCGCCGCGTCCTGCCAGGAGCGGCCGCCGCCGCCCGTCTGGTAGTAGGGGGCGAGTTCCCGCCACAGGTCGATGGTCCGGACGACGCGCTTGTCCGTCCAGGCGGCCTGGCCCCGCATCAGGGACATGTGGAAGTCGTAACCGTTGGCGCGGAGGTTGAGGTAGTCGAAGGCGCCGAGGATGCTCCAGCTGTCGCCCCCGCCGTAGCCGGAGGCAATCGGGGAGAGTCCGTCCTTCTGCATCTGCCTGGCGAGCGCGGTGAACTGGCTCCAGTTCGCGGGGATCTGGTAGCCGTGCTGCTGGAAGACGCTCTTGCGGTAGAAGACGGCCCACGGGTAGTTGTAGAGCGGGACGAAGTAGTACTTCCCGTCCTCGCCTCTGGACAGCTGCCTGGTCGCGTCGCTGAAGCCGGCGCCTATCGTGTCCCAGACCTCGTCCAGGGGACTGGCCAGGCCCTTCTTGGCGAAGTACTGCATGCGGTAGCCGGCGAACCAGGTGAAGACGTCGTCCGGGGTGCCCTGCAGATAGGTCGAGATGCTCTTCTGGAAGGTGTCGTGGTCGACGGTGTTCGTCCTGACCGTGAGCTTGCTGTCCTTCTGGAAGGCGTCCGTCACCGCGGCGTAGGCCTTCTTGGGTGTGGCGTCCGCACCGTTCGAACCGAAGGTCACCGTCTTGGGGTCGGATCCGGCTCCGCCGCCGCAGGCGGTGAGGGCCGGCACCGCCAGGGCTGCCGCCCCGGCGCCGAGCAGTCCCTGGAGCACCGTTCTGCGGTTGGGCCCCACAGGGGTCCGGAAGCTGCGGCTCTGCAGCGTCATTGCGTCTCCTAGTGCGTGTCTGATCCGATGAAGGACTGGATCGCGGTGGCTGCGGCCCCACGCGCCCACTCCTCGAAGGGCAGCGGACGTGTCGTCACGTCGCACTGCACGGCGGTGCCGAAGGCGGAGGCAGCGAACGCGTCCCGGATGCCCTCGGCGAAAAGGTCGTAGGCGGCCAGGCCCTCGCCGGAAATGACCACTCGTTCGGGACCGAGCAGGTTGACCACCGAGCCGATGGCCCTCCCGATGGCCTCGCCCGCCCGTGCGTAGACCTCCCGGACCCTCGGGTCCCCGGTGCGGGCCAGTTCCAGCGCCTCGGCCACGGTGGCCACGGGCAGGCCCGTGGCGCTGCGGACCTCGCGCAGGATCGCGGGGTCGGCCGCGATGGCCTCGACGCAGCCGTTGTTGCCGCAGTGGCAGGGCGGCCCGAGCGGGTCGATGGACAGATGCCCGATCTCTCCGGCCACGCCGTGCGCACCCGACACCACCCGTCCGTGCACCACGAGGCCGCAGCCGATGCCGGCGCCCACGGTCACCAGGGCGAAGTCGGACAGGCCGACTCCGGCCCCGAACCACTGCTCGGCGACGGTGAGCGCCCGCACGTCGTTGTCGACGGTGACCGGCAGACCGGTCGCCGTCTCGACGATCCCGGCGAGCGGCACGTCCCGCCACTCCAGGAAGGGCGAGTAGCGGACCACTCCGGCTGCCCGGTCGACATCACCCGAGACTGCGATGCCGAGCCCCCGCACCTGCACACCGAAGCCGTCGGCCTCGGTGAGGAGCTCGTGCACCAGCGCGGTGACGGAGGGGAGCACCGCCCCCGGCTCACGGCCTGCGAGCCGTACGTGCCGGGCCACCCGGATACGGCAGCACAGGTCGGCCAGCACGGCGATGATCTCGTCCCCGGTCACCTTGATCCCGATGAACAGCGCCCGGCCGGCGTCCACCCGCACCAGGTTCGCCGGACGCCCCACAGCGGGTCGCGCCCCTTCGTCCGCGCCCTCGACCAGGTAGCCGAGCTGCATCAGCGGCCGCACCGCCTTGGTGACGGCGGCAGAGGACAGCCCGGTGCGTCGCGCTATCTCGATCCGGGTGAGCGGACCGTGGGAGAGCACGGTGGTGAAGACCAGGGAAGCGGCCGGCGTGGTTGCCGGGACCACCTCGTGGGGGGAGGTCGAGCGCATGGCCGGAAACCTAGGGTGATTCTTTTCCTCTGTCAATGAAAGAATCAGATCCCCTTGGAAGAGCCACTCCGGCAAGAGTCAGACCTGCAAAAGATGGCTGTGTGCAGGGAGTTGACACATGATCTAAGGCGAGGTTGGCTGCTCGCTGCTCCTGTGCGGCGCTATCCGAACGTGAGGATCCATGGCTGCGATCTCCTTCGACCCCGCCTCCGGGGTCTGGCTGCTCTCCACCGCGCACACGTCGTACGCGCTGCGGATCGACGACACGGGAGCGCCCTGCCACCTCGCATGGGGACCCCGGCTGAGCCTCGCGGCGGCCGCGGAGCTGATACCTCCCCCGGCCGCTCCCATCAGCAGCTTCGAGGGCCGGCCCCCGGCCGGCGAGGAGCTGCCCGTCGACGGAGGTGCCCGGTACGGAGCCCCCTCCCTGCGCGTGCGCTTCGCCGACGGCACCCGAGCCTTCGAATGGGAGCCCGTCGGCCACCACATCGGCGAACCCGCCCCCGGAGCGGCCGAACTGGCCCTGGAGTTCCGCGACCGCCACTACCCGCTGACGGTCACCCTGCACTACCGGGTCCATGACGACACCGACGTCATCGAACGCTGGACCGTCCTGCGCAACACCGGGCAGCAGCCGCTCTCCCTGCTGCGTGCGGACTCGGCCGCCTGGACGCTGCCGCCGCGCGACGGCTACCGGATCAGTCATGTGACAGGCCAGTGGTCGTCGGAGAGCCGGCTGCACCGGGAGCCGGTACCGCACGGCGAGACGGTGCTCACCAGCCGGCGCGGCATCACCAGCCACCATGCGAACCCATGGGTGATGCTGGACGCCGGAGACGCCACCGAGGACCGCGGCGAGGTGTGGAGCGCGGCCCTGGCCTGGAGCGGCAGCTGGCACATCACCGTGCAGCGCACGCCCGACGGACGTACGGCCTTCACCAGCGGCGCCGGGCACGACGGTGCGTCACTGCCGCTCGGTCCCAGCGAGGAGCATGTGACCCCGCGCTGCGCGGCCCTGTTCACCGACGGCGGTTTCGGCGCGGCGAGCCGCGCATGGCACGCCTACATCACGGCCCATGTGCTACCGCACCCCGACGAGTTGCGCCCCGTGCTGTTCAACTCCTGGGAGGCCACCGGCTTCGATGTCAACGAGGCCGGGCAGAGGGCTCTCGCGGCCAGGGCCGCGGAGCTCGGGGCCGAGCTCTATGTCGTCGACGACGGCTGGTTCGGCGCCCGCGGAGACGACACGGCCGGGCTCGGCGACTGGTCACCCTCTCCTGACCGGTTCCCCCGAGGACTGGGCCCCCTGGTCGAGGAGGTACACCGGCTCGGGATGCGGTTCGGCCTGTGGGTGGAGCCCGAAATGGTCAACCCGGACAGCGACCTCTACCGCGCGCACCCCGACTGGGTCCTTCACTTCCCGCACCGCACCCGCACCGAGCTGCGCAACCAACTGGTGCTCAACTTCGCGCGTGACGACGTCGCCGCCTGGGCGTACGGATGGCTCACCCGGCTGGTCGCCGACAACGGCATCGACTTCCTCAAGTGGGACATGAACCGCGCCCTCAGCGAAGCAGGCTGGCCCGACCGCACGGAAGGCCAGGACCTGCTCTGGACGCGGTACGTGCACAATCTCTACCACGTCATCGACCGGCTCCGCGCGGACCACCCGCAGCTGCGGATCGAGACGTGCAGCGGCGGCGGCGGCCGCGTCGACCTGGGCATCCTCTCCCGCACGGACCAGGCGTGGCCGTCCGACAACACCGACGCCGCAGACCGGGTCGGCATCCAGTACGGCTTCAGCCAGCTCTACCCGGCACGGACGATGGCCGCCTGGGTGACGGACGTCCCCAACCAGCTCACCGGACGCTCGGTGCCGCTGCGCTACCGCTTCCACGTGGCGATGGCGGGGGTTCTGGCGGTGGGTGGCGACCTCACCCGCTGGACGGCGGAGGAGCTCACCCAGGGCGCCGAGCTGGTGGCCGAGTACAAGAGGGTCCGCCACATCGTGCAGCAGGGTGTCCAGCACCGGCTCCGCGGTCCCGTCGACGACGCACCCTCCGCAGTGCAGTACACGACGGCGGACCGCCGGGAGGCCTTCGTGCTGGTGTGGCGGCGGGCTCCGCGCCACGGCACGCCGAGCCCCGCCCTCAGGCTGGCCGGCCTGGATCCCACCGCACGCTACCGCGACGTCCGGACCGGCGCCGTGCACCACGCGTCGGTGCTCACCGGGTACGGAATCACCCCGGACCTGCCGCGCGGCGACTGGTCGAGCGCCTCCCTGCACCTGGTGAGGGTGGATGACGAGGGGCCGTCGCCTGAGCATCGAGCGATGCCGGGCCGTGCCGAATGAGCTGTCCCGTCAGCGCACCCCCGTCCCGAGGTGAGCCGGCCTGCAGCACCATCTGCCTTCGCCGTCTCCGCAGGTCATGCTGAAACGCTCAGTCAGCCGTCGCTGCCCGTGCCCGGAGCGCGTCAGCCTCCTCCGGTTGGCCCGGACAGCCAGGATCCGCGCCCGGTACCCCCTCGCGTACCCATGGCCCAGGGCCTCGGCTCGCAGGAGAGCCTCCCTGGCCCGCTCCTGGTCGCTGCGGTCCCGGAAGGCCACGCCCAGCGACCCCCATCGGAAACACCTCGTCCTGCAAGAGGATCACGGCGCCCGGCGCTCGACACCGGCCCCGTCGCCACGGTCGAGCGCCTGCCTGACGAGTCCCAGCATGGCGTCCGGATCACCGAGCGCCGCGGCCTTCTCCCAGACCACCGGCGCCCGGTTCGCGTGCAGCATGCCCAGGTTGTAGCCGGCGACCACGTTCCCGGCTGCCCACGCTCGGCCCCACCAGTGCAGCGCGCCGGCCCGGTCACCCTTCAGGTGCAGGGCTGCCGCAGGTTCCCCGTCGCCACGTCGTCGCCCAGCTCGGCCGCAACCGCAAACCCGGCCGGCTCCCTCGCCTACCCCGCCCCTTGAGTTCCGTCCCCTTCCTCCCCGGTCCCGACCGCTGGCAGCTGGACCTCGATGGGGCGCTTGCAGCAGCCGGCCGGTCCGGGGACGGGGCAGGTCGGCGTCGACAACCGCGGGCCGGGGGACAGCGAGGCCCAGGGAGTCCCGTCGCCTGAGGTGTCCTGGGGTGGTCGTGGCAGCATGGGCGCCTGGTGGGGGAACAGGGGATGCGCATGACCGGCATGGCGTGGGGGTCCCCGGGAGGACCCGACTGGTCCCCCACGTGGGGCCCATGGACGCGCGGCTTGCCCGCGAGACCGACACCGGGTCCGTGCTGATCTCCTGAGCCTGGCTCAGCGCTCCGGGGTCCTGGCCTAGCAGCTGGATGTGATCGCCGGCCCCCCGGCGTCGGGCGCGCCCGGGATGTGTGCGTCTGTCGTGGTGTCAGACAGCAAGATTCATCGGATGGTTCGGCGATGTTTCGAGTCTTGACTCGGATCTATCCCCAGATTACCGTGACGCTTCGCGTGATAGGTCGGATGAATTGTGGGACGAGCACCCTGCTCTGAAGGAGACTCACCGTGTGGCTGCGTAAACGAAGGCATTCCGCCCTGCTGCTGGCGGGGACGGCGGTGACAGCTCTTCTCGCGACAGGTCTCGTCTCTGCGGACCTCGCGGCGGCCGACTCTGCGGCGTCCGTCTACGCAGCACCCGACGGCTCCGGCAGTCACTGCTCGTCCGCGGCGCCCTGCTCGATCACCACGGCTCAGCAGGCTGTGCGTCACGCTCGAGCCGGGCACAAGGGCGCCGTGCAGGTGATCCTGGGCGACGGTACCTATCAGCTGGCGGCGCCCCTTGACTTCGACGCGGCAGACTCGGGCAGCCCCGGGCAGCCGATCGTGTGGACGGCGGCGCCCGGCGCCCACCCGATACTCTCCGGAGCAACCCGCATCCGCGGCTGGACCACGTCCTCCCCGGCAGGCGTCTGGTCGGCGAACGTTCCGGCCACCAGCGCGAGCCGTCAGCTCTACGTCGACGGCACGGAGGCGCCCGTCGCGCAGGCCACGCCGTCCCAACTGCACTTCGCCGGGGGCTGGAAGGGCTCGGCCACGGGATACGACCTCAGGGACGACCCGGCCGGGCTCGCCTTCTTCGCGGCGATGACGCCGGCCCAGTTGCAGCAAGTCGAGTTCGACTACCCGGGCGGGAACGGGCAGTGGACCGACTCCAAGTGCCGCGTGCGGTCGTTGTCCGGCACTTCGCTGACCATGAACGAGCCGTGCTGGAAGAACGTCACCGCCCGCTCCGACTACTCCCAGGCCAGCGGCACGCTGCCCGCGATGGGTAGCTCGCAGATGCCGGCCTCGATCCAGAACGCGAGGAGCCTGCTGCATCCCGGCCAGTGGTTCCTCGACCAGTCGGCCCACACCCTGTACCTCGCCCCGCTGAACGGGGCCGAGCCGGACAGTCTCGACGTCGAACTGCCCCGCCTGGAGACGCTCCTCCAGGGCGCGGGCAGCTTGGCCCGTCCCGTCCACGATCTGACGTTCTCCGGGCTCACCTTCTCCTACGCCACGTGGAACGCACCCTCCGAACCCGCGGGCTTCGCCGATGTGCAGAGCAACCTGCACATGACGGGGGCGAACAACCAGGGCATGTGCTCGTATTCGAACCCGGCCGGCACCTGCCCGTGGGGCCTGCTGACCGAGCCCCACGCCAACGTCTCCTTCACTGCCGCCAACCACATCACGCTGACCGGCAACCGGTTCGCGGAACTCGGCGGCGCGGGCCTGAGCATCGCCTACGGCTCCTCGCACAACCTCGTCCAGGGCAACGAGTTCACCGACATCGCCTCGACCTCGATCCTGCTCGGTTGCACCGCCGACCCCACGCCGGTCAACCCCGACCCGGTCCACTTCCCGGACTACCTGACCAAGAACCCCGACACACCTGAGACGATCAAGGACAACTGCACCCCGGATCCCTCTGCTGTGGCCGGTGACAGCATCGGAGAGAACGAGATCGCCACCGACAACGTGATCTCGGACAACGTCATCCACCGAGTGGGCAGCGACTACCCCTCGGCCAGCGGCATCACGCTGCTTTACACCCGGCACACACAGGTCACCCGGAACGAGCTCTATGACCTGCCCTACACCGGCATCACCGCCGGTGTCATCCAGGGGCACGTCGACTCGGCGGACCATCCGTCGAACTCGCTCAACATCAACGCCGACAACACCATCAGCTACAACCTCATCCACGACTACCTCACCGTGCTCGGCGACGGGGGTGGTGTGTACATGGAGGGGCACCAGGCCCCCTACCAGTACAAGGCCGACGGCAAGACGATCGACTTCGACGCCACGATGGCGCACGGCCTGCAGGTGATCGGCAACGTCACCTACAACCAGGGGCCCGGCTTCGCGTCCTTCTACGACGACGCCGGTTCCGAATGGATCCACTACGTCGGCAACGTGCAGTTCCACAACAACGGCGCCAACGCCCAGGGAGGCTGCGCGGCGACCGGGCACTTCCTCGTCGAGGGCAACTACTTCTCCGCGTCCGCCGGTCAGTACATCTGCGCCGACGCGGTCGACAGCCATGTCGGCAGCAACACCTCCATCCCGGCCTCCCCGGGACCGAACGACATCCAGCTGACGGCACTGCAGAGCGCCGGCCCCGACACGTCGGGGCGAGGCTTCGCCGACGCGACCGCCATCGAGACCGACTACGTCTCGCCGCCGCAGGCGACGTTCTCCAACGGCACCACGACCATGCGGGTGCTGATCGGTGGCGCGGGTTTCGCGCCGGGGACCCCGGTCTACTTCTCCGGCCATGCCTCCCCCAAGGTGCAGGTGCTCTCATCCGGATTCCTGATCGCGACGATCCCGCCCGGCTCGGACACGTCGCAGGTGTCGGTCGGCGGTCTCGTCGCCGCGCCCACGATCTCGGCTCCGGCGTCAGGCACGACCGGCGTGGCCGGCACGTTCACCGTTCGCGGGTCCGGGGCCACGGGTGACACGGTCACCGTGACCGAAGGCGGCGCCCCCCTGTGCCGGGTGACGGTCACGGGCTCCGCGTGGTCGTGCACCGTGACGGAGGCCGACGGCCAGCACACACTCGTCGCCGTGCAGTCGAACTCGCGTGGCGTCTCCTCGCCACCGGCCACCACCGTCTTCGTGGTCGGCAAGGCTCCCGCCGCCGTCCGGCTCAACGACACGGACCCCGACCTCCAGTACTCCGGATTCAGCCACCAGAGCGGCCGCGGGTTCGGCGACTACCAGGACGACATCCACTACGCGTCGGACAACGGCTCGACGGTCACCTACACGTTCGTCGGTACCGGTATCAAGGTGTACGGCGAACAGAGCACCGACCAAGGCCATTTCTCTGCGGTGCTGGACGCGGGCACGCCGGTCGGCGTCGACACCGTACCCAGTGACGGCCAGCGTCATTCGAATGTCGCCGTATGGTCCAAGACCGGCCTGCCTCCCGGTCTGCACACACTCGTACTGACCAAGGTCGACGGCACCTACATGACCTTCGACGGACTCGAGGTCGACAACGGCTGACCCGGAACCGGCCCGTTCCCACTTCCAGGGTTCCCCCTGCCGGGCCGGCTGAAGGGCGCACCTGCGAGCCCCTGACGACGCGGGGCCTGACCGCATCCCGGTCGGGCCCCACGTCTGCACCGTGACGGGCGCCCGGGCGCGCCGGGCTCTCCCCGACGCCGCGGCCCGGGCTCCTCCGGGGGTCGGGTGTGTACGGTCAACGATGTAACTCCTGATCACGGAACCAGCACCCGATGAACGATGTGACGTCTCGTCCGAGGCGGTTGAGGAAGTCCAGCCGGTCGAGCTGAAGCCGGACGCGCTGGACGACATGATCAGGCCCGTCGACTCCGGCAGCCATGCAGCCGACGTGCAACTGGCGATCGAGCAGGTCACCCTGCTGAGCCCAGGCGAGCCCACCGCCACCGTGCGCTGCATGCTCGGGCCGGTTCGGCTCGGCGCCCGATTCGACCGCATCCGGGGCTCGGCAGAGGCCATCGACCTGGAACTGACACGGATCCTCGTCTACCGGGGCCGTCCTGTCGATCAGCTCGATCCCGTCCACACCGGGCTTGTGACCCTCCGAGGCACGGGAGTCCAGCTTCTGACCTCAGCTGCCCCACGCTCCGGCTGGCAGGCCATCCAAGGGGCCAATCCGCAGCCCTGACCGGCCATTCACAGAAACTGACAATTACTCAGCATACGGCGCCGTAAAGGCGCAGCCGTTCACTCCCCGGATGTGCGCGGAAGTCGGCACGTCTCGCCGGCCCCGATTGGGCTGAGGGCACGTCAACTACCCATGTTTCGTGTGTGTTTCGTGAGCATTGAGGGTTTGTTCGAGATCTTGAGTGTGTGATCGAATCCGCCCATCACACATCGTAAGGAGGAAGAGTGTTCTATTCCACGGCTCGAACAACGAGCTGGGCGGCCCTGTGCACCACGGCTGCCGTAGTCGTCACTCTCCTGACCCCCGCCACAGCGGGGGCCATCGTGTCGACCGGGCGGTCGGAGGGCCCGTCTGCCCGTTCCGGTGGTCCGGCGAAGACGGTAACCCTCGTCACCGGCGACAAGGTCATCGTCACGCCTGGCGCGGAGGGCGGGCCCGACACGCTGAGCGTCGAGCGCCGTCCCGGTGCTGCCGGTTCGGTGCGCATCGTCAACGAGGGAGGCGACACCTACGTCTACCCGGACGAAACGCTCGCCTACCTGGCAGCGGACCGTCTCGACAAGCGCCTCTTCAACGTCACCGGCCTCATAGCGCAGGGCTACGACGACGCGCACGCCCCTAAGCTCCCCCTGATCCTCACCGGCCTGGGCACCGCGGCCCAGCGCCGTGGCGGCGCGCCGCTGCCGGGGGCGGGAACCGGACGCGCACTGCCGTCCGTCGGCGGTGAGGCCGTCGCGGCCGACCGTTCGAAGGCGGCGGACGTCTGGACCGCGCTCACCGCGGGCAGCACCGCGCCGTCCGCGCCGGACGCGGGCGGGTCCCGGAAGGCCGCCGCCGAGCCGTCGTTCACCGGCGGCATAGCCAAGATCTGGCTGGACGGCAAGACGAAGGCGGCACTCGCCGACACCACCGCCCAGATAGGCGCCCCCCAGGTCTGGGAGTCGGGCGACACCGGCGCCGGAGTCAAGGTTGCGGTGCTCGACACCGGCGCCGACACGGCACATCCGGATCTCAAGGACCGCATCGTCGACTCCCGCAGTTTCGTCCCCGACCAGGACGTGCAGGACCGCCAGGGCCACGGTACCCACGTCGCCTCCACCGTCGCCGGGACCGGCGCCGCGTCGGGTGGCAAGGAGAAGGGCGTGGCCCCCGGGGCCGACCTGGTGATCGGCAAGGTGCTCGGCGACCAGGGCGAGGGTCAGGAGTCCTGGGTCATCAGCGGCATGGAGTGGGCCGCACGCACGGAGCACGCCCGGGTCATCAACATGAGCCTCGGCAACGACGCGCCCAGTGACGGAAACGACCCGTTGAGCCAGAGCGTCAACGCTCTGAGCGGCGAGACGGGGGCGCTGTTCGTCGTCGCCGCCGGCAACACCGGCCTGAAAGGCCCGTCCTACCTCATCGGCTCCCCCGCCGCCGCCGACGCCGCACTGACCGTGGGGGCGGTCGACTCCTCAGACCGGCTGGCGCCCTTCTCCAGCGTCGGCCCGCGGGTCGGCGACGAGGGCGTCAAGCCCGACATCACGGCCCCGGGCGTGGGCGTCCTCGCGGCCCGGTCGCAGTACATCAGCCAGGGCGAGGGCTACTACCTCCCGATGGACGGCACCTCGATGGCGTCCCCGCACGTCGCCGGTGCCGCGGTCCTGCTCGCGCAGAAGCATCCCGACTGGACAGCAAGCCAGTTGAAGGACGCCCTGATGAGCACCAGCAAGCCCACGCCGTACCTCACCGCGTACCAGGGCGGCGCCGGGCGCGTCGACGCGGCGGCCGCCTTCCGCTCCAAGGTCACCGCGACCGGCTCGGTCTTCCGCTTCCTGCCGTGGCCGAGCGAGACCAGCGGCTCCGTCAAGCAGGAGATCACGTACACCAACTCCGGGGACGAGCCGGTGACGCTGCAGCTCGCGGTGGAGCCGGACGCGTCGGGCGACCGGACGCTCTCGCTGTCCGCCGGCCAGGTCACCGTGCCTGCCCACGGCAGCACCGGTGTGGAGGTCGGCACAAATCTGTCCAGCCTCGCCGGGGGCAACCACACCGCCCAGGTCGTCGCCCGCGACGCCCACGGCGCGGTCGTCGCCCACACGGTCGCCGGTGTGGGCCTGGAGCCCGAGAGGTACAACCTCGACATCACCATGAAGGACCGCTCGGGCGAGCCGATGGGCGGCTGGATCCACCTCAAGGGCGCCCTCAGCCGGTCCACGACCGCGTACGAGATCCCCGAGAGCGGCGAACTCACGCTGCGTCTGCCGCCGGACACCTACTCAGTGGTGTCCTACGCGGACGTCCAGGGCACCCACGGACCGGACTCCCGGGGCATCGCGCTGCTGAGCGCTCCCGAGGTCGACCTGACCGCGGACCGGAAGATCGCCCTGGACGCCTCCAAGGCACACCAGGTGACGGCCGACACACCGAAGGCCACCACGCTGGTCGACACCCGGCTGGACTACATCCGGTCCTTCACCTCAGCGGACCCCGGCCCGGCCGACTACACCGCCGTCCGCGAAAACATCGTGGTCGGGAAGAACTACGACAGCGTCTGGGCCCAGCCGACCGCCAAGGTGCGCCACGGCGGTTTCGTGTTCACCACCCGCCTGCGGGCGCAGGAGACGCCGCTCGAGCTCTCCTACGACGGCGAGCGGATCGACGACGCACTGGCGCAGCAGGGAAGCGCCGTCCTCCCCGACGGCAAGGCGAACCTGGACGCGGTGTTCGCCGGGACCGGTTCACCCCAGGACTTCGCGAAGGCCTCCGTCCGCGGCAAGGTCGCAGTGGTGCGCCACAGCGACGAGGTCGAGCCCCTGGCCCAGGCGCAGGCCGCGAAGGAGGCGGGCGCGGCGCTGCTGCTCGTGGTGAACGACGGAGTGGGACGGCTGTCCACTTGGTACGGGCAGCCGGACTACTCCACCATCGTCGACGTGCCCGTGGTGTCGGTCAACAAGGACGAAGGTGAGGCGCTGATCGAGCGGATCACCACCAAGGGCAACGGCCACGGCACGACGCGGCTGAAGGTGACGGCCCACCCGTCGCCCTCCTACCTCTACGACCTGGTCAAGTACCACAAGGGCGCCGTGCCCGAGGACGTGGCCTACCACGCGGACAAGGAGCGGCTGGCCCGCATCGACCTCGACTTCGCCCAGCCGAAGGGCAGGACAGCCCAGGAACGGCGCACGGACTTCCCGGCGTACGAGTGGAGCACGGGGTACTCGTTCGCTCTGGAGCCGGTGGCCCCCGGAGGGCGAACGGACTGGGTGACGGCGGGGGACGACGTCCGCTGGCAGCAGAGCGCATCGGTCGACGGCTGGGTGGGCTCGGTCAACGAGCCCACGTCCTACCAGCCGGACAGTACCCAACAGGAGCGGTGGCTCGGCCCGGTGCTGCGGCCGCGCATGTCCGACAGCGCCTCCGAGATGCGTGACGAGACCGGGCTCTCGCTCTACGTCCCGGGCTGGAGCGACTCCGGCGCTGCGCACTCGGGCTCCTCGGCGAGCGAGAAAATGACCGCGCACACGTCGCTGCTCCAGGGCGGAACCACCCTGGTGACGACCGACAGTGCCTACGTCAGCGCCTTCGACCTGCCGGCCGAGTCGCTGCCCTACCGGCTCGTCGTCGACGCGGCCGGCGACCAGGTGGTGAGCCCGTACTCCTCGAAGACCCACACGGAGTGGGACTTCGTTTCGGGCAAGGCGCAGGTGGGGACCGTGCCGCTGGTGCAACTCGACTACGGCACCGAACTCGACGCCGAAGGCAGGTCGCGCCGCGCGGGGGAGATCTCCGTCACCCCCTCGGTGCTCGGCACCTCCGAGCCCGACCCGGTGTCCTCGGTCCGGCTTGAGGTCTCCTACGACGACGGGGCGTCCTGGCAGCAATCGGACCTGACCCGACGTCAGGGCACCTGGAGCGCCACTCTGCGCGCCCCCTCCTCTGCCGAGTTCGTGTCGCTGCGCACCAGCGCCACGGCACGCACCGGGGGTTCGGTCTCGCAGACCGTCATCCGGGCCTTCGGCCTGAAGTGACGCCCTGAGGGCCGGTGCCGCCGCGTGCGCGCGGCACCGGCCCTCGGGAGCATCCGCCCGCACTCCCCCAGGCATGACCGGGCCTATGTCCGGGCGGTGCCACACGGCGGTGCATCCATGGCCGGCGCGGGAGCAGCGGTGAGCAAACCAGGGCTCCTCGCTGGGCAACCTCGCTCCGCCCTGGCCGCCGTCTTCACCAACCGGATCACCGACGACCCACGGACGTCGAGCGCGGTGCGGCAGCAGACCGGCGTGGCCGCGGAGGCGAGCGTCAGCTTCGTGAGCACCAGCCGGGTACGCGTAGCGGCCGAGCAGACCGGCGTCCCAGGGTCGGAGGCCGGCGCCTCGGTGGAGCACTATGCCGAGGGCCGGCTCGGCAGTCTCAGAGCTGCCGTCCTCGCCACCGGTGGCATCACCCTGGCCGGCCTTGCCTTCACCTGTCGGCTAGGCGCAGACGAGCTCCGGCACCGCGGACAGCAGCCACACGCCGGTGAAGGACAGGGCCGCGCGCCACCCCTTCACCGCGGCCCACGCCCCGGCCCCGGCGCCGAACCAGCAGAGCTCAAGGGCTGCCCGCGCCGCCCCGTGCAGGGGGTGCGCGGCGGAGGGGGCGCCAAACATCCCCCACAGGGCGGCGAACAGCGCCACCAGGGTCATGGCCAGTAGGAGGCGCACTGCCAGGGGCGCCCGCCGGGTGAAGCCCCACCAGCCGGCGGCCACGTAGACACCGATCTCCGCCAGGAACGCCAGGACACCGCTCACGGCGCTCACCGCGCTCATCGGGCGAGCCACGCCGCGGAGGCGAGGTGCAGGACGGCGAAAGCGCCGGCGCCGAGTGCCATTCCCCGGTTCCGCTGCCGTGCGCCGATCGCCGAGTCCCCGATCTGGGCCAGGCCTGCGACCACCAGCATCGGCCAGGCGGCCGCGCGGGCACCGGTCAGCAGGACTCCGGCGGTCGCCAGTCCCAGCGGGACCGCCCGTGCCGCGTACGCCCGGGCGTACAGGGCGGTACCGGCGGTGACGGGCTCGGAGTGGGCGAGGGCGATCCCGGGGCGAAGGGCCCCGGCGACGCTCGACCCGGCGCTGATGAGTGCGGCGATCACGTTGGCGGCGAGCAGGACGGTCATTCCGTTCCCCCTAGAATCATTCGAACTGTGAATGATTCTGAAAAGCTATCATTCCCTTCATGAGTGATGTCAAGGGCGCGGCCGATCTCCGCGCCACCGTCGTGTTCAACCTGGGCACCCTCGGCGCCCTCGCCGCCGACCGCTTCGCCGCACGGGTCGAGGCGCTCGGCCTCAAGCCCAAGCACGCGGGCCTGCTCGCCGCGCTGGACGCGGGCCAGGCGGCGTCCCAGCAGGAGCTGGCCCGACGGCTCGGCGTCGCGCCGAGCCTGATCGTCGCCCTGGCAGACCAGCTCCAGGGCCTGGGCGCGCTGGAGCGGGTCCGCGACCCGGAGGACCGGCGGCGGCAGGTGCTCGGCCTCACCGCGGAGGGCCGTCGGCTCCTCTCCGCCTGCGTCGCCGCCGCCCAGGCCGCGGACGAGGAGCTGACCTCGGGGCTCGGCGACACTCAGCGCGCTGCGCTCGCGCGCGGGCTTCGCCTCCTCGGCGAGCAGCACCGGCCTGCCTAGTGCCGGGGCTGGAAAGGCTCACCGTGTCGCGGCGCCCGGCTCTAGCTCGTCCAAGGCAGGCGGATCGCTTCGATCTCAAGGTCTGCGAGCAGCGCCTCGATGAGCGGGCGGGAGCCGCAGACCTTGGTGCCCCAGAGGTCGTAGTCAGTGCTGACATCAACGACGGCAGACGGCAGGGGCCGAGGCCCGACATCACCAGAGCGTTCGCTACGGTCGAAGCAGGCGTCTCGCACGTCGTGTTGACCGTGGCTCGAACTTGTCTGCGATCTGGACAGCGTGCCGTGGCGTCGGGTGGCTGTTCTTGCGGCCTCGGCCGATCACGGTCTTGCACGCTCCGCTACGCGAACTGCCCGTCGCTCAGCCGCGGCAGCGAGGCGGGACCGCTTGAGCCCAAAGCCCCCGTTCCACCTTCGGCCCAGGACCGGCGCCAGCGTTGCACGGACCGGACACTCACCCGCAGCTCTCTGAAGATCACTGTGCTCGCCTCACCGCGCTCGAACCGCTCGGCCGCCTCCAGCCGTAACCGTTCCCGGAACTCCCGGCGCTCAGCGGTCAGCCCGCCCCCTTGTGGATACCGCATCCAACGGTGGTACCGCGGAAAGCAGGCCGCGGTCAGCCCGTTACGACATCATGAGTGCAACCTCAGTAGGTGGCCCTGGGACTGGGTGGGCGGTTGATGGTGGCCCTGGGTGGCTTGCACGGGGTCTGGTGCGCCCGTGGCAGCAGCCCGCGGGCTTCCAACATCCGGGGCCTATCGCGGCGGGCGGCGTGTTCATCCGACGGAGAGGGAGTCCAGGAGGCTTTGTGCGGTCTTCAGGTTGTTGCTGTCTGCCGCGTCGCCAAAGGCGAGGGCTTGGCGGAGGCAGGAGCGGGCCTCTTGGGGCTCGCCCAGTTCGATCAGGACCTTGCCCAGTTCTGTGAGCGCTTCGGCCTCCACGTCGGGAATCCCGATCTGCTGCAGGAGGAGCAGGCCGCTGCGAAAGTGGTCGGCAGCCTCCTGCCACCGCCCGACAGCGGCGTGGTCGCGACCGAGCCCGCTGATCGTCTTGGCGCGGTAGATGTCGGCGGCGGACCCGCTCACCGGGCAGTCGGGCGCGTCCAGGAAGGCGATGATGCGCTCGTGCTGAGCCAGGGCTTCCTCAACGCGGCCGAGGTCGCGCAGGCATACCCTGTGGACGATCATGGCTTGGAGCCAGCCGTCGTGATCACCGGCGGATTCGAACAGGTCGACGGCGGCGCGGGCCTTGTCGAAGCCTTCCTGCATCTCGCCGAGCCGGCCGTGTGGCCATGCCGCGTAGAACAGTGCCCAGGCCTGCTGAGCGACGTCCTGGGCGCGGCGGGCGCACTCCAACGCCTCGTCGGCCCGTTCGACGGCCTCCCGGTATCGGTGCTCGAAAGCCAGCACACCGGAGTACTGGTTGAGGTGGAAGGCCTGCAGGCGGAGGTCGTCGAGCGCGGCAGCGGCTTGGCTTGAGAGGCGGTAGATCTCGCTCCAGTGCCCCCAGTGGATACACAGGCCGCAGAACCATTCCATGGCCTGAGCAGTCTCCGTCACCCGGGTGTGCTCACCGCAAGCGGCGGCGCTGCGCAGCGCGGCGTACCAGGCGGGGGATTCGCTCTCGAGCCAGGTGCGGGCCTGGTCGGCGTTGTCCAGGGGTACCAGGCTGTGCCAGCCGGACGGTGGTGCGCCGTGGTCGGGGCCGAACCAGCGGCCGGCGACGGTGGCGGTGTCCAGCAGCCAGGTCCGCAGCCGGCCCTCGGCCGCTTTCCGCTCGCCGGGCTCCTCCTCCTTCGACAGCCGGTCGCGGGCGAACAGCCGCAGCAGGTCGTGCAGTTGGTAGCGGCCGGTGTAGGTGGCCTGCAGCAGCCCGGTCTCCACCAGTTCCTCCAGCACGTCCTCGGCGTCGAAGACGTCGGTGGTGGTCATGGCGGCGCCGTAGGCGGCAGTGAAGTCGGGCCCGGGGATCAGGCTCAGCAGCCGTAGCATCCGGGCTGCCTGATCGGTCAGCTGCCGGTAGGACAGCTCGAACGCCGCCTCTACCCGCACGTCCCCGGCACTGAGCGCGCGGAGTCTGCGTTCCTCGTCGGCAAGGCGGCGGACCAGGCGGTCGACGCTCCACCCCGACCGGACGGTGAGCCAGTTCGCTGCCACACGCAGTGCCAGGGGCAGGCATCCGCACAGCTCCGCCACCCGCGCGACGGCCTCGGCTTCCGTATCGGCCCGCTCCTCGCCGAGGATCCGGCGCAGCAGCTCCACCGCTTCCGACTGCGCCATCTGCGACAGCATCAGCCGGTCGACGTTCTCCAGCCCCGCCAGGGGCCGGCGGCTGGTGATCAGCACCATGCTGCGCCCGCCGGCGGGCAGCAGCGCACGGACCTGGCCCTCGTCGCGGGCGTTGTCCAGGACCACCAGGCACCGCCGCTCACCCAGCAGCGCCCGCAGCAGCCCCGCGTGCCCCCGCGGGTCTTCTTGCGCCAGCTGCCGGTCCGATACCCCGAGGGCATTGAGCAGCTTCAGCAGCGCCTCGGCCGGGTCGACGGGGCCGTCGACGCCGTGGAGGTCCACCACGAAGCATCCGTCGGGGAACTCCTCAGTCAGATCTGCCGCCGCCTTCAGCGCCAACGTCGTCTTCCCGCACCCCGGGGGACCCGAGACGACCACCACCGACGCCCTCGCGTCGGTGCTGGTTCGTTCCGCGGCCTCCCGCAGCCGCGCCAGCTCCAGACCGCGGCCCGTGAAGTCCCCCACGGAGCGCGGCGGCACCGCTGTCCCCGCCCCCGGCGCCGCACGCGTCGGCCGGCCGGCCCGAGCAGAGGCCAGCAGCGCCTCCCGCTCCCCGTCCGCCAGTCCCAACCCGTCCGCGAGCGCCGCCACTGTGCGCCGCTGCGGAACCCGGCTGCGCCCGCGTTCCATGTCGCCGATCGCTCGGACGCTCACGCCCGATGCCTCGGCCAGCCCCTCGATGGTCAGACGGCTGCGCTGCCGCAGACCGCGCAGGACGACACCGAAGGGCTGCTTTTCGAACACGCCATCTCTCTCTTCTGGACCGCCGCAAGAGTACGGCGTAGCCTGCCCAGGCACCGCCCACGGGGCAGTGGCAACCGCCCCGGAACGCCCGGACCCCCTCCGGAGGTGAGGGAAGACATGCCTGGCTGCCTGCCGCCACCGGCTCCACAGGTAGCACGTGTGTGCGACTTCCCTAGGGGCTGGTTCTTAGAATGTGGCCAGGCCGGAGGGTGGGTTCTCAGGCCGGGGTGCCAGCTTCCGGGAAGAGTGGGAGCCAAGACCCACCACGACCGCAGACGGGAAGCCGGAGACTGGCGCGCGGCAGCGCGAGGAAACCTGTTCCACAAGATGATCGGTCGACTGCACCACTGCCTCTGGTTTGGGGTGTGGGCGGGCCGGCTCCGGCGGAGGGGGCTGGTCGTATGAATCCTCTGCTGCCTTACAGTGAGCGGCCTCGATCAGCGTTACGCCAGGGAAGGCCTCTCATGACCCGCACCGCCCGCCCGATACTCCGCACCGCCGCGCTCGCCTCCGGCGTCGCGCTCGGCGTCGCCGGCTGTACCAGCGGCGTCAGCCACGCGGACGGCACCTCGACGTCGACCCCCGCCGGCGCCTCGGCCCCCGTGTCGGCCGCGGCCGCCCAACCCGCGGCGCCGCTGACCTCGGCCCAGCTGAAGGGTGCGGCGCTGTCCGCCGCGGACATCCCGCCCGGTTTCACCGTGACCACCGCCACCGAGGACGAGGCGTTCTTCGCGAGCGCGGCGGACACCGCGAAGCCCGCCTCCTGCCAGCCGATCCAGGACATGGGCGCCGACGACGGCGCCATCAAGCCGACGGCGACGGCCGACAACAGCTACCTGCAGCCCGCCAACGCGGCCGACCTGCTGTTCGGACGCATCGCCGCCTACCGGGCGGGCGACGCCGAGAAGGCCCTGGCCGACCTACGGACGGCTCTGAAGTCCTGCACCTCGTACCGGAGCACGTCCCCGTCCGACGGGACCGTGACTGCTGTGACGACCCACGTCCTGCCGGCTCCGTCCCTCGGCGACGGCGCGATCGCCTTCGACCTGACCGGTACCAGCAACGGCAAGATGGCGGCCATTCGGGTGACCGAGATCCGCGTCGGGTCGTCCCTGGTCCTCTTCGCCGGGGTCAGGGTGAGCGGCGCCGGAGCGGCCAACATTCCAACTCCGCTGATGGCCAAGCAGGTCGACGCGCTCAAGGCCGCCGTCTCAGACTGACGTGGCAGGCATCGGCAGGCACAGGGTGGCGCCGGCGCCCGGCTACCCGCTCACGTAGTAGCTGAACGCCCCTGTCGGGGCGGGGAGTTCGGGTCGCCAGGCGGAGAGGACCAGGGCGGACGGAAAGAACTGCGGCTGCGGCAGGGCGTCCAGCGGAAAACGCTCCCACCCGGCGTAGGAGTGCGGCTCGGTGACGAGTGCGTCGGCGTCGGACGGCGGGGCCAGGACCGCGGCAGTGAGCCGGGGGCGGCCGAGCTCATGGTCCAGCATTACGGCGAGCACCCGGAACTTCTCGGCAGGCAGCCGGATCCCGGTCTCCTCCTCCAACTCGCGAGCGGCGGCCTGCTCGAAGGACTCGCCCGGCTGATCCACCTTCCCTCCCGGCAGACTCCAGGTCGGGCTCTCGCCGGCGGTGATCCGACGGCCGAGCAGCACCCGGCCGTCGCTGCTGGGCACGATCACCCCTGCGCCGATCAACATGCACAACCTCCGATCGTGAGATGGCACAACCTGTTCAGCCACTCCCCCGGCAGCTCATGGTCCCGCTCCCCTCCCAGGGGCGGTCGCTTTGTGGGTCGCGGCGCGAGGCCGTGTGGCGGTGGAGGCGCGTCAACTCGCCTCACCGGGTTTCGTTGGTGGTTCACGGGGCCGGTGGGGTCCGCATGCCTTCGAGCAGCATGGCGAGGTAGCGGTGTGCGGCGGCGATGCGGTCGGCGGGGGCGCCTCCGTGGACGTTCACGGCGTGGGCGATGCCGCACATGAGCGGTACCAGGTCGCCGGCGGCGACGTCGGAACGGACCGCCCCGGCGTCGCGGGCCCGGTCGAGGAGTGCGGTGCCGGTCGACGCGAGCGATGCCTTGAGCTCCGTGGTGCGCGGCAGGGCGTCCGAGGCCGCGGCGGCGACCGGGGCCAGGGCGGCGTCGGTCACCTGTGCTTCGACGACGCAGGACAGGAAACCCTCCAGCGCCCGCCTGGGGTCGGCGTCGGTCAGTGCCTGGTGGCCGTGGGCGGTCAGGGCTTCCAGGCAAGGGGTGGCGACGGTCTCCAGGAGTGCCTCGGGGGTGGCGAAGTGCCGGTAGACGGTGGCGACGCCTACGCCTGCCCGGTGTGCGACGTCGTTGAGCTGCAGAGCGGTGCCCTGGTCGACCAGGTCGCGGGCGACGGCGACGATCCGGTCCCAGTTGCGGGCGGCGTCTCTGCGCAGCTGTGGCGTCGTCATGGTTGGCAGTCCAGGTCGCTCGTCCGATGGCTGAGGTTCAGCTTTCGATCATATGCGTGCCGTCGCGAGAGGTGCTGTGTCCGGGGGTGGGCGGCCCCGGGTCCCGCCCACCCCGCACGTCAGGGCCGGTCGTGCTTGCCGCGGAGGAAGCCGGTGATGCTCTCAAGCCACTGGTTCGGCTGCTCCAGGAAGGGCAGGTGGCCGGTGGCGAGCTCGGTGGTCTGCGCGCCGGGGATGGCTGCGGCCAGCTCCTGCTGGAGGCCGGCCGGGATGAGGGCGTCGCCGGTGGTCACCACGACGAGGGTCGGGACGGTGATCGCGGCGAGGTCCGCGCGGACATCGGTGCGGCGGACCAGGTCGACCTGGGCGCCGGTGCCGGCCGGGAGGGCCGGGGCGGTCTGGTGGGCGGCCGCACGCACCTGGGCCGGGGAGAGGGAGTTCAGGAGCGGGGCGCTCAGGGCCAGGTAGGTCAGGTACTGGGCGAGCAGGAGGTGCTGTCCGGACTCGTACAGCTGGTGCCAGATGGCGACGGTCAGGTCGGTGCGGGTGTCCAGGCGGGCGAAGGTCGCGCTGAGCACGAGTGCCGTGACACGCTCCGGGTGGCGGACGGCGGCGCGGATCGCGACCGGGCCGCCGAGCGAGTAGCCGCTGAGGGCGAACGTGTCGAGTCCTTCGGCGTCCGCCGCGGCGACCAGTTGGTCCGCCAGGTCGTCCAGCTCCAGGGCGGTGGGCGAAGTGGGAGACTGCCCGGAGCCCGGGTAGTCGACCCCGACGACGGTGTGCTCGGCGGCGAGTTCTTCGATGATCGGCCCGTAGTTGGCCTCGACGCTGCCGCCGGCGCCGTGGGCGAGGAGGAGGCCGGGGCCGGAACCGCGGACGGTTCGGGCAAGGACGTTCGGGGCTGTGACGGACATGGTCGGTTTCCTCACGTGACGAATCCTGCGGACGGATGTCGGTGGGCGGACGCGGCGGACTGCGTTTCGGGGACGTTCGCCGGCTGCGTGGCGAGCCGGTGAACCGGTCCCGGCTCCGGTCGGCGCCGGCGTTCGCCGGCGGGTGATGGTCAGGCCCTGGCGGAGGCCGTCAGGGGGCATGGGCTTGGCTGAGCCGGTGCACGGCCTGGGCGAGGCGGTGGTCGGTCGCGGCACGGAACGGGGCGACCGGCCGGGCCTGGGGGCCGATGACGACGCCGGTCCGGCCGGTCAGCACCTCGTCGGTGGCGGCGACGATGGAGGGCCGGGCCGCCACGGAGGCCGGACCGGACGTAGAGCGCTCGAACCTGCGCCGGACGAGCGGCCACAACAGCCTCAGGGCAGGGGAAACGATCTTCGGGTCGGCCAGGGTTCCGTTGGTCATATCGGTCGCCGCGCCTCCGGGGTCGGCGGCGAAGACCGAGACGCCCGTGCCGTCCAGCCGAACGGCCAGGTCCAGGGTGTAGGCCAGATTGGCGAGCTTGGCGCGTCCGTACCAGTGGAATCCGTAGTAGCCGCCGGACGGCTCGACGGCCTCGAACCCTCGCCTGGCGACTGCGACCGCACCCGAGGTCACGTTCACGATCCTGCTCGGCGCACCGGCCGTCAGCGTGGGCAGCAGCAGTTCCGTCAGCAGGTACGGCGAGAGGTGGTTGATGACGAACGACGCCTCGACGCCGCCCAGGTCCTGCCGCTGCGGGAACATCGCCCCGACGTTGTTGACCAGCACCGTGAGGGGTTCCCCGGAGGCGGCGTGGTCGGCGGCGATCGTCTCGGCGAGCGCTCGCACCTGGTCGAGCGAGGAGAGGTCGGCGGCCAGGAACCGGACGGGGTGTGCGGGGTTCGTCGCCCGGATCCGCTCGACCGCCCTGCTTCCCCGTTCGGCGTCCCGTCCCACCACGGTGACCGCGAAACCCGCGGCTGCCAGCCCCAGTGCCGTCTCCAGGCCGATGCCGCCCGTTCCGGCCGTGACCACGGCTGTCTTCGTCATGAGATCCTCCGCCAGACAGGCAATCGGATGATGTATCCGCTTAGTCGAGACGATAGCACAGATGCGGATGACCTATCCGGTTAGCTTGCCGCCCGACGGGGAGCGAGAGGCGGGGACAGGGTCACCCAACGCGGTCCGGATGCGGGCGGAGTAGGCAAAGCGATCTCGTTCACGGCGTCGCCCCGGCCTCGTCAAGTGCATGCTGAGGATCAACGACTCGAGGTACTTGTGAGGCGCCGCTCGCGGAACCCGGTACGGAGCACGCGGGTGCGGCATGGGCCTGCCTCTCTGAGAAGCCAGCCGGCTTCGAGGTCACCATCGACGACTCCCCTACCCCCGGGGACCGTCTCGATGAACGCGCCAGGGCGAACCGGCACTTGGCGCCCCCACTCCGACACGACTGCCTGACTGACACGTGTCAGAGGGTGCGTGCTGAGCCACTCGCTCAGCGCAATATGCGCGGCAACAGTCAGCGCGGGCCGACTTTCCGGGCCTGGCGACGCGGGTCGCCGAGAGCGATGCCAACGACTGTCAGCGCCTCGGCGGGGCCGATGAACCAGCGTGCGCGGTCGGCGAGCGGTCTTTCGAGGTGGACATGCAAGCCACGATCTCCCACCCGACGGCGTAGGCCTGGTTCGAGCAGAGGTCCGTCGATGCCGAAGGTGCCGCGAGCCGGTAAAGCACCGTACGCCGTCGGGGTGCCGCCGCGGTGTGTCCTCGGTGTGCCCGGTCAGGACAAGAGGCGCGTCGCCGATCTCGGTGCGCCCAAGGGCGTGACGCCTACGCCGGGCCCCGTCCTGAGGGTCGGGTAGCCGTCCTCGTCGCTGCGCCCATGGAGCCACCGAGGACGACGACGAGGTCAGCGTCGGGCAGCGGCCGGGGGCCGATCCGGTCGATGCCGACGTCGAGGTAGCACGCACCTTGCGCTTGCGGTCCCACCCGAGCGGCTCAAGCAGTCCGAGATCCCGAAGGCAGCTGACGCAAGGCGAGGACGATGCTCATCGCAAGTAGGACGCACCGTTGAGATCGAGGATCGCCCCCGAGGACCAGGCCGCCTGAGGGGAGCTCAGGTACAGCACGGCGGCCGCGACCTCTTCCGGGGTGCCGACCCGTCCGAAGGGGCTCTGCGCGGCGAGGGCAGCGCCCTCGGGGCCTTCGAGCTTGGGCTGCTGGCGCTCGGTGCCCACGAACCCCGGGGCGACGGAGGTGACGGCGATGCGGTGCGGTGCCAGTGCGAGGGCCATCGATTGCCCGAAGGCGTGAAGGGCCGCCTTCGCCGCGCCGTACGCGGGGTAGTCGGGCTCACCGCGGAAGGCTCCACGCGACCCCACGTTGACGATGCTCCCGGGCGCTCCCCGCTCGATCAGGTGGCCGGCGACGCCGAAGGTGACGTTGGCTGCGCCCAGCAGGTCCACGTCGATCATGCGCCGCCAGATCCGCTGCCAGTCCGCATAGGAGACCTCGCCGATCCGGTGAACGTTCTCCGGGCCCGGAGCCACGGCGGCATTGTTGACCAGCACATCGATGCCACCGAGGCCGGCCACGGCAGCGGTCACCACGGCGCGAGCGGCCTCAGGATCACCCAGGTCGCCGTCGACCAGCACATGACCCGCACCGGGCAGGGCCCGCAGCGTCTCCTCGGCCGAGGGGCGGGAGGAGGCGAAGTGCACCGCGACCTGATCGCCGTGATCGGCGAATGCGTGCGCGATCGCCCGGCCGATGCCGCGCGAGGCCCCGGTGACCAGTACTTTCCTCCGGCTCATCGGGCGAACACCTGCGACTCGTCGCGGAAGGACTTGAACTCCAGCGCATTGCCGGCGGGATCGCGGAAGAACATCGTCCACTGCTCCCCCGGCTGCCCGGGGAACCGCACGTAGGGCTCGACCAGGAACGACACGCCGCCGGCACGGACCCGCCCGGCGAGCTTGTGGAACGCCTCCGCAGCCAGCAGCAGCCCGAAGTGCGGAATCGGGACGTCGTGGTCGTCGACCTCACTGTTCCCGGCCGGAAGGACCGGGTCAGGGACCAGGTGCGTCACCAACTGGTGGCCGTACAGATTCCAGTCGACCCAGTGATCGCTGGAGCGGCCTTCGGGGAGGCCCAGCAGCGTGCCGTAGAAGGCGCGTGCCGCGGACAGGTCGTCGACGGGAACGGCCAGATGAACCGCCGGTCGGATGCTCACGGAGAACTCCTCGCGCTCGATGACGAGCCCGATGTTGCGCGACCGATGTCCGAATGTCAACATTCAGACATGGAGTCGTCAGTTCTGCGCAAGGCGGACCGCCGCGGGCTCGCCGCCGAAGCGGCGGACCGCATCCGCGACGCCATCTTCGCCGGCGCGTTCGCGCCGGGCTCACCGCTGCGGGAGGTCGATCTCGCCGCCGACCTCGGCGTCAGCCGCGGCTCGGTCCGCGAAGGACTGGGACTGCTGGAACGCGAGGGACTCATCCGGACGGCATGGCACCGCGGCACCCGGGTCATCGACATCGCCCCGGTGGACATCGAGGAGGTCTACTCTCTGCGTGCCGCGCTGGACCGACTCGCCTCCCTCACCGCTCACCGCAACGCGGGCGACCAGCAGCTCGCCGACCTGGACCGGCTCGTGACCGATATGGAGGCAGCCCTCGACCGGGGCGCGGGAGGCGCCGAACTCGTGGCCCTGGACATGGCGTTCCACAGTGCCGTGTACACCGCTGCGGGCAACACCAGGCTGACGACCGCATGGCACGCCATCCGTTCCCAGGTTCACCTCTTCCAGCTGCGGCGCGTCGAGCTCGCCCTCGACCACTACCGCAAGCGGGTCGTGGCGGAACACCGGCAACTTGCCGAGCTGATCCGCGACGGCGAACCCGCGACGCTCGCCCAAGCCGCCGAAAGCCACGTGCACAGCGCCCGCCGCGGGCTGCTGGCTGATCTCCCCCTGCCCGAAGGCGAGTTGTAGCCGGCCACCGGAGCGTCGGCGACCCCTGCGGCGGCAAGGCGAAGAACCCGTGACCTTCGCCGGATCCTCTCGACGGCCGGTGGGCTCCGTTCCGGAAGGGCCTGCGCCGGGGCAGCGCGTCAAGCCACCGCCTACCGGGGGCGCTGCAGGTCCGGACGCTGACCTGTGTCAGCGCCCGCAGTACTGGTCCGCCGAAGAGCAGCTCGACGTGATCGCCGCTCTGCAGCCGGAAGCCCTCCCAGCAGTGGGGGTTCTTCGAGACGGTGCCCGCGGCCGCCCGGCAGCGCGGGCCGGCCTGACTGGCGCACAGCCGCAAGGTGGAGACCGGCCTGCTTCCCTCGGCCGACAGCCCCGAGTCCGCCCTGCCGATCCCTGCCTCGCGGAGGATCAGGAAGGACGGAGCCCGCGCTCTCCGGACCCGTGGAACCCGGCGGTTCCGTGGCGAGATGCGGCGGCCTGCTCGCAACCCGTACCGGGGGAACGGTTGGACCGCTCAGCGATCGCGCCCCGCCGACGAATCCGGGTCAGCAAAGGGCCGTGGATGCCTGCACGTCGGCGAGTGTCCGTCGCGCGATCTCGCTGAAGTCGTCGTCACCGGTCGTCCGGCTCCAGTGGTCGAAGGCGATCGTCGAGGCGAGCGCGCCGAGTTCCGATGCCACGCGAGCGGTCAGGTCGGGCACGCCCCGCCGTTTGAGCGCCTCGGCCATGGACGCGATGAGGGCCAGGTTCTTCAGCGCTTCGCGTTCTCGCAGTTCGGGGTGGGCGGCGATCACCGCCTGCCTGCGGGCAATGAATTCACGGCGGGCGGGTGTGAAGACCTTCCGGCCGAGCGCGTCCAGCGCGTGAGCGACCGCCTCCAGCGGGGCGGCGGTTTCCGGCGCTGCCGCGATCGCCTCGACGAGCAGGCCGTTCGTCGTGTCGCCGCCGAAGAGCACTTCCCTCTTGTCTGACGGTGATGGCGATGCTGCGCGACCACATCCTCAAGGAACAGGACGGCGTCTTCCCGGCCGCGCTCGCCAACCTCGACACCGAGGAGTGGGAAGCGGTCGAGAAGGTGCGGGCAGAGGCAGGCACTGCCCTGTCCCGGCCTTCTGCCTGATCGTTCACTCACGGCTCATGGTGGCGGACCAGCTGCTTCGCGCGGCTGGTCCGCAGGTCATCTCCCGGCCGGCCCGGCCTGACCTCATGGCACCTTGACGGCCCGGCTCCGCGAGTCCCGGAGTAGCCGTTCCAGCACACCGGTGATCCCACAGCCATTGGCCTGCGTGATCCCTGGGTGTACGTCGGTCGTGGAGCCGTGTGCGGCCATAGGCGCTGGGGCGGCGTCACGCCCGCGCTGGGCACCGCGGGCCGGCTCCCGGCTGCCCGGGTGCGGCTGTTCGCCGGCCCCCGTCCATCGCTGCCGGGTCAGGGTCGTGAGGTACCAGGCTGGGTGCCGCCCAAGGTCTGGGTGGCGATGACAGCGGCCTGAACGCGGCGCTCCACGCCCAGCTTGGCCAGCAGACGGGAGATGTGGTTCTTGATGGTCTTCTCCGCCAGGTACAGCCGCTTGCCGATCTCCCGGTTGGTCAGGCCCTCGCCGATCAGGCCGAGGATCTCCCGCTCGCGGTCGGTGAGGCCGGCCAGCATGTCCGGCTGCTGCTCCTTGGCGTTCTCGCCGCGCAGCCGAGCCATCAGGCGGGTGGTGGCGCCCGGGTCCAGCGTGGACTGGCCGGAGGCGACCGTGCGCACCGCCGTGACCAGGTCGGTGCCAGTGATCTGCTTCAGGACGTAACCGGCGGCACCGGCCATGATCGCGTCGAGCAGGGCCTCCTCGTCGTCGAACGAGGTCAGCATCAGGCAGGCCAGATCCGGCATCCGCGAGCGCAGCTCGCGGCAGACGCTGACCCCGTCCCCGTCCGGCAGTCGCATGTCGAGCACCGCGACCTGGGGCCGCAGGGCCGGCACCCTGGCCAGCGCCTGCTCCGCGGTGCCGGCCTCGCCCACCACGGTCAGGTCCGGTTCCGTCTCGAGGAGATCGCGCACGCCGCGCCGTACGACCTCGTGGTCGTCCAGCAGGAACACCCGCACCGGAACCTGCCCGCCGATTCCGGCCGTGCCCTCTGTCATCCCGTCCTCCGTCAGCGTGGACCGTGTCCCCGGCGCGGCCGTTGCGGCTTCGCCGTTCGGCCGCCCGCGCCATCACATCACACCTCCGGCTCCCCGGGTCCGGGTGCACCGGGCAGCAGCATCCCGAAGGCCGGGTGGACCCGCAGGGCAGGGACGGTCGGCCCTGTGCGGGGCCGCAGCGTGTGCGGTGCACTGGTCCGGCCCGCCGCCCGCACGGCGGCGGACGCTGGGGCGTACCGGCCCCCGGAGACAGGACAGAGGGAGCGCAGACAGGTGCAGAGTGTCGTGGCGGCGGTCGACGGATCGCAGTCGAGCCGGCGGGCCCTGGAGTGGGCGGCGGACGAGGCGGAGCGGCGCGGGTCGGCGTTGAAGCTGGTGTATGCGTCGCTGTGGGAGCGCTACGAGTGCGACGAGGAGGAGAAGGAGGAGAACGACGACTTCGCGCGAGGCCGCGATGCGGCGCGCCGGATGTTGGCCGGGGAGGCGGCCCGCGCGCGGCGGAGGTGCCCGGGGTTGGAGGTCACCACCGAGGTGATCCCCGGGGAGACCGTGCCGGCGCTCCTGCACGCAGGCCGGGAGGCGGGGCTGCTGGTCCTCGGCTCCCGCGGCCACGGCGGTTTCCAGAACCTGCTGCTGGGGTCGGTGAGCCTGGGGGTGGCTGCCCGGGCGGACTTCCCCGTCGTGGTCGTCCACGCCACCGAGCCTGCCCCCGCACGCGGCAAGGTCGTCCTGGGAAGCGGCACGCACCAGCCAGGGCCGGCCGCTGACTTCGCGCGAGAGCAGGCCGCCCGACGTAAGGCGGAACTGGAGGTCGTCCACGCCTGGGAGCCGCAGGTGGACATGTCCGGCTTCTCCGTGACGCTGGACACCGGTTCCGCCCAGGAGCAGGCCCGGTCGCTGGTCGCGGTGGTCACCGCAGCGCTGGAGCAGCCGGGCCCCGACGTGAAGGTGCACGGGCAGGTGCCGGCGGGCAGCGCAGCGGCTGCGCTGGTCCGCGCCTCGGCCGACGCCGACCTGCTCGTCGTCGGCTCCCGCAAGCGGCACGGCCACCTCGGCCCGGTCACCCATGCCGTCCTGCACCACGCCGCCTGCCCGGTGGCCCTCATTCCCACCAGCGCCTGACACAGCGCAACCACCCGCCCTCTGCCCCGGGAGGCAGCCGAATGCACCCCGCCGCGCCGGCCATCGAGCTACGCGCCTTCACCAAGACCTACGGCCGCGCCACCGGCGTCGACCGCCTCACCGTCACCGTGGAAACCGGCGAGGTCTTCGGCTTCCTCGGCCCCAACGGTGCGGGCAAGACCACCACCCTGCGTACCCTGACCGGGCTGCTGCGCCCCACCAGCGGCCAGGTGCGTGTCCTGGGCCTCGACCCGGTCGCGGACCACCGCCGCCTCGCGCCGCGCCTGGGCTACCTGCCCGGCGAACTGCGCCTGTACCCGGAGCTGACCGGCAGTCAGACCCTGGGCCTGCTCGGCGACCTGCAGGGCGTACCCACCCCGCGCCGCGCCGAGCTGTGCGAGCGCCTGGCCCTGTCGGCGGCCGACCTGGCCCGACCGGTACGGGAGTACTCCCGGGGCATGAAGCAGAAGATCGGCCTGGTCCAGGCCCTGCAGCACGATCCGGAGCTGGTGGTCCTCGACGAGCCCTCCGAAGGGCTCGACCCCCTGGTGCAGGAGACGTTCTTCGCCCTGTTGAAGGAGACTGCGGCGGCCGGGCGCACCGTCCTGCTCTCCAGCCACGTGCTGCCCGAGGTCCAGCGTGCCTGCGGCCGCGTGGCCATCGTCCGGTCCGGGCGGCTGGTCACAGTACAGACCGTGGCGGCGCTGCGCGAGGCGCGGGCCCGCCGGGTGCGTCTGGTGCTGGAGGACGGGCACGGCCCGCGGCCGCTGGGCGCCGCCGAAGCCTGGTCCCCGGCGTGGAACCGCGGCGAGGTGCGGCTGCTCATCCCACCGGAGGACTTGGTGTCCGCGCTGCGGGAGCTGCTCGCGGCCCTGCCGGTCACGGACCTCACGGTGGAGGAGGCGGGCTTGGAGGAGGCCTTCCTCGACCTGTACCGGGCCGGGGAAGCCGGCCCGGGGACGACGAACCGGACGATGCCCGGAACGAAGACGGAGGCCCAGCTGTGAGAAGCCGTTTCCCGTTGTTCTGGCTGGCGCTGCACCGTCGGCGCCGCATGCTGGCCTACCTGGCGGCCGGAATGGTGCTGTTCGAAACGCTCATGGTGGTGGTCTCACGGGCCGTCCCGCCCGCCCAGCTGCTCGGCGGCGAGGTCAACGCCGCCCCGGGTGCGTTCCAGGCGTTCTCCGGCTCCACCGGCGATGTCAGCCTGGCCAGTTACCCGGGCCTGCTCGGCGCGGGGCTGGTGCACCCGCTGTGGATCGCCCTGCAGCTGACCGCCATCGGCTCGCTGGCCGCGGCCGCGGTCGCCGCCGACCTGGAGTCCGGCACCATCGAGCTGCTGATCACCCGTCCCATCAGCCGAGCCCGGCTGCTGGCCGAACGCGGCGCCGCGATCGTTGCCGCAAGCGTGCTGCTCAACGCCGCTGCGACGGTGACCCTGGCCGTCGGCATCGCCGCCTCCCCGACGCTGCACCGGGCCGTCTCCCTTAGTGGGGTGGTCGCCGCCGGACTGCTTGGCTGCTGCCTCACCCTCTGCCTGACCGGCCCAGCCTTGGCGGTCTCGGCCGCGGGCCGCCGGCGGGCCCAGGTGCTCGGGGCGACCATCGCCTTCGGCGCGGTCGGCTTCGCCCTCAACTTCATCGCCATGGCCTGGAGCAAGGCCAGGCCGCTGCGCTACCTCAGCCCCTTCCACTACTACACCCCGGGCGACGCCCTCGCCCACGCCCACCTCCCCTGGGCCTCCGCCGCCGTCCTGCTCGCCGTCGGCATGGCCGGCGTCGTGGCGGCGTTCCCTCTGCTCAACCACCGCGACCTGGCGCCCTGACGCCCTCCGCTGCGCTGTCCGTGCCGGGCGTGAGATGAAGCCGTACCCGGCGTCCTCTCGCGCCCGGGCGACGAGGTGGATGCACACGGGCCAAGCGCACAGGAAACGTCGTCGCACGGGGCGTGGGCAGCCGTGCCGGCACCGGCGTCGACGCCGGCAGGCACTGAGGCGGCGCCGGACGAGCGCAGACAAGATCGCGCGGGACGGCGTACAGGTGGCCGGCAGCGCCCGGGTCGGGAGGGGGCGGTGAGCAGCCTGCACGGTGCACTGCCCGCTGCAGCGCCCGGGTCCGCCGTTTCGGCAAGGCCACCACGCGCGGCGACTCCGTCGCCCTCCGCGACGCGGGGAGCGGCAGGGTGGGGCAGGCCGGCACGGCCGCTTGAGCAGCCGCGGGTGATCGGCGGTCTGCCGGTCGAAGCCAGCTCCTCCCTGACTGCGGCTGCTCAAGCGGCCGGCCGCTGCATCGGGGCGGCGTAAGCGCGGCCTCCCGCGGCGGCCCTCACCGGGTGCTGCGCAGCGGGGTCGGGGTGGCATCGGCATCCTGCGGCCGGCCTGCCGGTAGGCACAGGTGCACTGAGCGAGCAGGACCTCGCGGTGGCCGTGCACCAGCACCTGCCCGGACCGCTCCAAGAGCCTCCCCCGTAGGCGATCACGGCGACGCGTTCGCAGTCCACGGCCCCGCCTTCCCGGCGCGCGCTTGGGGCCTCGTCACCGCGAGACCCTCCGCCTGTGCCGGCCCCTGCAGTTCCTGCACCAAGCCGGCCGCATCCACGAGCCTTTGCAGTGCTGGATCAGGTCGTGGACGACCGGGAGCGCCTGCTGGGAGTCCCCACCGCGACACGGGGAACGCCCTGGTGATACTGGCCCTCTGCGACGGATGGGCCGGCCGCACAGCGAGGGCATCGCCCTGCTGGAAGGTCATCACCGACCGCTGGCGGCTGCTGCCCACCGCAGAGACGGAGACGGCGCAGTCGGCAGCCCTGCCGTGTCAGTAAGGGTCTTCAGCGTTGCTGCTCCGGGGTGAGGACTGCCTGGATCGTCAGCGTGAGCTGATCCGGGCTGCATGGGGTCTTGTCACTCCGGAGCTCCTTGGTGAAGGGCGGGCGGAGCACAGGCCGCCGCTGCCCGGACCCGACCCGACCCGACCCGACCCGACCCGCGACATGTTCCGCCCAAGGTATGCGTGACGAAACCGTCGCTCCGCAGGTGTGCAGAGGTCGGTATCCGTGTGGGCAGTGCGGTCGCGGTCGGCGGCCGACGCGGTAGAGGGTGTGGGACCTTCTCCGCCCGTGAGGCGTCAGCAGGTGCCTCGACGGTGGACGAGAGCTGTGGCAGGCCCGTGCGGTCAGTGGTGTCCGGCCGTTCAGTTGTCCGAAGTCGCGGGCTGTGTCCGGCGGTTCGCCGTTCGGCGGGGAAGGTCGAGGGCAAGGACGCCCTGGGCAGCGACAGCAGCTTGTGGGGCCGGGGCGCCACGCAGGATCCAGGCGAGGGGTACGGCCAGCAGTGCCCCGGCCACCGGGCCGACCAGGTAGATCCACACCTGGCCGAGGTGCCCGTCGACCAGCGCGGGGGCGAGGCTACGGGCGGGATTCATCGAGGCTCCGCTCAGCGGTCCGGCCCACAGGCCGGCCAGCGCTACGTAGCCACCGACGGCGATGGCCGCGTTGTGGCCGACATTGCGTGCGCCGCTGACGGTTCCGAGGACCACGGTGACCAGGCCCAGCGTCAGGATCGTCTCGGTGATCAGGGCCGTGACGCTTCCCACGGACGTGTCTGGTGCGCTGATGCCCAGGTGGGCGGTACGGCCGAAGAGCGCGCGCAGCACCGCGGCGGCGGCCAGCGCGCCGGTGAGCTGGGCGAGTACGTACCCGGGCACTCGCGGCCAGGGAAAGTCGCGGCGCGCGGCGAAGGCGAGGGTCACCGCCGGATTCAGGTGGGCGCCGGAGGTCTCGCCAAGGGTGTAGATCAAGGCGAGGACCATGATGCCCGGCGCGATGACCTGCGCACTGCGTCCGACATGCCCCCCGGAGAGGGCATCGGCCACCGGGGCGCCGGCAGCGACCAGTACCAGGAAGAACGTGCCCACGCCCTCACCTGCGAGCCTGCGCCATCCGCGGTGGCTGCTTCCGGCGGCCGACTGCGGCGGCCACGGCGGGGTCTTGGCGATCACCGTGCGCTCTTCTCGCGTCGCTTCTGTCGAGCTACCGGATGCTGTGGGGCAGCCGGTCGGTTGGGGCTGCTCGGCGTCCGCGCACCTGGCGGCCTCGGGCTGTGCGGCGGGGTCGATGAGGAAGGTGAACTCCTCGGCGGTGACACTGGGTTCTTTCCGGCGGCTGTGGTTGCGCAGATTGAACGCCACGGTGGGGGCTCCAGACTCAAGGTCAGGGCCGCGCGGGTCCCTGACCGGACGGCGGCAGCGGGGCGCGGCTTGGGGGATCACCGAAACGTTGTCACCAGCCCAGGAAGCTGCGCGGCTTGCGAAGGTCCTCTGGCGTGGGGACCTTCGGCTCCTTCTTCGCGACTGCCTGGCACCGGGATGGAGCCCCTCGGGTGCTGGAGGCAGCGACGTCGGTACCCACCGTCCCCTGCTGATCGAGATCTCCCGCCAGCCGGAGACCGACCAGTTTCCGGTGTCCGCCTGGATGCCGCTGTGCGCGTTCGGCAGCACCCCAGCACTGATCGCCCACCTGACGCCCGACCGCGACAAGTACCGGTGACCGTCGGGGGTGAGGCCTCCCCCACCCACGGATCCAGCGATCAGCACACCTGCTCGACTCCCTTCAGGGCACCGTGGGGCATACTTCCAGCGCAGGAGATCCAGTTCCCGTGGGAGGGGCAGCATGGGCGGTCAGGACGGCAGCGATCCGCGGAGCCCGCACGCCGCGGCACCGCAGCTGCGCCTGGACGAACTGCTGGACGAACTGCAGAAGCACGTCCAGCTGGTGCGCGGCACCCGCGACCGGGTGCAGACCCTGCTGGACGCGGTCCTTGCGATCGGCTCGGACCTGGATCTCGACGTCGTCCTGCGCCGGATCGTGGCCTCAGCCGTCGACCTGGTCGACGCCCGTTACGGAGCGCTCGGCATCCTGGGCGAGGAGGACTCCATCCGGCAGTTCATCACCGTCGGTATGGACGAGGAGACCATCGCCCGCATCGGCCACTACCCACAGGGCCACGGCATCCTCGGCCTGCTGATCCGCGAACCCGCCCCACTCCGGCTGGCCGACCTGACCCAGCACGCGGACTCCGTCGGCTTCCCGCCCGGACACCCCCCGATGCACACGTTCCTCGGCGCCCCCGTACGGATCCGCGACCATGTCTTCGGCAACCTCTACCTGACCGACAAGCGCGACGGTCAGCAGTTCGACGCGGACGACGAAGCGGTGCTGCGCACCCTCGCCGCCGCGGCCGGCGTGGCCATCGACAACGCCCGGCTGTACCAGGACGCCCGGCGCCGCCAGCGGTGGCTCGCGGCCAGCGCCGACCTCAACAGCTCCCTGTTGTCCGGCACCGACCCTGGGCAGGTGTTGTACACCTTGGCCGAAACCGTCCGGGAGATGGCGGAGGCCGACCTCGTCACCCTCGCGGTGCCCGTCCACGGCACCAAGGACCTGGTGGTCGAGGCTGCCGCCGGCCCGCACGCCGACACCGTCCACGGCCTGGCCCTGCCCGCGGGCACGCTGGCGGCCAAGGTCTACCGCACCGGTGAGCCCGTCACCAGCGACGGTCTGTCCGCCGACCCCCGCTCCGAAGGCGGCAGCGCCTCCCTGGTCGAGCTGGGCCCCGCCTTCTTCGTCCCCCTCGGCGCAGGCGACGCCATCCGCGGCGTACTCCAGGTCGCCCGCACCCCCGCCGGGCAGCCGTTCAGCGACACGATCCTGGAGGTCATCTCCGGCTTCGCCGGCCAGGCCGCCCTCGCCCTCCAGATCGCCGAACACCGCCGGGAGGCCGAGCAGGTGCTGGTCCTCAACGACCGCGACCGCATCGCCCGCGACCTGCACGACCTGGCCATCCAGCGACTCTTCGCCTCCGGTCTGAGCCTGCAGGCCACCCTCGGCCGGCTGGCCGACCGGCCGGAGACCGCCGAACGCATCCAGCGCGTCGTGGAGGACCTGGACGAGACCATCAGAACCATTCGCTCCACCATCTACTCCCTGCACCAGCGCGACCGGGGCGAAGGCGCGGGGCTGCGCGCCCGCCTGCTCGCGGAGATCGACCGCGCCACCGAGCCCCTGGGCTTCACCCCTGCCCTGCGGATGACCGGACTGCTCGACACCCTCGTCCCGCGCGACATGGCCGAGCACCTCCTGGCCGCGTTGCGCGAGGCCCTGTCCAACGCCGCCCGCCACGCCCACGCCACAGCGGTCGAAGTCGCCGCCGAGGTCGGTGCCACGGCGGTACGCCTGCGGGTGACCGACAACGGCGGCGGCATCGACCCGGCCACCAGCCGACGCAGCGGTCTGGCCAACCTCCGCGCCCGTGCGGAGCAACTCGGCGGTACCTTCACCGTCGCACCCCGCGAGCCGGCCGGAACCGTCCTGGAGTGGTCCGCACCGTTGCCGACCGGAAACTGACCGCAGCACGCGGCCCACCCGATGCGGTTCCGCTCGACGAGTGCACCGGAGTAGGTGCCGGCACGCGACGTCCCGGGAGGCGGACCTCGGGGACCGACGAAGAACCGCGGCATCCCATGCACGGGCAGCGCGGGTCCTCTTCCACCACGTGATCGGGCAGCTCCGGCAGTGCCTCCACGGCGGCGAGCTGTTCGACCAGCGCAGCCGGAACCCGTACACCACCTCTGCCCGGCGCCACGGCGCGCGTGGTCCGCCTCCCGGCACTGGATCAGCACATCCCGCGCAGCCGCCGGTGAGGCACAGCCGACGGTACCGTCTTCGGCCCAGCCCGGACATCAGCCGATCCGGTACCCCGTGACCAGGTCCGCGCTGATCCGCACCACGTGCTCCATCTCCCGGCCGATCCACGCGGGCAGCGCCTCGCGGTAGCGGCGCTGCTCGGCAGGATCGGTCACCAGGGTGGCAACACCGGTGACGACGACGCTCCAGCCGCGCCGCCGCACCGGATCGAGCATGTCCGCCTCGTACGCCACCACGGCACCGTCCTGGGCCGGCCCCAGGAGCGCAGCCCCGCGATGCGTACGGATGACCACGTGCTCGCCGTCGACGAGGTGGTTGACCGGCCGGATGGCAGGCAGGGCATGGTGGCTGAAGACGACTCGCCCGTAGGAGGCGCTGCCCAGCAGGCTCAACGCCTCGTCACGGGACAACTCCTCCCCGCGCGCCGATCCTTCATCCATGCCCCGGGCACGACTCATGCCCCGCTGCGTGTGTGACAGGCGGCTGGGTCCGGAACGCCCGGATTCGGTCAGGTCAGACTGGTTGGGCATAGGACCAGTGAACTCACATGAGTCACACGGTCCGGAAGGGCTGAAGGTCCCTGATCGCAGCCGGATGCCCGGGACCGGCGCAGTCCACCGGTCGGCTTCCCGGCTATGCCGTCGCATCTGCAACGGCCAGTCGGACGGGACGTTCGGAGACCGTTCCTGACTGCGCCTCGGGTCCCCCGACCCGGTCGGCAGGGACCTTCGGCCTTGACTCGGGCAAGTTCCCGCTTGGCGCCGTCCAAGGGGGATCGGCATCTGATAGACCGGTCTCGGCCTTCAGAACCGTGGCCACTCCCCCATCTCCTCTTCGCTTCCCAGGAGTTCGCATGCTCTCGTCCGAATCGGCTGCTGTGATCCGCGCCACCCTCCCGGCGGTGGGTGCCGCCCTCGACGACATCACTACGCGCTTCTACGCGACGATGTTCGCCGACCGGCCGGATCTGCTGGACGGGATGTTCAACCGCGGCAACCAGGCCAGCGGCGCGCAGCGGCAGGCCCTGGCCGGCTCCGTCGCTGCCTTCGCCGGCGCCCTGCTCGCCGACCCCGACAGCTCCCCCCAGGCGCTGCTGGACCGCATCGCGCACAAGCACGCCTCGGTGGGCGTGACCGAGGACCAGTACACGATCGTTCACAAGTACCTCTTCGCCGCAATCGCCGAGGTGCTCGGAGACGCCGTCACCCCGCAGGTCGCAGCCGCCTGGGACGAGGCGTACTGGCTCATGGCCGGCGCGCTCATCGCCCGCGAGGCCCGTCTGTACCAGGCAAGCGAAGTGGAGCCCGGCAACACCTGGCGGCAGTGGACCGTCGTCGAACGCCGCCAGGAGACCCCGGACACTGTCTCGTTCCTGCTGCGCCCCGCCGACGGCGCACCCGCACCGCGGGCCCGCGCCGGCCAGTACGTGAGCGTGCGCGTGCGCATGGCCGATGGCGTGCACCAACTGCGCCAGTACAGCCTGTCCTCCGCGCCGGGCGCAGACCTGCGCCGCATCACGGTCAAGCGGGTCCTCGGCGACGGAACCCCGGACGGGGAGGTTTCGGCCCTGCTGCAGGACACGGTCCAGCAGGGCGACAAGCTGGCCCTGTCGGCTCCGTTCGGCGATGTGGTCCTCGACGCCGGCGCCCACCCGCTGCTGCTGGTCTCGGCCGGGATCGGCTGCACCCCGATGGTGGGCATGCTGGAGCACCTGGCGGCCACCGGCTCCGACCGACCCGTCCTGGTGCTGCATGCCGACCGTTCACCCGCCGACCACGCACTGCGCGATCGCACCCGTGAGCTGCTCCAGCAGCTGCCCACCGCCCGTGCGGTCTTCTGGTACGAGCGCCCCGGCGGCAAGGAACCGGATGCCAGGGCAGGCGTGATGGAGCTGGCCGAGGTGGACGTGCCGGCGGCTGCCCAGGTGTTCCTGTGCGGGCCGCTGCCCTTCATGCGGGCCGTCCGCGGCGAGTTGCTGCGCGCAGGCATACCCGCTCGCCGCATTCAGTACGAGGTCTTCGGCCCCGACCTGTGGCTGGCGGACACTACGGCCTGAGCCCGTTCCTCGGCGGCCGTCGTACCCGACCCGCGCCGGTCCCGCGGCCTCGCTCCCGGTGAAGCCAGGAGGTTCTGGGGCAACCCGGGAACAGGGTCCGCAGTCCTCCTTGGAGTTGATGACGACACCGACCTCGCCCAGCTCGCCGTGGGCCGGCGAACTGGCGGAGTCGTCGCCCACGGCGTGGGCAGGTCGAAGCCACCGGCCTGAATCACGTCGTCGTAGGCGGGCTCGTCGCCCTTCTCCGACCCGCTGGCGAAGGCTTGTGCGGTGCACACGATCGCCGCTGGATCGGCCTGGTGGACCTCGTCCCAGTCCAGGGCGGGGCGGCGCCGCGATCCGGGCCGCAGGTTCACGACGATCACATCGCACGTGGCGACGAGCTCCGCCCACCACTCGCGGTCCGCCGTTTCGCTGCCGTCGAGCACGGCACTGCGCTTGTTACGTCCCACTTCAGAGTGACAGCCCGCTCAGCCCGGCGCCGACCACGTCGATCACCAGATCCCTCATTGACCACGTGGTATTTCGGGCCGGTGGGCTTCCCGCTCCCCGGGGGTACGGGTTCAGCGGCGCAGGGAGGTCTCCTGCTCCAGGCGTGACAACTTCTCGGGGTTGCGGACGAAGTACAGCCCGGTGATCAGGCCGTCCTCGGTCCGCGCCACCAGGACGCCCTCGACCTGGCCGCCCATCCGCATGATCAGTGCCGGGTGGCCATTGATCTGCGCCGACTGCACCGCTGCGGTGCCCACGATCCTGCCCAGCCCCGCCGTCAACAGGGCTGCGACCAGATCGGCGCCGACGACGGGTTCCAGCGCGGCCTGGACGACTCCGCCTCCATCGCTCAGGAAGACGACGTCCGGGGCGAGTTGATCGAGCAGTCTCTGCAGGTCGCCGGTTTCGACTGCGCGTCGGAACGCCAGCAGAGCTGCGCGGTTCTCGGCCTGGGAAACAGCCGTGCGTGGGCGCCGCGCAGCGACGTGGTTGCGGGCCCGGTGTGCGATCTGCCGGACCGTGACCGGGGTCTTGTCGACGGCCTCGGCGATCTCGTCGTAGTCCAGGCCGAACACCTCCCGCAGCACGAACACCGCGCGCTCGGTGGGCGTCAACGCCTCCATCACCAACAGCATCGCCATCGAGACGCACTCGGCCAGTTCGATGTCCTCGGCCACATCGGGCGCGGTGAGCAGTGGCTCGGGCAGCCAGGGGCCGACGTAGGTCTCCTTGCGTCGACGAAGCGATCGCAGCCTCATCAGCGCCTGCCGGGTGGTGACTCGGATCAGATACGCGCGCGGTTCGCGCACGACGCCTTGATCGACATCCATCCACCGCATCCAGGTCTCCTGCAGGACGTCCTCGGCGTCAGCGGCCGAGCCGAGCATCTCGTAGGCGACGGTGAACAAGAGGTTCCGGTGCGCGACGAAGGTCTCGGTGGCGTGATCCACCCGGTTGCCTCCGGTGGTCGGTTCGGTCGGCGGCATGGACCCGTCACTGCGCCCGCTCATCACTGGCTCCCACCCGTTCTTGATCTTCCGCGTGCCGCACACAGGATGCCGGTCCCGCTGCCTTCGTGACATTCGATTTCAGTGACATAGGTCACACAATCGTCGGTGTCACGCCGCTCGGGCCACCGGCATCTCCTGTTCGACCTCCGCCTCACCACGACGAACAAGGAGCACACCATGACCGCTCGTTTGAGCCTGTTCGGCAACCCGGACGCGCCGGCGGCCAAGGCCGCCGGCCACTTCGGCACCGCGAGCAAGACGATCCTCCAGGACTCGACTCTGCCCGCTGCGCTCCAGAAGCTGGTGCTGCTGCGGGCCAGCCAGATCAACGGCGACGGCTACGCAACCGACGTGTGGAGTAAGAACGCCGCCGCCGCTGGAGAGAGCGCCACCCGCCTCAGCCTGGTCGCCGCCTGGCGCGAGTCCACGGTGTTCACCGACACCGAACGCGCTGCCCTGCAACTCACCGAGCAGGGCACCCGCATCGCCGACGCGGCCGGCGGCGTCAGCGACGAGGCCTGGACGGACGCCACCAAGCACTACACGCACGACCAGCTGGCCGATCTGGTGATGCTCATCGCCCTGATCAACGCAACCAACCGCATGAGCGTCATCGTCCGGCAGCCCGGCGGCGACTACGAGCCCGGCCGCCTCGGCTAGGGCTGTGACCGCGATGGTTCACCGGGTGTGTGCTCGCTTCCGGAGACCCGAGGCGGCAGCTCCAACGACTGATCGCGGCGGTTGGGGGGAGTCAGCGGCGGCTCGGCGGATGAAGCGAGGACGGACGGGAGTTGGGTGTGGTGGCAGGCCGGACACGGCAACGGTCCTGCCATCAGCGGACCGTCACGGAAAGGCCTCCTCCCATGCCTCTTTTGCGTCTCGGTGTCTCCGTTCAGCCGCGCTGGCCGATCGACGACGGAACCTCTGTGCTTCGTGCGGCGGGGCATGCCGAAGACCTGGGCTTCGACCATGTAGCGGTCGGGAACCGCCTCCTGGACAGCGGGTTCGGTCTCGACACCGACCCCCTCGTCCTGCTGTCGGCCATCGCCGGCGCAACGACGCGCCTGCGGCTGCTGACATCGGTGCTCGTCGCGCCCTACTATCCGGCTCTGGTGCTCGCGAACCAGGTGGCCACCCTGGATGTCGTGTCCGCAGGCCGGCTGATCCTCGGCATCGGCGTCGGCTGGAACCCGGACGAGTTCGATGCCGTTGGCGTACCCCTTCGCGAACGCGGCGCACGCACCGACGATCACCTCGGTGCCGTCAAGGCCTTATGGGCACGGCGGCCCGCTGACTTCGACGGGCCGTTCACACGACTGCGCGCGGCACACCTGGGGGTGCCTCCAGTCACTCCTGGCGGCCCGCCCGTGTGGGTCGGAGGCCATAGTGATGCCGCCCTGCGTCGTGCACTGCGGTTCGGCGACGGCTGGTATGGCACCGGCGTCGACGCCGCCGGAGTCGCTGAGGTGCGACGCCGCCTGCGCGAGCTCGCTGCCGACACGCAGGATGCCGACCGTCTGACATTCGCTTCGGCCGCATTCCTCACTCCTCCCGGGATTCCCGCGGTCGTCCCGGCTCCGGGACAACCGCTCGGCGGCGCTTCGCCCACCGCAACGAGCGTGGCCGACGCCCTCGGACGGCTCGCTGAGGCGGGGCTCACCGTCTGCACCCTCTGGCTGCCCGTTGCCGCTGAACACCTCGAAATGGCGATGGAGTGGATCGCGGCCGAGGTGATGTCGCAGCTCCGATGATGCCTGACTCGGAGGTTTCGCGGGTTCGGCCACTCCGCGGCAGCGAGAGGGCGTCCGCCCCAGCGGATGCCCCCCTCTGGGCAGCCTGGGCGGACCCTTTGAGAACCCGGAAATCTGTGCTTCCTACAATCCATCCGCGCCGAGGTCCGCGCCCTCGAGGGCAACATGGCTGCGCTCACCAACCCGATCCCCCTGACCCGGGCGTAGGACGCGCCGAACAGCTCACCGGCCGCTGCCGCCGGGAGCGAGCAGGCTGGTGACCTGGGAGATCGCCGCTGCCGAGGGTTTGAGTGGCGGCGGACGTCCTCCGGCTTCGTGTGCCAGGACTTGGCCGTCAGCATCAGCTCGGAGGCGCCCCGCTCGCCGAGGTGAGTCAGACCGGAGTGCCGGTACTCGTGCAACCTGACACACCGACCGCTGCGCCCCCGAGCCCGGGCGGCTCGGGGACGCAGCGGGTCTTCCGGCATGCGACGGGCCCCGCCCAGGAGGGGCGGGGCTCCGTCACGTCGCTGCAGTCACCGCGGCAGGCAGCGGCCTCAGGTGAGTCACTCGCAGGAGGTGAGCACCACCGGAAGTGCCGGGGTGCTCTCGGTGCCGGGACGCACCCCGCCGACCAGGAGTGTGCCGGTCGCGTCGGCCGTGACCGTGGTCACCCACACGGGTTCCTGGTCCGGGCTGGAGAGCCGCAGGGAGCGCCAGGAACGCCCTTCAAGTGCGAACCCGTACGAGCCGCCGTCGTCGGCGCCGACTACAGCCACCTTGGTCGGTGTTGCCGTGACCGAGGTGAGCCGCCCGGTCGCCGGAAGCGGTACCCGGCTCCAGCTGATGCCGTCGAAGCGCAGGACGAGTCCCTCGATCTCGCCACCCACGTCGCGCTTGAGGGAACCCACGGCCCACACGTCGCCTCCGCGCGCGGTGATGCCGAGCAGCTCCCCCTGGACCCCGCCGTACGACGGAGTGGGCACCTGACGCCAATCGGTGCCGTCGTAGTGCACAACCACCGGCTGCAAGGTGTCGTGGGTCTGGCCCACGGCCCACACGTCGTCCGCAGCGAGGACGGTGACCCCGTTGAGCACCCAGCTCCCGGCGATGCGCGGCAGGTCCCACCGCTGCCACGTGGTGCCGTCCCAGCGTTCCGCGAGCGGTTCGTCGTGGTACGTCACGGTCGACGGGCCGCCGTCGGGATCCGGTGTCAGACTGTCCTCGATCGTCTCCCAGCCGACCGCCCAGGCACTGCCGGAATCGGTCATGTCGACGTCGAGCAGGCCTCCCCCGTGCGCTTGCGCCGAGACGTCGGCCACGGCCACCTGCCACTGCCCGTCGACCAAGTGCTGAGTCATCACACCCCCGAGACCGGCCGCGTAGTCACCGACGACCAGCCCGTCGGAGAGTGATCGGGCGTCGAGCGCGTTCACACGGCTGTCCACCGTCACCGGGGCCAAGGCTGCCTCGCTCCACGCGGCACTGCCCTGGCCACGGGTGAAGAGCGCCGGGCTGGACCGGGTGGTCTTGCCCTCCGAGGTCACACGCGTCGCGCCCGCCCAGACGGTCCCTGCGGCCGGCGAGACCAGGTCGTGCACCGTTGCTCCAGTGGCGGGCAGAACGTCCTCCTGCCAGCAGGAGCCGGAGTCCGAGGCGACTGCTGTCGCCTCGGGTACCTGCTCGGCACCTGCCGGCGCAGCGCTTACCAGGACACAGGAGAAGGCGAGTGCGCCGACGGCGATGAGACCGGCGGCAACGGTACGGCGTTGGTGAACCACTGCAACTCCCCTCGGCCCGGGGCATGCCCGGGATCAGTCCGTCAGGGGATACACGCCGTGGGTCCGTGCCTCCGTTACGAGGCAACAGCCAGAAGCCTCCTCGACCGGCGAGAACGGGAAACTCCCGCGCGAAAGGCGCATGCACTGGTGCTGGCTCACCTGTAGACGAGGAACGTGCAGACCGCGATGAAGAACGCTGGGCCGTCTGCTGGGCCGTCCGAGGTTGGCCCCTGATGCTGGACGCCTTCGACCAGACCGAAGCACGCGACCCGAAGTGCCTGCGGCCCTGGATCGTCCTGGTGCACTGCGCCCGCCATCAGATCGACCTCAATGCCGTCCGATCCCGCCGGGAGGCGTGATCCCGGAGGTCGTAGCGAGGGGGACGTTCGATGAGTTCGGAGTCACCGGCGGCTCGCGGGCAAGCTGCTGAAAGTAGTGGGCGACAATCCCGGCGCCCAGGAGCGTCCGGGCGCGTCGCGCCGCCGGCTCGCTGATTGCGGTACGGCAACGGGCAAGGTTCAATCGAAGTTGAGGCGGCGTTCCCATTCGCTGCTCCACCCCCCGCGCCAGACGGCCAGTCCTGCGTAGGTGAAGATGCAGCCAACGCCAATGCCCCATTCGTCGCCTTCGTAGCGGATGGTGGCATCCGTAAGGGCAGTGCGGAGTCCGTCGAGGGGGATCACGGTGAAGGCGTCGCTGCGTTCGTCGGGGTGGTGCTGCACCTCGATCCAGCCGTTGCGGACGAAGGGCAGCAGCGGGGCGAGTTGCCGGTCCACCCAGGCAAGGTGCTCGACGCTGTCCAGGCCGTTCGGCGGATCGTCCCAGATGCCGAACGGCCCCGTGAGCATGCCGCTCGCCTCGGCCGCGCAGACCAGGACTTCGCGTTCCTCGACACTCAGTTCGTCCCAGGTGGGAAGTGCACTGGTGTCGGCAGTCGGATGTGCGGCGTCGAACCAGTGCTCGCGCACGTGCTGCGGGGCGACGAGACTGAAGCGGCGGTGGGGGCGGATAGTCCACAGCCAGTTGGTCGGATCGGTGAGGACCTCGTGGAGTTCGGGACCTGTCACCAGGACGGGGGCGACGACACTGTGGCTCTCTCCCTCGTGGGCAGTCAGCAGCCCGCGTTCGGCGAGATCGAGGGCCACGCCGGCGAGCTGCGGGACCAGGCCACGTTGCTCGTCCTCGGTGAGGCTGCGCAGGGGTGGAGCCTGAGCGGCGCCTGCCCAGCGCAGTGCGACGCCATAGTTCTGAACCATCCCGGCCAGGGGGTACTCCGAGATGGCACGACGCATGAGCGGTCGCAGCGATCCGCTTGTGGCTCCGCTCGTGACCTGCACAGAACGATCAAACGCCCTCAATGACGGCTTGGATGGCCGCACCACCGAAGTGGACGACGACAGCATCTTCCTGAAGTTCCATCGGTAGATGCGAGCGGTGCTCTTCGACGCCGAGAACAGCCACTCCCTCGGGCAGGAGGACTACAGCGTCCAGCCGTTCGACCAGCTCAGCGACGATGTCGAGAATCCCGCCCCAAGTGAATCGGCTGACCACGATGCTGCCCGGGCTCGCATATACGTCGGCCTGGCCGCCATCGCCGGCCCGGATCCGAGCGAAGCCGTACTCCGGATGACTGGTCACGACGTGGGGCGCCAAGAGCTCGCGCCCCAGTTCGTCGTCCATCGGAGCCGCATCGCCACATGCAAACCGTTGGATGTAGATGCTGTAACTCACGAGAACACCTTGGCATCGAGGAGGTGCTGGAGCGTGGACCGTGTCTTCGCGGTCGACGAGTTCGGGCCGCTCCGCATCCGGCCCACCGCCGGGTCGTGCTGGGCCGAGCAAGACCGGCCCGAGCGGCATCCCGCGACTTACCACCGCACCCACGGGGTGCGCTACTTCCACGGTTGCTCCTCGATCGGCGACGATACAGTCTGACCAACCCGGCGAACCGATGGGATGGCAGCACCAGGACACATCCGTCAGGGGCAGTTCAGGGTCGTGATCAGGGCGATCACCAATGGGCAACGGCGCCTGCCCGCAGCAGAGTTGGCGTTGTCAACAAGTCCCCATCAGCGCCGTAGAGAAGAAGCTTCGATGCGCATCCGCCTTGCCGTCACCACCCTCGCCCTGGCCACCGCTCTCACCGCCAGCGCGGCCCTGCCCACGGCCGCCGCCACCCCTGCTTCCAGCGCCCCGGCGTCCGCGAACCTCACCGTTCAGAACATCCTCGACCACCTGCCCGACGACGTCGTTGCGGGCGCGCTGATCAGGCGGGACGGCGTGGGCGCCACCGCCGGCCCGGTCACCGCTGACGCCTATGCCAGGATCGGCAGTGTCACCAAAGCGTTCACCAACACGGTGGTTCTCCAACTCGTCGCCGAGCACCGGATCGCCCTGGACACACCGGCACGAAGGTACGTCCCCCAAGTGCTGCCCGAGGCGTACAGCCGTGTCACCGTGCGCCAGCTCCTCGACCACACGAGCGGCCTGCCCAAACCCGCCCCGACCCCTGGCCCTGCCGACGGACCCGGATGGCAGCTCAAATCTGTGACCCCCGAGGACTTCTTGCGCGACTCGTTCGCCGCAGCCACCGACGCGCCGCCCGCACCCGGCTCCGAGCAGCAGTACAACGGACTCAGCTCCTTCGTCCTCGGCCTGATCGTCGAGAAAGTCACCGGCCACTCCTTCACCAACGAACTGCAGCACAGGATCATCCGGCCGCTGCATCTGTGGCACACGAGCCTGCCCGCCGCCGACGACCCGATGATCCCCTCGCCCCACGCGGAGGTGTACCTCGATGGGCAGGACGTGACCGAGCAGAGCCCGTACCCGTGGGCCGAGGGAGGCATGATCTCCACCGCCGCCGACCTGGACCGCTTCATCACCGCGCTGTTCCGGGGCACCCTGCTCCCACCCGCCCAGCAGAAGCTGGTGTTCGAACTGCCGAACGTGAAGAGCGCCGCCGACAACACGAACTGCGTCGACCAGGCTGCCTGCTACAGCATCGGCGGACTCCTGCGCTACCAGCTCCCAAGTGGCGAGTACGCGTGGGGCAAGACCGGTTACCGCCCCGGCTGGGACAACGGGTTCTTCGCCACCCGCGACCTCCGACACCGCGTGGTGTACTCCCTCAACCCGACCGGGACCGGCAATGACCTCCCGTACATCAAGGCGATCGTCAACGCCGGGCTCGCCGACTGACAGCCGGCCCCGTTGTGTTTTTCGCGGTCCTGCAAGAGGGCCGCTGGCCTGCCAACCGAGTTGGATACGACTCAAGGTCGCTCGCGCGGCGTTGGCCATGAGAGGAGGAGCAGTGCGGACCGCAGTCGATGTGGAGCATCGGCGAAGGCGTCGGTCAGCCTCCCGGATCGCGTGGGAAAACTGGTTGTTCGGCTGCTGACCCTTGGACAAGAATGCCCTGTGATACGTGGCGAGAAGATCGGGCTGCGCGCCCGGCACGACAGCGACATACCAGTGCTTCAGACCGAGTTGTACGACGATGTGGCCACACGGACACGCGCAGACTCCCGGCCGTGGCGGCCCATCCCACCAGGTTCGGATCACTCGCCCTTCGTCGTGAACGGATCGCGGGACGACGCAGCCTGCTTCTCCGTTGTCGAGTTGGCGTCGCAGGAACTGGCCGGCGAGGCCCTGCTCTGGGGCATCGACGCACACAACCGGACCGCTCACCTCGGGATCGCCCTGCGGCCCGCATTCCGCGGCCGTACGCTCAGCGTCGATGTCCTGCAGACTCTGTGCGAGTACGGATTCGCCATACGCGGACTACACCGCCTGCAGATCGAAACCCTTACGGACAACACCCCGATGCTCGCGGCGGCAATCAGGGCCGGGTTCACTCGGGAGGGAACGCTCCGGCACTCCGCCTGGGTGTACGGCGCATACGCAGACGAAGCCATCCTCGGCCTGCTCGCGATCGATTGGACGCCCAGGAAATGAGGAGCGGGAGGCCGATCTCGCGGTAGAGAGGCAAGGAGCCCTCGCCAACACTCCGTGCAGCCCGGCCGCCCTGGCGCACTCCGACTTCCACTGCGAGGTGCACCCGCACGGGTGACGATGAGCATCGTGACCCACTCGACCAAGGCGTGTGGGAGGTCGAATGCGGCAGGACGGGGAACCAACGGGGCTCCCGTCCTGCTGAGTTGAGAATTCGAACACCTCTGTCAACAGCACGGGAGCCCCGTCCGCTGCGCCCCGGGCTCACGCCGGCACCGTCCCCCGATCGGCGGCCGCTCTGAAACGGCGCCGTCAACCGTCTGCTCAGACGGTCAGTTCCGTGATGCCGAGGGCGAAGTCCAAGTTCCCCACCCCGTGGTTGGCGAGGCCCACCGTGACCACGCCCGCTCCTTCCAGCCAGTGCGCCATTTTCAGGCCACCGACGTCCAGCGGACGCAGTCCGAGGCTCTCGATGAACACCTCCACACTTGCCTTGGCCTGCGCATTGTCGCCCGCGATGAAGACGTCGGGCCGGCCCTTCTCCAGGACATGGCGGAAGACGGTGTTGAACGCCTTCACCACGCTGGCGCCGGCCGGGGCGGCCTTGGCGACTTCCTGCGCGATCGACGTCTCCTCCGACGTCTCCTCGCGGTGGGCCAGTCCGTCGAACGTGGAGTTGAACGGGTTGCTGATGTCGACGATGACCTTGCCCGCGAGTGCGTCTCCGTACTGGGCGACGGCCGGCACGACACCGGTGTACAACAGCGCCACGATGACGATGTCTCCGGCCGGGGCGGTGCCCCATGCTCCGGTCGTGGCGCCGTCACCGAGTGCCTTGGCCAGGTCAGCGGCCTTGGACTGGTCCCGGCCCATGATCTCGACCGTGTTGCCGGCCGCTATCGCCCGCGCACCGATGGTGCGGGCCATGTTCCCGGCGCCGATGATGCTGATGCTGCTCATGAGATGTCCTGCCCTGGTGTGAGTTGCTGGTTCAGATGGCGGTGGTGCCGCCGTCGGCGACGAGTTCCATGCCGTTGACGTAGCTGGAGTCGTCGGAGGCGAGGAAGAGGGCGGCCGTGGCGATCTCGTCGGGGCGGCCCATCCGGCCGCGGGGGATGAGGGACTCGAACTGGCGCTTGGTGGCCTCGTCGAAGAGTTCCTCCTGCTTCGCGGTGGCGACCTGGCCGGGGGTCAGGACGTTGACGCGGATGCGGCGGTCCTTGAGCTCGTTGAGCCAGATGCGGGCCCAGGCCTGCTGGACGGCCTTGCTGCCGGCGTAGACGCTCCAGCCGGGGAAGGCGCCGAGAGAGGCGTTGGAGCCGGTCATGAGGATGGAGCCACCGTCGTTGAACAGCGGGAGGGCCTTCTGGACGGTGAACAGGGTGCCGCGGGCGTTGAGCCCGAACCAGGTGTCGAACTGGGCCTCGGTGATCTCGCCGAGCGGGGCGGGCTCGCCACCACCGGCGCTGGCCCACAGCACGTCGATGCTGCCCTTCTCCCGCTTGACGGTGTCGTACAGGCGGTCCAGGTCGTCCAGGTCGGCGGCGTCGCCCTGCACGCCGGTGACATTGCGGCCGATCTGCCTCACGGCCTCGTCCAGGGCGTCCTGGCGGCGGCCGGTGATGAAGACGTGCGCTCCCTCGTCGACGAACAGCTTCGCGCCGGCCAGCGCCATGCCGGTGGTAGCGCCGGTGATGACCGCGACCTTGCCGTCGAGCTTTCCCATGGTTGCTCCCTTGGGTCAGTGGTGCCGTGTGCACCTGGGGAGACAGTGTTAAGTACACCGCCCTGTGTGCTTAAGGTACGAGGTGGGTGGCCGGGACGCAACTATGTACACCGGTCGTTACCCAGCCCAGGTATCATGGCGCCATGACGGAGTTGGAGAAGGGCCCCACGGGCCGCCGCCGCGGCCGGGGCGCCCGCGAGCGCATCCTCAGCGCGTCCCAGCAGCTGTTCCGCGAGCAGGGCATCAACCGCACCGGCATGGACCAGCTCTGCGCGGCGGCCGAAGTGTCCAAGCGCACGGCCTACCAGCACTTCACCAGCAAGGACGAACTCGTCGCCGAGTACCTGCGCCGGTTCGACCCCACCGTCCTGTCCGACGTGTTCGACCGCACCGACCTCACGCCCCGCGAGCGGCTTCTCGCCGCCTTCGACATCCCTCCCACCACTCCCCTGTGCCCCTACATCGGCGCCGCCGTCGAACTCCACGACCCCGAGCACCCCGCGTCCCGTTACGCGCGCGACTACAAGAAAGCCGTCGCCGCGCGGCTCGCCGACACCGCCCGCGAAGCGGGCGCCGCCGACCCTGAACAGCTCGGCGAGCAGCTCGCGCTGCTCATCGACGGCGCCGCGGCCCGCACCCGGGTCCTCAACGCCGACGCCTTCCCCACCGCCGCCGCCATCGCCGCCGTCCTCATCGACAACGCCATTCCCGCCACAGCCAGCGATGACCGGCGACGGGAGGAAGCGTCAAGCTGACGTGGCACCCCGCGGCCGGGTTGGACGCACTGCCGGCCGGTGGTGCGCGACACCCCAGCCGCCCAGCACCCGGCCCGGACCTTCCGGCTCATACGCGACTGGCCGCCCGCCGGCTGAAGTCCGCAGCAGAAGCTGCCGCGGAAACCGCGACCCCCGAGGACCCGCCGACGCGGTCGGCCCGGCAACGGCTGGACCCGCACGCTGCCGTAGTGCTGAACACCCTCAGCGCTCCGCCGGACAGCTCGACGACATGGACGCCCTCTCCCCCACCGTCACCCGATCAGTGGCCCCACTCACAACACCCACTGATCCGTCGTCAGCTTGCGGCCCGAGCTGGTCGGTTGATCCGACACATGCGTGAAGCCCCTGGTAGACGGGTTCACGACCAAGATCACCCGGCGCCCATCAGACACTTCCCGTGCTCGTCTCCCGGACGGACGTCTCCAACCGCCTCAACCGAGGCAGCCACCTCGCACATCAGGTGCTGCTCGCGACACCGGACCACCGATGGGCAAGTCCCCTGATACGGCTACGGTGGCACGTATGGGCAACGATGCCGACGCTGTGGTGCAGGAGCAGATCACCTACTACCGGGCCCGCGCGGCCGAGTACGACCGGGTCTACGCCGAGCGCGAGGACCTGAGGCAGTTGCTGCCCCTGATCGACACACTCCCGGTCACGGGAGACGTGCTGGAGCTGGCCTGCGGAACCGGCCAGTGGACCAGCCTGCTCGCTGCCCGGGCCCGCTCGGTGACGGCCGTCGATGCCGCACCCGAGGCGCTGGCCATCGCCCAGGACCGCGTGAAGTCCACAACGGTCCGGTTCACCTGCGCCGACGTCTTCACCTGGCGCCCACCCCGCCGCTACGACACCGTCTTCTTCGCCTTCTGGCTCTCCCACGTACCGCCGGAGCGACTGCCCGCCTTCTGGAACACCGTCGCAGACGCCCTCACTCCCACGGGCAAGGTCATCTTCATCGACAACGGCCCGGAAGAGGCCGCGAGCGAGGACCTCCTCATCGGGCAGCCCGTCCCTTCAGTACGTCGCCGCCTCGACAACGGCAGTGAATACCGCATCGTCAAGGTCTTCCCCGACCCCGACCAACTCGTCAGGGACCTGAGCGCCTGGGGGTGGTCGGCCCAAGTCCGGCCGGTCGGCACCCGCTTCCTCGCGGGCACGGCTGCCCGCTGACCGTGGCCGGCTGACGACCCTCTGCCCTCCCAGCAGCAGCCAAGCCGCGCGATCGCCGCATCTCCTCGGCGTCCACCGGACACGGGCGATACCTTGCCGCCATGTGCATCTCGACGGGCGAGGCCGTGTTCTCCGGCACGATTGCGTACTGCGGGCGCCGGCACCACCCCGTGCACGGCCTCATCCACGTCCTGGGCTACCAGAACACCGCCGTCAACCTGGCGGACGGGCCGAACGCCATGCTGCTGCACCTGCCCGCCGGGCAACTCACGCCCCGGCACTTCCTCTCGGCCGGACGCACCGGGGACGTCCTTCACCGCATGGTCGCCGCTGTCGAACCCGCCCCCGCAGCGGTCGACGACATCGCATGGATGAGTGCGGAACCCCAACCCGTCCAGATATTCGACCATGACGTCTACACGGTGATCCTGGCCGCCGGCCCCACCGCGGTCCCCGCCGCGCTGCAGCGGGTGCCGCCGCACCGGCGCCCCACCCTCGACCCGGACCTCCTGCACTTCTACGCCGACCGCTTCCCCAGCCACACCATCGCCGTGTGCTGCTTCGACAACGCCGACGCGCAGCGCGCCAAGCCCCTGCTGCTGTGGTACCCGCCCCTCGACCCCGACCGGCTGACCGTACCGGCCCTGGACAGTCATACCGGAGCTGCCCCGGACCTCGACGCCTCCGTACCCGTGGACCACTGGGTCCTGTTCTCCACCGACCAGGCCCCCTCCAGCTGGGGCGCACCCGTCGTGTATCCCGGGGAGATGCGCCACCACCTGCGCGCGTTCCTCCCCGCCACCATCGTGGGCCGGCACTACGGCGGCGGACAGACCCTGCCCAACGGAGACTTCACCATCAGCCACCGCGATCTGCTCAACGGCGACCTCGACCGCATCGAACGCCTGCAACCGCCCCGCCGCTGAAAGAAGCAGGACGGACGGGAGGCCGGATGTCGACCGAACCCCACATCATCCGTGTCGTGGACTGGAACAGCCACGCCCGGGACTTCGAGCTGCAGCCGCAGAACCCGGAGCCGTGCGGAGCACCGCCAGGGCCGGCCGCTACGCTCCACCGTCATGCCGACCGCGCACGCGTACACCTGTTCCTGCTGTCAGGGCCACCACAGCGGGCCTGCCCTGTCCTACGGCGCCCCGGCACCCGATCTGTGGCACCCCGAGTACGCCCAGAACAAGGACACCTTTCTCATCGAGGATCTCTGCGTCATCAAGGGCCAGGCATTCTTCATTCACGGCCTGATCGAGATCCCCATCACCGACACCGGCGACGTCTTCTTCTGGGGCGTCCGGGCCTCACTCAGCGCGGCCAGCTTCGCCCGCACCACGGACCACTGGGACGACCCCCAGCGCGAACAGGAACCTCCCTACTTCGGCTGGCTGTCCACCGAACTGAGCCTCTACGGCGCACCGACCCGCGAACTGGCCGGGCACGGGTACTACGTGCTCGTCCCCAACCTCTTCTACCGGCACGGCCCGGCACCGCTGATCGAGCTTCCCGAGCACATTGGAGATGAGGTCCGGCCCGCGGTCTTCGCCCAGCTGATGCCCATGATCGAGGCGCACACCACAGAACGTGTCCTGAGCGACGCCGACGCCTATCTCAAGTTCCTCACCGCTCAGCCTGAGGTCAGCGCCGGACCGGTCGCGGTGACCGGCTACTGCATCGGCGGCCTCGTGGCGACGCGCACCGCCGCGGCCCACCCCGGCCAGGTAGCCGCCCTCGCCGCATTCCACGGCCCAGTGGGAGCCGACGGACCCGACAGCCTCTCCAAGCTCACCGCCGAGGTCCACTTCGGCCACGCCGAGAGCGACTTGACGCCTGAGGCCCTCGGCGAGCTCAACCAGGCCCTGGACGCGGCAGGTGTCAGCTACACCTCCGAGATCTACCCCGACACCATCCACGGCTTCACCATGTCCGACACCGACGCTTTCAGCGCCTCCGGGCTGAAGCGTCACTGGGACCGCCTGCTCCCTCTTTTGGGCCGCGCCCTGGGCAACAGCTGAGGCTCCGGTTCGGAGACCGAACCTGAAGTACACGGCTTTGCGCCTGCTGGCCAATGCCGCCTGGGGCCGCACCCGCATCGTGAACGACCGGTGAGCCACCGTGGTCGCAGGGCCGCCCCCGCTAGCGCGGGGGCGGCTCCGTTTCAGGCGGCAGTGCCGAAACCTGCGGAGACCAGCCTGCGCGTTTCATCCAGGGTCGCGTCCGGATCATGATCGAAAAAGCAAAAGTGCCTTCTGAGCTGCAACGCGAGGCGGGGTCCTCCGAGATCACCGACATCAGGTTCGTGGCCGTCTGCAGCTCCTGCCGGCGCGGCTCGGGTGCAGCGGGGGATGCCGGGGGTGGGGCCGGCGCGCCCCCTCCAGGAGGAGCCGATGGCCGATGCCAGGCGGGTGCGGCAGGTCGCGATGATCGTGCGCGGGGGCGAGGTAGGCCGGGACGGGCGTGCTCCGGCTGCCCGTCGAGATCGAGACCTGTCCGGCACTCATGACTTGCCTATGTGAAAAATTCTTCAATTGATGGCATCCTGTTCCAGTACGCGCCAGGTCCAACCCGCCGAAGGCTTCAGCGGAGCCGTCAGCACCGGTACGTGCCGTGCGCCGCGCCCGCTGGGGCGGAGTCGGCACACAGCCATGCGGAAGGACACCCTGCGGTGCGTCTGTGGCGGAGGTGCTCGGGCGCCCCGCTCCGAGTCGACAGGAGTTGAGGGCCGTGCAGGTCCCGCTGTACCAGGCCAAGGCGGAGTTCTTCCGCATGCTCGGGCATCCCGTACGCATCCGTGTGCTGGAGTTGCTGCAGGACGGCCCCATGCCGGTGCGGGATCTGCTCGCGGCGATCGATGTGGAGCGCTCCAACCTCTCCCAGCAGCTGGCGGTGCTGCGGCGTTCGGGGATCGTGTCCGCTGTCCGTGAGGCCGATACCGTCGTGTATGCGCTGGCGGGTCCGGATGTCGCCGACCTGATGCGGGCCGCCCGGCGGATCCTGACCGAGCTGCTGGCCGGGCAGCGGGATTTGTTGGAGGAGCTGCGGGAGGCCGACACCGCCGATGGCGGGGCGACCTCGGGCCGGGTCGCGTGAGCGCCACGCAGTTCGGCGGCGAGGCGCTGGCCCGTCTCCGCTCGGTGCTGCCGAACCGGTCGACCCTGGGCACGATGGGCCGCTCCCCACGCGGGGACCTGCTGGCCGGGCTGACCGTGGCGGTCGTCGCTCTGCCACTGGCCCTCGGGTTCGGGATCGCCTCGGGGGCGGGGGCGGAGGCCGGGCTGGTCACCGCTGTGATCGCCGGTGCGGTCGCGGCGGTGTGCGGCGGCTCCAACCTCCAGGTCACCGGCCCCACCGGGGCGATGACCGTGGTCCTGGTCCCGATCGTCCACCGTTACGGGTCGGGCGGAGTGATGACGGTGGGTCTGCTCGCCGGCGCGGTGCTGGTCGTGCTGGCGCTGGCGCGTGCCGGACGGTGGATGGCGTATGTCCCGGTGCCGGTGGTGGAGGGTTTCACCCTGGGTATCGCCGCCGTCATCGGCCTGCAGCAGATCCCCGCAGCCCTCGGTGTGAAGACCCCCTCGGGCGACAACCCGGCCATCGTGGCGGCCAAGGCGGTGGGTGGCTTCGCCGCCCACCCCGACTGGGTTTCCTGCGCGGTGGCGGCCGGTGTCGTCGCGATGATGCTGATCGGCGCGCGTGTCAGGCCCGCGGTGCCGTTCTCGCTGCTGGCTGTGGCAGCGGCGACGGTCGCCGTCGGGGTCGCGCACCTGCACGTCGCCACGATCGGGCATCTGCCTGCCGGTATTCCCGCTCCCTCGCTGTCCTTCTTCGAGATGGGCCATGTCCCGGCGTTGCTGCCCTCCGCCTTCGCCGTGGCTGCGCTGGCGGCCCTGGAGTCGTTGATGTCCGCCTCGGCCGCCGATGCGATGAGCGTCAGCGAGCGGCACGACTCGAATCGGGAGCTGTTCGGGCAGGGCCTGGCGAACCTGGCCGCCCCGATGTTCGGGGGCGTCGCCGCGACAGGTGCGATCGCGCGGACCGCCGTCAACGTCCGCAGCGGGGCCGTGTCGCGTCTGTCCGCGCTGGTGCATGCCGCCGCGCTCGCTGTGATTGTGTTCGCCGCCGCGCCGGTGGTCGCCGGTATCCCCCTCGCGGCCTTGGCCGGGGTACTGATCGCCACCGCGGTCCGCATGGTCGAAGTCGGCTCCCTCACAGCCCTGGCCCGGGCCGGCCGGGGCGAAGCCTTGGTGATGGGACTGACCGCCGTGGTGACGCTGGCCTCCACTCTGGTGAATGCGGTCATCGCCGGGCTGGTGCTCTCCGGTGCCCTGGCGCTTGGCCAGGTCGTCCGTGCAGCCCGGTTGGAGCAGGTTCCGCTGCACGCCGACCCGGCCCCGGCCGACCACCACGTGGAGGAGCAGAAGCTGCTGGCCGACCACATCGTGGCCTACCGCCTGGACGGCCCCCTGCTGTTCGCCGCCGCCCACCGCTTCCTGCTGGAACTGACCGAATCAGCCGAGGTGAAGGTGGTGATCCTGCGGATGTCCCGGATAAGCGCCGTCGACGCCTCGGGTGCGAAGGTGCTGGGGGACGCGATCGACAGGCTCTCCCGCCGGGGCACCCTGGTGCTGGTCTCGGGAGTGCGCGAGGAGCACCGGCCGCGACTGGACGCCCTGGGCGTCCTGGACGACCTGCGCGACACGGGCCGGATCTTTCCCGGCACTCCCGAAGCCATCAGGTTCGCCCACGCCTATCTGCACGGCACCGGTCTGGTCCCCGCCCCGGCCTCGGCCATGGATGACTGCGGCACCACGCAACCGGTGCGGGCCGGGCGCTGATCCGCCGCGCCCCGCGGGTGCAGGTGCAGCCACTGGGACGCAGCGAGGCACTGTGGCTGATCGGCAGCGCCCGCGAGGCGACCTCGCCTGCACCGACCGGGCGCTGCCGACCGTGCACCTGGCCGTGCACGTCCTGGCATCAGGGGGCTTGATCATCCGTATCCCGGCCGGGGAGCACCTGGATGCCGCGCCGGCAGTCGGACTGGCCGCCGCCTACCAGGCGGGGAATATCGACGCGCGAGGCATCGGAGGCCGGCACGTCACCGCATCGGGCATCGCCACCGCGCTGCATGACACGCGGCCACTTCCAGCCGCTACCGGCATTCGCCCACGGCCCGGCCGGACGGCTGCTGCGCCTGACCCCGCTTCCTCCGCTGGGGATGCCGAGGGCGCTGGGCATGGACGACTTCGTTCTCTTTCGGGTCATGACGTCGTTGACGTGGCGTCGGCCAGCGGCTTCTGAGGGTAGGCGCGGAGCACGAGGGATGTGGTGACGGGGCCGTAACGGGCAAGTGCATCGACGACTTCTTCCAGGCGTTCTGCCTGCGGACAGTAGACGTCGAAGATGAGGCAGTCTTCCCCGGTGACTCTGAGGGTGGAGGCGATCTCAGGAGTCATGGAGACGAAGTCCAGGGCACGTGAGAGCTGGGCGTGCGTGGTGCGCAGCCGGATGACCGCGTGGATGTTCAGCCCGAGGGCTGCCGGGTCGACCACGGCCCGGTAGCCGGTGATGACGCCGCTCTTCTCCAGCCGCTGGATGCGTGCGCTGGCCGCGGGCTGCGAGAGTCCGACGCGGCGCCCCACCTCCGCGCCGGTCAGCCGGCCGTCGGTCTGGAGCAGGGCGAGGATGTCTCGGTCTGTCCGGTCGAGTGATTCCATTGTCGTCCGCACCATTTTCTTTGAGATCACTTGCGTCACCACCGCCGCCCCTGATGCATCCCCCAGAATCTGCGTCAGGCGCCCCGTGATCCACGGGCGACGAGTGAAACGGTGGTGGGCAGTGGCCGCATACGTCATCATCCCGGGTATCGACGGCTCCGACGAGCAGCACTGGCAGACCTTGTGGGAGCGACAGTGGGGCACCTCAGCGGTGAGGCTCTCCCCTGCCTCGTGGTCCACCCCCGACCTGGACGACTGGGTCGACGCCGTCCAGGACGCGTACGACGATGCTTCCCGGCGGGACAGCCGGATTGTGCTGGTGGCCCACAGCCTGGGCTGCTGGGCTGCGTCCACCTGGCTGAACAGGAACTCCTCAAGCCCGGCAGGCGGCGCGTTCCTGGTCGCGCCGCCCGACCCGGACGGGCCCGCGTTCCCACGCCAGGCGGCGTCGACGTTCACCGAAGTGTCGGCGCAGCCGCTGCGGTGCCCGGCCCTGGTGGTGGGCAGCGCCGATGACCCGTACAGCACGCCCGAGGCAGCCGCCGGCTTCGCGGCACGGTGGCAGGCGCGATGGCACCTGGCGGGCGCCTGCGGGCACATCAACTCCGCCAGCGGCCTTGGATCGTGGCAGCACGGCCGTGAACTCCTGGACTCACTGACCCACCCGTGAGCAACTCACCGCGTGGGACGCGTTGGTTGCGATGAGGGCCGTCACCATCGTCGACGCCGGAACGGACTTCTTCGAATAGTGAAGCACCGGCGAATGCGGAGGCTACCGCTTCGGAATCGAAGCGGCAGGCAGTGGCAGAGGTTCCGAGCCGACCGTCAACGCCCAGGCCGCACGGGCGTCAGCCGGCAGAACCCGGCTGGAGCGTCCCGTCGCCCGCGGTGTCGGGGTGCGAGGTGCGGTCGGTGGGCTGGTCGCTGTTGCGGTGCGCCGGCTGCGGGTCGAGCACCGCCGCCCAGCGTTCCGACCACTGGGCGAGGGGACCGAGGGCGAGGCAGGCGTCCCGCCCCAGCGGAGTGAGCTCGTACCGGCTGTCGGGTAGTTGGTGAACCACGTGGGCTTCCAGCAGTTCGGCCAGGCGCTGCCGCATCACGCTGGAGGACATGTCGTCGCACTGCCTCTGCAGGGGGCGGAATCCAAGGGGGCCGCTGCGCAGCTCCCAGAGGATGCGCAGGCTCCACCGCCGTCCGAACAGATCGAGTGCGGCCATGAGGGGGCGGCCGGTGGTCGAGCCACGAACTGGCGCGCCGGGTTTGGGGTTTGGCATGGTGCGGCGTCCAGCCCTCCGGGGTTGATGCTTCGGATTCCGACACGCTACCATCGGCGACCGCTTCGGAAAACGAAACGAAGGGGGCTGTCGTGGCAACCATCCCGACCACCCGGGTACGGCGAATGCTGGGCACGGTGAGAGCGGTGACACACAGCGCGCCCGCACTCGACCTGACGATGCTGCTCACCACCGGCCCGGTGCCATGCCCGAGGTAGCGATCGTCGACGCGTGTCAGCGACAGCGCAGGGGTGGCAGCCCGACCGCCGTTCTGGACGACGCGCCGTTGACCGACGAGGAACGATGCCGTGTTCCTGCGGAGTTGGGAACGTCGCACGCCGTCTTTCTCCGCGCGACCGGAATAGAGCGCGCCCGTCCCTCGTACACTCTCCGGTTCTTCACCGCCGAGGGCGAACTGCCCGCCTGCGGCCACGGCACCGTCGCCGCCCTCGCGTTGCTCGCCGAACGTGCAGGTGGGGACGACTACCACGCCGTCCTGCGCACGACCCACCGCAGCTTCGACGGCCGGGCCACCCTCAACGGTGACAGCCTGACAGCATCGTTCGACCCGGGCCCGGTCAGCCTGCGCGACGCCCAAGGCCCCGAACTGGAGGCGATCGCCCACGGCCTCGGACTGACCGAGGACGCAGTCACCGGGGACGCCTGCGTGGCGTCGAACGGGCGGCCGAGGCTTCTGCTGCCCGTCCGGTCCCGCGCCGTGCTGGCCGAACTCACCCCGGACTTCACCCTGCTGCGCGCAGCCTGTGACCGCTACGGTCTGCTGGGCTGCTACGCCTACTCGCTCCCGGACCGGCACGGCCGCGCGGCAGCCCGGATGTTCGCGCCGTCGATCGGAGTGCCCGAGGACATCGCCAACGCCAACAGCACGGCCTGCCTGGCCGCGCACGCGGCCGGATCCGGTACGGACCGCCTCACCGTCGACATGGGCGACCACCTCGGCTGCCCGTCGACCATCACAGCGACCGTTCACCACGACGGCCCGGAGCACCGAATCCAGGTCGGCGGCCAAGCAACGGTCGCGCGAACGGTCCTGTGCTGAGGCCCGCGGTGCTCAGGGCCGGTTCAGGCTGCGTGCCGCGCAGAGCCGCCCACGGGCTGTCAGCCGGTGCGGCCAGGATGAAGCCGGCGCGAAGGACCGGCTCGCGGTCCGCACCTGGCTCGCCACCGCGATCCAGCACGGACTCACCGCTTTCGAAGCCCTGGCACGCGCCACGACCGGCGACCTCTGGATCCCGCCCATCGTCCTCCCAGCCTGAACAACCACATTCCAGAAAACCTGACTGCTCACCATCCGTCGCCGGGTCCGATCAATACGAGTGTCGACTCGAAGCCTGGCACGCCCGTCCGAACACAGGAGGTTTCCATGGCCAAGGGCTACTGGGTCAGTGTCTACCGCACCATTTCCGACCCCGAGAAGCTGGCCGCCTACAACAAGCTGGCCGGTCCGGCCGTGCAGGCCGGGGGCGGGCGGGTGCTCGCCCGCGACGGTCGGGTCACCGCCCACGACGCCGGAATCGCCGAGCGCACCATCCTGATCGAGTTCGACACCTTCGAACAGGCGGTCGCGGCACGCGAGAGCGCGGCATACCAGGAGGCGCTGGTCGCCCTTTCGGACGGCGTCGAGCGCGACTTCCGCATCATCGAAGGCGTCGACTGACCGGCGCACCGACGTTCAGGCCGTGCCCATGCCGAAAACCTCGTCCGCGCAGGTCACGCGGCATGGCCGTACTCATACGCTGATTCCGTACCTGTCGCTCGCACGGCCCGTCTCCGGTCAGCACGACCCGGTACCGGGCCCTCCGACCGGCGGCCGTCTCCTGCGACAGATCAGGGTGCATCAGGCTCAGGCCGTCCTCTGGCCGCAGCCGCGCACGGCCATGGACATGGGGCCCGATGTGGTCGGTGGTGAAGTCCATGCACAACAGGGCGGGGTGGGGGTTCTCAACGACGCCGGCTGCACTGGCGGCCGGAGACATCTGAGCCACCCCGCCCCGGGGCGGAGCCGGAGCCGGACCCGGTGGCGAGGCGGCCGCACCCCGGTGGCGGCCTGGGCGCGGGCGCCGCGGACGGCCGTGCGGGCCGGTCAGGAGACCGGCCCGCACGGGTGGTGCCAGGGCTGCGAGCGGGTGTGCTCAGCTCGCCTTCTTGAGGGTGAAGTTGCCCGTGGTCGTCGCTCCCTTCACGATCTTCACCGTGGTGGTGGTGGGCTGGTACCCGTCCTTGGCCACGATGACGGTGAGCGGGTTGTTGCGGACGTCCAGCCACAGGGCGTAGCTGCCGTCCTTGCCGGTCTTGAGGGTGTAGCTCGACGCCCAGCTGTCGATCTGGACGGTGGCCCCGGCGAGCGGCACGGTGCCGCCCTTGCCGTCGGAGCCGAGGACCGTGCCCGCGTA
>NZ_LIQR01000470.1 GCF_001418575.1 Peterkaempfera griseoplana
ACGAAGTTGGCGCCGGTCAGGTCGCTTTCGCGGAAGGATCCGGTGGTGGCGGCCAGGCGGTACTTCATCAGCTGGGTGGCGATCTCGGCGGTGGTGCGGTGGGCGGCGTCGTGGACGCAGGGGACGTAGAGTCCTTCGCCGAGGTCGATGGTGACGCCGATGTGCGGGGTGTCGGCCAGGGTCGCGGTCGTGCCCTGGACGGCGGCGAAGAAGCGGGGGAAGTCCGTGTGCAGTGCGGCGACCTGCTGGACGAAGAGTTCGGCCAGGCCCACCGGGCGGCGTACGGTCCGGGTGAGTTGGCGTGCGTGGGCGAGCGCGGGGCCCAGGTCCATCCGCACCACGGTGTAGGCGGCGGGGATGGTCCGGTGGGAGAGCTCCACCGCCCTGGCGACGCCCAGCTGCACGCCGGTGATCGGCGCCCCGGGGGCGCCGTCGGCGGGGCCGGAATCCCCGGCCGCTGCCAGCGCCTCGACGTCCGCACGGCGGACCACCGGGACGCCGAGCGCGGCGATCTGCCCGGGGGTGATGCCCAGTTCGTCGATGAGGGCCTGCGCCGGCCGGGTGACCAGGGGCCCGTCGGCCGTCTTCACGTCCGGCTCCCGCACCGTCGGGCGGGTCGGCTCGGCGCCGTCCTCGACCTGGGCGATCGCCTGGCCGGGGCGGCAGCGGTCGCCCTCCGCGACGAGGTGGCGCAGTGTCCCGGAGGCATCGACCTCCACCTCCTCGGCGGCCTTGGATGTCTCCAGGACCACCACCAGGTCACCGGCCCGGACCGGATCACCGTCCTTGACCAGCCACTCGATCAGGACATAGTCCGTGTCGTTGTTGTTGAGCTTGGGCACCAGCAGCTCAGCCACGCAGGGTCTCCCGGATGACGCGGTGGATGGTGGAGGCGCTGACCAGTACCTCACGCTCCAGATGGGGGGCGGTGGGGATCACCGCGTCCGCGGAGTGGATCAGGGTCACCGGCCCGGCGAGCCGGGTCCAGTGACGCCGGTGGAGCACCTGCGCCACCTCGGCACCCCAGGTACCGCCCGCGGTGCTCTCCTCCACCACGAAGACCCGGCGGGTGCTGGGGAGGTCGATCTCGACGGGGTAGAGCCGGGAGGGGACCAGCAGGGTGCAGACGATCTCCTCCTCCAGCAGCAGCGAGCGCATGGCCTCCAGGGCGCGGTGGGCGGTGCCTCCACCGGCGATGACCACGCAGTCCGGCTCCGCGTCCAGCGACACCACAGCGGTCGGCCCGGTGTCCTGCAGGGTGAACGGGGGCTCGACCTCGTACATGGGGCGGGTGTAGAGGACCTTGTCCTCGAAGAGGACACAGGGCTCCTCCCGCGCCAGCATCTCGGCGAAGACCTCGGCGTTGTCCCGGAACGGCGAGACCTCGTAGAGCGCCAGCCCGGGAACCCCCACGAAATGCTTCTGCAGACTCTGGCTGTGCGTCGGCCCGTAGCCCCGTCCACCGCCGACCGGACAGCGCACCACCATCCGCATCGGCACCCGCGACCCGTACATGGACACCGACTTGGCGGCGAAGTTCACCAACTGGTCGAAGGCCAGCGTGGCGAAGTCACCGAACATGATCTCCACCACCGCACTGTCCCCCGCCAGCGCGAGACCCGCCGCCACCCCCGTGATCGCGTTCTCACTGATCGGAGTGGACAGCACCCGCTCCGGAAAGCGGGTCGACAGCCCCCGGGTGACCTTGAACGCACCCCCGTAGGGGTCCAGCACGTCCTCACCCAGCAGATACAGGTCGGGCGTGCTCTCCAACGCGCCGTGCAACGCCGCATTCAGGTTCTCCGCCACCCTCATGAC
>NZ_LIQR01000471.1 GCF_001418575.1 Peterkaempfera griseoplana
GTACGGCAGGAGCGACCCCACCTACGACGGAGTCTGGCGGCAGTCCCTCGCGCTGCTCGCCCTGCACGGCGCCGGAGTGACGCCCGCGGCCCAGGCCGTGGACTGGCTCACCGGCCAGCAGTGCGGCGACGGCGGCTGGCCCTCGTTCCGTGCGGACACCCACAGCGACTGCACCACCGCCACCGAGGACAGCAACGCCACCGCGCTGGCCGTGCAGGCCCTCACCGCCCTCGGCGGCCACGAGGCGGCCGTCGCCCAGGGCGTCACCTGGATCAAGCACCACCAGAACCCGGACGGCGGCTGGTCCTACAACCCCGGCGGCACCAGCGACGCCAACTCCACCGGACTCGCCGTCAACGCCCTGGTCGCCGTCAAGGCCGACCCCGCCGCGGTGTCCAAGCGCGGCCACAGCGCCTACGACGGCCTGGCCTCCTTCCAGCTCGGCTGCGGCGCCCCCGCGGCCCGGCGCGGCGCGTTCGCGTACCAGCCCGGCAAGTCCGGTGCGCTGGAGCCCAACGACCTCGCCTCCGCACAGGCGGCGCTGGCCGCAGCCGGGGGCTCCCTGCCCGTGGCCGGCGGCAACCGCAAGGACAAGCCGGCCGCCGCCCCGACCTGCCGGAACGGGGCCGGGGACGCCCTGCCGCAGGATCAGTCCGGCGAAGCGGTCGCCCACTTCCTGGTCCAGCGGCTGGCCGCCGGCAAGCAGCGGCTGATGCAGACGCTGCCCGGCGCCGACCCGACACCCGACTACAACGCCACCTCCTGGGCGGTGCTCGGCCTGATCGCCGCCGGCCACCCCGACCAGGCGGCCGACGCGGCCGACTGGCTCGCGGGCAACGGCTACGCCTGGATGCAGGGCCAGCAGGGGACCAACCCGTCCGCCGCCGCGGAACTGCTGCTGGTCTCCCAGGCCACCGGTCTGGACCCGTACAACTTCGGCGGCAGCAACCTCGTCCAGATCCTGATCAACTCCGGCCCCACCCCGGCCTCGGTGCCGCCCGCCGCGGTCACCGCCGCCACCGCCTCGCCCTCCGCCACCCTGCAGCCCGGCTCCGCGGTGACCGGGGGCGACGAGGACGAGAACGGCGGATTCTCGGCGGTGTGGCTGATCGCCATCGCGGCCGTGCTGGCCGTCAGCGCCGCGGCGTTCGCCTTCGTCACCCGCCGCAACGACCGTGCCGCGGCCCGCGTGGAGAAGACCGCCGCCGCCCCGGACGCCGCGGCCGCCCCCGGCGAGCGGGCCCGCGACGAACGGGCCGAACTGCGCCGGCTCTTCGGCGGCTGGCACCACCCCGTGCCCGCACTGATCGAGGCCATGCCGGCGGACGGCGTGCTGCGTACCGACATCCGCTCCATGCCCGTACCGCTGCCGGCCCACCACCGGGGCCGGGTGGCACTGCTGGGGGACGCGGCGCACGCCATGACGCCCAACCTCGGACAGGGCGGCTGCCAGGCGGTGGAGGACGCGGTGGTGCTGGCCCGGCTGGCACGCCCGGGAGGCGACCTGACGGCCGCGCTCGCCGCGTACACCGCCGAGCGGCTGCCCCGCACCACCGAGGTGGTCCGCCGGTCCGAGCAGATCGCCCGGCTCACCGCCTGGCACTCGCTCCCGGCCGTCGCCCTGCGCGACGCGGCGGTGGCCGCGCTGGGCCGGCTCGCGCCGCAGCTGGCACTGCGGAGCCTGGACGGGATCGCCGACTGGCGGCCGCCGTCCGGCACGGACCCCGCCGCACCGGGGACGGCGCCCGCCGGGTGACCCAGCGTCAGTTTCCGTGCGCGGCAAGGCAGTCGCGTACGGCCGCGAGCAGGGTCCGCGACCGGATGTCCCCCGTGACCCCGGGCTGCATGCCGTTGGTGACATAGCCGAAGGCGACCCCCAGCGAGGGGTCGGCGAAGCCCAGCGAGCCGCCCCTGCCGGGGTGCCCGAAGGACGCCGGGGAGGCCATCGGCGAGGTGGGGCCGTGCCGGAAGTAGCCGTGTCCGAAGCGGGAGTTGACCACCAGCACCCGGTCCGGGCCGTCAGCCGCCGGGCCCATGGCCTCGGCCAGCGTCCCCGGGGCGAACAGCGCACCGTCACCGATCAGCGCGGCGTAGAAGCCCGCCACACCGCGCGCCGTCCCGATGCCGTTGGCACCCGGGATCTCCGCCGCCTGCGCCGCCGGGTCGTTGAGATCCAGCGCACGCTCCACCGACCCGAACGCCCTGGCGGTGAGCGACGCCGGGTCCTGGTAGGCGTCCCGCACCGACTTCTTGGGGCGTATCCGCAGACCGCCCGGCCCCGCCTGGGCGATCTCCGGCGCGGGCAGGTCGACCAGCCGCCCCACCCGGTGGCGCTCCGCCGGGGGCAGACCGATCCACAGCTCCAGCCCGAGCGGGCCGGCGACCTCCTCGGCGAACCAGCGGCCGACGCTGCGTCCGCTCACCCGCCGCACCACCTCACCGACCAGCCAGCCGAAGGTGTAGGGGTGGTAGCCATGGGCGGTCCCCGGCTCCCAGGCCGGTGCCTGCGCCGCCACGGCCGCCACGGCGGGCTCCCAGTCGAGCACCTCCGCCACCCGCAGCGGGGTGTCCAGCGCCGGCAGCCCGGCCCGGTGCGACAGCAGCCAGCGCACCGGTATCCGCTCCTTGCCCGCGGCCTTGAACTCCGGCCAGTACTCCCCCACCGGCGCGTCCAGGTCCAGCTCGCCGCGCTGGTTCAGCAGCAGGGCGCAGGCGGCGGTGAGCCCCTTGGTCACCGAGCGCAGCACCTGTGCGGTGCCCGCCGTCCACGGCGCCCCCGGTGCGGGGCGGCCGCCCAGCTCCGGGACGGCGTCGCCGGCCCACAGGTCGGCCACCCGGCGGCCCCGCACATGGAGTGCGAACGCGGCGCCGACCTCCCCGTGGTCGCGGAAGTTGCGGGCGAACGCCTCCCGCACCGGCTCCCAGCCGTCGGCCACCTCGCCGCCGATCTCCACCACCGCACGCCTCGCTCTCCGCTCACAGCCCTGCCCGCCATTGTGCAACGGCCCCGGCGGGGCCCGAGCCCGCGCCCACCGCACCGGGCCGTACGGGGCGCCCGGCGGCGACCCCGGGGAGAGCGGGACCGGACGGAGCGCCGAGCGCCCGGCACGCTCAGCCGGGGCCGCCCGCGCCGCCCTCCGCGGCGAGCGCCCCGATCCGGCCGAAGAGGTCCGCCCCCAGCACCCTGACGTCCAGCGGCGTCCGCAGCCCCGGCAGCTCCCCTGCGGTCACCCAGTGCAGCGGGTGCTCCGCGGGGCCCACCGGGCGGTCGGGCCGGTCGGCCACGGCGATGTAGTGGTGGTCCACATGCACATGCGGCTGCGCCTCGTGGTTGTCGCCCGGGACCGCGATCTCCACCGTCCACCACGGGGGCACCACCACCTCATGGGGGTAGCCCGCGGGCAGCGGACACTGCGGCGGGGTCAGGAACCGGCCCTCGAGTCCGGTCTCCTCACGCAGTTCCCGCACGGCCGCCTGCGCCGGCGTCTCGTCCGCCTCCACATGCCCACCGGGGACCAGCACCCCGCCCAGCCGGGGGTGCTCGATCATCCCCAGCCGCCAGCCACCGCCGATCCGGGCGAACAGGTAGACGCTGGACGTGGCGTGTTTGACCGTCATGGGCAGCCTCTCCTGACGCAGTCCGACAGCATGGACTCTCTCACGGCGGTCGGACGCTACCCTGCGACACAGGCGACGGGAGGCGGCTCATGGCGGCGGTGTTCGAGACCGGACGCAGACAGGTGCTGGCCCACCGGGTGGCAGCACACCAGCTCGACCGCTCGGAGGCGCAGCCCGGCCGGCTGGCCGTCCTCGACCTGGGCGTGCAGGACACCCCGCACGGCTCGGCCCGGCTGGCGCTGGCCGCGCGGTCGACGGCCGAGCCGCCCGACGACGGGTCGCTCACCCTGATCTGGTCCACCCGCGGAGCACCCCATCTGCACCGGCGGGGCGACCTGCCCGCGCTGGCGGCCGCCCTGTGGCCGCTGAGCGACGCGGACGCCACCGCCCGGATCTCCGCCACCGCGATCCGCGAGGGAGCCCGGATGGGGACGGCGGCCTTCACCGCCGCGGCCGAGGCGATGCGTGCGGTGGTCCGCGAACCCATGCCCAAGGGGGAGGTCAGCGCGGCGGTGAGCGCCCGGGTGCCGCAGTCGCTCACCTACTGGTGCCGGGTCTGCCAGGCCCAGCACATCTCGGGGGGCCTCTTCCAGCAGGTGGGACTGCCCGCGGGGGTGCGGCTGGACCCGAGCGGCCCGGGCACCGTACTGGCGCCCGTCCAGGACTGGCCGGGGGTTCCCGGCCAGGCGTCCGGGACGGCCGATCTGCTCCGTACCCAGCTGCGGCTGCTGGGCCCGGCCGGGCTCCCCGAGGCCGCGAAGTTCCTGGGCACCACCCAGACCGCGACCCGCCAGGTCTGGCCGGGAGGGCTGGCCGAGGTCCGGGTGGACGGCCGTACCGCCTGGCTCCCCGAGGAGGACCTGGAGGCGCTGCGCTCCGCCCCGGCTCCCCGCCTGGTCCGGCTGCTGCCGCCGTCGGACCCGTACCTCCAGGCCCGGGACCGCGGTCTGCTGGTGCCCGACCGGGAGCGCCAGCAGGCGGTCTGGCGGGTGCTGTCCGGCCCCGGGGCGCTGCTGGTGGACGGTGAGATCACCGGTGTCTGGCGCTCCCGTCTGGCCTCCAAGGGGCGGCTGGACGTCACCGTGACCGCCTTCGAACCCCTCTCCTCCGCGGTGCGCGGCGCCGTCCAGGACGAGGCCCAGCGGGTGGCCGGGGTGCGCGGGGCGGCCGACCTGACCCTCACCTTCTCCGGCTGACGTGTGCTTGGATGCGCGCATGGACCCCGCGGATGAGCTACTGGACGTCGTCGACGAGCAGGACCGGGTGGTGGGCACCGCCCGCCGCGGCGAGGTCTACCGCCGCCGGCTGCTGCACCGCTGCGTCTTCGTCCTCTGCCGGGACGCCGAGGGCCGGATCTTCGTCCATCGGCGCGCCGCCGCCAAGCTCTTCTCCCCGCTCACCTACGACGTCTTCGTGGGCGGAGTGGTGGGCGCCGGGGAGTCCTATGCGGACGCGGCGGTCCGGGAGGCCGAGGAGGAGCTCGGGGTGCGCGGGATCGAGCCGCACCACCTCTTCAAGTTCCTCTTCGACTCGCCCGGCCACTCCTGGTGGTGCGACGTCTACGAGGCCCGCTGGACGGGCCCGGTGAGCCCCCAGGCCGAGGAGATCGACTGGCACGGCTTCCTGACGGAGGACGAGATCCGCGCCCGTCTCACCGAGTGGCCCTTCGTGGCCGACGGCAGCGAGGCCTGGCGCCGCTACCAGCAGTGGCGCGGCTGAGGCGGCCCTCACGCTCCCGTCCGCCGGGTCAGTCCCGCCAGAGCGGGTGCTCACGTTCCGCCCAGCGGCCGGAGACCTCCCCGGTGCGCATCCCGAGCCGGGCCTCCGGGTCGCGGGACGCCATCCACAGATGCCCGGCGACCACGGCCGCCACCAGCAGCGCCAGCCAGTCGTGCACAAAGCCGGCGCCCGTGCGCCACACCAGCGGCGCCAGGTGCGGGAACCACATCAGCAGCCCGGTGCCCGCCATCACCAGCACCGCTCCCGCCGTCCACGCCGCATAGAGCTTCTGCCCGGCGTTGAACTTGCCCGCGGGACGCCCGGTGCGGCGCCGGAGCACCGCGCGCAGCCACTGCCGGTCATGGCCGGCGAAGCGGTTGAGCCGGCGCAGATCCGCCCGGAAGGCGGCCGAGAACAGACCGGCCAGCAGCGGCACCGGGAGCAGCACCCCCGACCACTCATGGACCATGACCACCGTCCTGCGCCGCCCCACCAGCTCGGCCAGCGGCGGCAGGTACAGCACGGCCGCGGTCGCCAGGCAGACGCCCATCAGGGCCGCGGTGCCCCGGTGCACCCACCGCTCCGCGCGGGTGAAGCGGCGCCGGCGCTCAGGCGGTGGGAGCATCGTCACGCCCGTTGGACCGTCCGACCCAGCCGTCCACGTCATAGCCGTACCGCTCCCAGTAGCCGGGCTCGACCTTGTCGGTGACGGTGATCCCGGACAGCCACTTCGCCGACTTGTAGAAGTACATGGGCGCGACGTACAGCCGCACCGGGCCGCCGTGCGCATGGCTGATCCCGGCGTCCTGCATGCGCAGCGCCACCAGCACGTCGGACCGCCGTGCCTGCTCCAGGGTGAGGCTCTCGCTGTACGCGCCGTCGAAGCAGGTGAAGCGGACCGCCCGCGCCCCGGGGCGCACTCCGGCGGCGTCCAGCAGCCGGGACAGCCGCACGCCCTCGAACGGGGTGTGCGGAACCCGCCATCCGGTCACGCACTGCACATCCCGTACCAGCCGGTCCTGGGGCAGCGCCCGCAGGTCGGCCAGCCGGTAGGAGCCGGGCCGGTCCACCAGTCCGTCGACGGTCAGCCGGTAGTCGGTCTCGCCCCGGTGCGGCACCGATGCCGTCACCGAGTAGTAGCGGAAGCCGCCGGCCCCGGGCAGCAGCCCGGTCAGCCCCGTCGGGTCCTTGCCCGCGACGGCGCCCAGCGCCGCGTCCACCCCGCGCTGGAGGTACGGGCCGGCGGCGACTCCTGCCGCCCCGAGCCCGATCATGCCCAGCACCACACGGCGCCCCACCGGGGTGCCGTGGTCCTCCGATTCACTGTCCACACGACGATTCGACCAGCCCCGGGCCCCGGGGACCAGTGCCCGGCCGACCATGTCAGCACTTCGTCACAAGTACGCCGGCATCAGTACGCCGGCACGTGTACGTCGGCCTCGGTACCCCGCGGTCGATGGACCGGACCGCGTCCGCCGGGGGGTGCGGACGCGGCCCGGTGTCTGGGATGCTCCGTGAAGCCGGTGTGATGAACGCTAGCGATGCACATGTCAATTCGTCAATCCCGAGGACGCCCCCATCCCGTTAGGGTGTGGGGCATGGCCACCCGTACGAGCCCCCGCGCAGCCTCGGAGCGGCCGGAGCGCGGCCCCCGCCGCCGCCTCAGCGTCGACGAGCGACGCGAACAGCTGATCGGCGTCGCCCTCGACCTCTTCAGCAGGCGCTCGCCCGACGAGGTCTCCATCGACGACATCGCCGCCGCCGCCGGCGCCTCCCGTCCGCTGGTCTACCACTACTTCCCCGGGAAACAGAGCCTCTACGAGGCCGCGCTGCGCCGCGCCGCCGACGAACTCTCCGGCCGCTTCGAGGAACCCCATGAGGGCCCGCTCTCCGCGCGGCTGCACCGGGTGATGGGCCGCTACCTCGACTTCGTCGACGGCCACGGGCCCGGCTTCGCGGCCCTGCTGCGCGGCGGCTCGGTGTCCGCCAGCCCCTGGACCAACGCCGTGATCGACGAGGTCCGCCGCGCCGCCCACGACCAGATCCTCTCCCACCTGGCCGTCGACGAGCCCGGGCCACGGCTGCGGCTCACCGTCCGGGCCTGGATAGCCAACGCCGAGATCACCGCCCTGGAATGGCTGGAGGACCGCTCCATACCCCGCGAGGAGCTGCAGCTGCGCCTGGTCCAGGAGTTCGTGGCCGCGCTCACCGTCACCGTCTCCCAGGACCCGGCCCTCCTCCCGGCGTTCCGGGGCTTCCTCGCGGAGGAGACGCCGGACGGGCCCACCGGCAGGCTGGTGGCCCAGCTGACCGCCCTCCTCGCCGACCCCGGGGTCGGCACCACCGTCGGCCGGTTGGCGTCCGGCACCGTCTGGTAGAAAAGTTCCGCCAGGGGATCTTCGAGGGGAGCGGGCCCACCACATGAACGCCTACGCACGGAACGCCGCCAACCAGGTGACCGCCACCGTGGACGCCGTCTCCGAGGGCCTGCTGAGCGGACGTGCCTGGCTGCATCCCGCGACCTCGCTCACCGCGCTCCCCACCCCCGGCGGCACCGCCCTGCTCTCCCTGCCGCTGGACCACGACGAGCGCCAGGTGGTACCCCGGGTCGGCGCGGTCATCGGCTGGACCTCGACCGCCGGCGCCGCCGCCCCGGTCGCGGCCACCGCCGTACGGCGCATCCTGGAACGCCTCGGCGCCGGGCCCGTCCTCGGCCATGAGCCCACCGCCGAGGGCTTCCACCTGCCAG
>NZ_LIQR01000472.1 GCF_001418575.1 Peterkaempfera griseoplana
CCGCCCGCGACCGGGCCGGCATCCGCCCCGAGAGGAGCATCCGCAGATGACCACTCCGCCCATGGATGACCGCACCGACGACGAGCGTCTGCGCCGCTGGCGCCTGGTCCTGGGCGGCGAGCAGGACGGGACCGGCTGCCGGCTCGGAGGCCGGGACGCCGCCATGGACCGTGCCCTGGCCGCCCTCTACCGCGGCGGGCAGGGCACCGCCCCGGCCGGGACGGGCCGCGGCGGTACCCGCAGCGCGGGTTTGGGCGGCTCGGCCCCCCAGGTGGCCCGTTGGCTGGGCGACATCCGGGAGTACTTCCCCACCCCCGTGGTGCAGCTGATGCAGCAGGACGCCATCGACCGGCTGGGCCTCTCCCGTCTGCTGCTGGAGCCCGAGATGCTGGCGGCGGTCGAGCCCGATGTGCACCTGGTCGGCACGCTGCTGTCGCTGCGCCACGCACTGCCGGAGACCACCAGGGAGACGGCGAGGGCGGTGGTCGGCAGGGTCGTGTCCGATCTGGAGCGCCGGCTGGCGGACCGCACCCGCGCCGCCGTCGGGGGAGCACTCGACCGCACCGCCCGCACCGAGCGTCCGCGCCACCGCGACATCGACTGGAACCGGACGATCCACGCCAACCTCCGGCACTATCTGCCACCCGGGGGGGACCGGACCACGGGCACCGTGGTGCCCGAGCGGCTGATCGGCTACGCCAGGGCCCGCAGGGCGGTCCGCAAGGAGGTGATCCTCTGCATCGACCAGTCGGGTTCCATGGCGGCTTCGGTGGTCCACTCGGCGGTCTTCGGTGCCGTCCTGGCCTCCATGCGGTCGCTGAGCACCCGGCTGGTGGTCTTCGACACCTCGGTGGTCGACCTCACCGAGCAGCTCACCGATCCGGTGGACGTCCTCTTCGCCACCAGGCTGGGCGGCGGCACCGACATCAACCGGGCGCTCGCCTACTGCCAGGCGCGGATCACCCGGCCCGGCGAGACGGTGGTGGTCCTGGTCAGCGACCTCTACGAGGGCGGTGTCCGGGACGGGATGCTGAGGAGGGTGGCCGCGATGAAGGCGGCGGGTGTGCAGTTCGTCGCGCTGCTCGCGCTCTCGGACGAGGGCGCGCCGTCCTACGACCGTGAGCACGCCGCCTCGCTGGGCGCGCTCGGCGTACCCGCGTTCGCCTGCACCCCGGACCACTTCCCCGAGATCATGGCTGCGGCCCTGGAGCGCAGACCGCTCCCGATACCCGGCGAGGGAGTCCTCGGCCCCGGCTGATCAGGACGCCCGCAGGGCGGTCGGCATGGGCAGTGCCACCCAGACGGTCTTGCCCGAGAGCCCGGGGCGGGGCACGGTGCCCCACGCCTCGGCGAAGGTCTCCACCAGGAGCATGCCCCGGCCGTGCTCGTCCTCGTCGTCGGCGGGTGCCACGGACGGCAGCCGCAGCCGCCCCTCGTCGTCGACCTCGAGGAAGAGGGTCTGCCGCGCACTCCAGATCCGGCAGTGCACCCGGTGACTGTCCGTGTGCATCACGGCGTTGCCCACCAGTTCGGAGATGCACAGCTCGGCATCGCCGACCAGGTCCTCGGCCAGCCGCCACATGGCCGCGGTGATCCGGACGAAGCGCCGGGCGGTGGAGACGGCCTCGGGAGCCCCGGGCAGGGTGGCCGCGGCCTGGCGGTCCATCGGCCAGACCGTCCGGGCCGCGCTCAGTGCGGCGGCACGCTCCGGGCGGTCCGGCGCGCAGTCGGGGACCCCGGCGGGACCGTCGTCCGCACGGGTGTCGCGACCGCTGCCGACGTCAGGGTCGCCCTCGGGGCCGCTGTCGGGGTCGGAGCCCTGGTCCGCGCGGCGGCGCCGGGCGCGGTGACGTGCGCTGTGCATCAGACGTCCACTACGCTGAGTGATGATTCTGTTACCGATCCACAGTCCCGGAGCGGAATGCCAAAAGCAAGCTGCATGAAGGACTTGTCGGCCTTGTGTGGAGGTTTCCAGGTGCGCCTCCGGGGCGCATGAGCCGTCCCGCACGCCCGTTGTGATGGTTCTCACGAACGCAGAGGCCCCTCCGGTTGAAAGGTCCCTGTCGCACGGGGATAGCCTGCAAGACGGACATGCCGCGTGCTCGGCCGACGTGTGCGCCCGTAGCGATGTGGTGGACGCAAGGTTTCCTGCGTACCGCTCTCGTCACGAAAACCACAGCGACGACCCCGCGGCGGCACGCTCACAGACACACAACCGCGATCACGAACAAGGACGGACGCGCGTGGACCTGTTCGAGTACCAGGCGAGGGACCTCTTCGCCAAGCACGGTGTACCGGTGCTGGACGGTGAAGTCATCGACACCCCGGAGGCCGCGCGCGCCGTTGCGGAGCGCTTCGGCGGCCGAGCCGTCGTCAAGGCGCAGGTCAAGACCGGCGGCCGCGGCAAGGCCGGCGGCGTGAAGCTGGCCTCCGACCCCGAGGACGCGGTGGCCAAGGCCGGCCAGATCCTGGGCATGGACATCAAGGGCCACACGGTCCACAAGGTGATGCTGGCCGCCACCGCCGACATCAAGGACGAGTACTACGTCTCGTTCCTGCTGGACCGCAGCAACCGCACCTTCCTGGCCATGGCCTCCGTCGAGGGCGGCATGGAGATCGAGGAGGTCGCGGTCAACAACCCGACCGCGCTCGCCAAGATCCCGGTGGACGCCAACGAGGGCTGCACCCCGGAGAAGGCCGCCGAGATCGTCGCCGCCGCGAAGTTCCCGGCCGAGATCGCGGACCAGGTCGCCGAGGTCCTGCAGACCCTGTGGAAGGTCTTCGTCGCCGAGGACGCCCTGCTGGTCGAGGTCAACCCGCTGATCAAGTCCGGTGACGGCAAGATCGTCGCGCTGGACGGCAAGGTCTCGCTGGACGCCAACGCCGACTTCCGCCAGCCGGAGCACGAGGCGCTCGAGGACAAGGCCGCGGCCAACCCGCTGGAGGCCGCCGCCAAGGCCAAGGGTCTGAACTACGTCAAGCTCGAGGGCGAGGTCGGCATCATCGGCAACGGCGCGGGGCTCGTCATGAGCACCCTGGACGTCGTCGCCTACGCCGGCGAGGCCCACGGCGGCGTCAAGCCCGCCAACTTCCTGGACATCGGCGGCGGCGCCTCCGCCGAGGTGATGGCCAACGGTCTGGAGATCATCCTCGGCGACCCGGACGTCAAGTCCGTCTTCGTCAATGTCTTCGGCGGCATCACCGCCTGCGACGCGGTGGCCAACGGCATCGTGCAGGCCCTGGAGCTGCTGAAGTCCAAGGGCGAGGACGTCACCAAGCCGCTGGTCGTCCGTCTGGACGGCAACAACGCGGAGCTCGGTCGGCAGATCCTGACCGACGCGAACCACCCGCTGGTGCAGCAGGTGGACACCATGGACGGAGCGGCCGACAAGGCCGCCGAGCTCGCGGCTGCGAAGTAAGGAACTCGGTCAACACCATGGCTATCTTCCTCACCAAGGAAAGCAAGGTCATCGTCCAGGGCATGACCGGCTCCGAGGGCATGAAGCACACCCGCCGCATGCTCGCCTCCGGCACCGCCATCGTCGGCGGTGTGAACCCCCGCAAGGCCGGCCAGAAGGTCGACGTCGACGGTACCGAGGTACCGGTCTTCGGCACCGTCAAGGAGGCCATGGAGGCCACCGGCGCGGACGTCACCGTCATCTTCGTCCCCCCGAAGTTCACCAAGGACGCCGTCGTCGAGGCCATCGACGCCGAGATCGGCCTGGCCGTCGTGATCACCGAGGGCGTGCCGGTCCACGACACCGCCGCCTTCTGGGCCCACGCCGGTGCCAAGGGCAACAAGACCCGCATCATCGGCCCCAACTGCCCGGGTCTGATCAGCCCCGGACAGTCGAACGCCGGCATCATCCCGGCCGACATCACCTCGGCCGGCCGGATCGGCCTGGTGTCCAAGTCCGGCACCCTGACCTACCAGATGATGTACGAGCTGAGCGACCTCGGCTTCTCCTCGGCGGTGGGCATCGGCGGCGACCCGATCATCGGCACCACCCACATCGACGCCCTGCAGGCGTTCCAGGACGACCCCGACACCGACCTGATCGTGATGATCGGCGAGATCGGCGGCGACGCCGAGGAGCGTGCGGCGGCGTACATCAAGGAGCACATCACCAAGCCGGTCGTCGGCTACGTGGCGGGCTTCACCGCGCCCGAGGGCAAGACCATGGGCCACGCCGGCGCCATCGTCTCCGGCTCCTCCGGCACCGCGCAGGCCAAGAAGGAGGCGCTGGAGGCCGCGGGCGTGAAGGTCGGCAAGACCCCGTCCGAGACCGCCCGCCTGGCCCGCCAGCTCCTCAAGGGCTGAGCAGGTCCGCAGCAGTTCTCACCGAGGGCGCTCCGCCCCGGGCCGCACGGTCCGGAGCAGGGCGCCCTCGGCGCGTCCGATCCCGGCTGCGTGCGCGGACGGGGCCTTTGCCGTCCCGGGGTGGCTGCCCGGTGTGCTGTCGGTGGGAGGTGGCGTCGGTTGGAGGGTGGGGGGTGACAGGGTCGCGCGACTGTCGGCCGGTGACTTCGGACCGTGCGCATCCTGATTCCTGACCCTGGATGGGGTCCCTTGCCGTCGCGGGGCGGCTGCCCGGTGTGCTGTTGGTCGGACGTGTCGTCGGCTGGACGGTGGGGCGCGACGGGGGTCGCGCGACCGTCGGTCTGTGACTTCGGACGGGTCCTTGACCCGGATTCGTGACCCCGGGAGGGGGCCTTTGCCGTCGTGGGGCGGCTGCCCGGTGTGCTGTTGGTCGGACGTGTCGTC
>NZ_LIQR01000473.1:0-631 GCF_001418575.1 Peterkaempfera griseoplana
GCCCCCGTGGGCGGCCCGCAGCAGCCCGAGACCCCGCTGCAGGAACCCCAGCTGCCGGGCCCCCACCTGCCGGGCCCACAGATGCCGGGTCCCGACCAGGCGGTCCCGGAACCGCCGTTCCCGCAGCAGCAGGGCCAGCCCCCGCAGCAGCCCGTGCCGGGCCCCCAGCAGGGCGCCCCGCACGCCGGCGCGCCCTGGGGCCCGGCTGCGCCCGGCCCGCAGCAGCCTCCCGTGGACCCGCGCCAGGGCGGCTGGCCGCACTCCCCCGCCCAGCCGGTCGGCCCGGCCGGTGAGCCGCCGGCCGCCTTCTACGGCGGGGGCGCGCCGCAGCGCACCGCGCACGGCGCCCCGCTGGGCTACACCGCCGCCGTGGAGCTCTCCTCGGACCGGCTGCTGCGCCGCCAGCCGCAGGAGCGCCGCCAGCAACCGCGCTTCAAGTTCGGCGGCAAGGCGGCGGAGGCCGAGCGGCAGCGCAAGCTGGACATCATCCGCACCCCGGTGATGAGCTGCTACCGGATCGCCGTGATCAGCCTCAAGGGCGGTGTCGGCAAGACCACGACCACCACGTCGCTGGGCGCCACCCTGGCCACCGAGCGCCAGGACAAGGTCATCGCCATCGACGCCAACCCGG
>NZ_LIQR01000473.1:679-1111 GCF_001418575.1 Peterkaempfera griseoplana
CCCGATCATCCTGACCGACTCGGGCACCGGCCTGCTCTACAGCGCCATGCGCGGTGTGCTGGACCTCGCCGACCAGCTGATCATCGTCTCCACCCCCAGTGTGGACGGCGCCAGCAGTGCCTCGACCACCCTGGACTGGCTCTCCGCGCACGGCTACGCCGACCTGGTGCAGCGCTCCATCACGGTGGTCTCCGGCGTTCGCGAGACCAGCAAGCTGATCAAGATCGAGGACATCGTCGCCCACTTCGAGACCCGTTGCCGCGGCGTCGTGGTGGTGCCCTTCGACGAGCACCTGGCCGCCGGTGCCGAGGTGGACATCTCGATGATGCGGCCCAAGGTCCGCGAGGCGTACTTCGATCTGGCGGCCCTGGTCGCCGAGGACTTCCAGCGGGCCCAGCAGGCCGCCGGGGTCTGGCAGCAGCAGGGCTGGCC
>NZ_LIQR01000474.1 GCF_001418575.1 Peterkaempfera griseoplana
TGGACTCGCCCAGCGGGGCCACGGGTAACGGCACCCGGCTGCAGATCTGGGACTGCAACGGATCCGCCGCCCAGAAGTTCTCCGTCAACGGGGGAGCACCGGTCGCCGGGCCCGGCGGCAAGTGTGTGGACGTCGCGGCGGACGACACGGGTGGCGACGGGGCGGCGGTGCAGTTGTGGGACTGCCAGTCGTGGGCCGAGGACCAGCACTGGACGCACAACGCGGACGGTTCGCTGGGGACGCTGGGGCGGTGCCTGGATGTGAACGGCAATGGGACGGCCAACGGTACGCAGGTCGAGTTGTGGGACTGCAACGGGGTCGGCGGTCAGAAGTGGGTGCAGCAGTCCGACGGTTCGCTGCGCAATCCGCAGTCGGGCCGGTGTCTGGACTCGCCCAGCGGGGCCACGGGTAACGGCACCCGGCTGCAGATCTGGGACTGCAACGGATCCGCCGCCCAGAAGTTCGCACTGGGCTGAGATCGCTGAGGCGGGTACACCCGCCGCAGCGGTGCCGGCGAAGGGGCGCGGGAACTCCCGCGCCCCTTCGCCGTACGGCCGTCCACGCACGCCCGCGAGCGGGCGATGACCGACGGGAGTCCGGCGTCGTCGACAGCCCGGACCGGCAGCTGCCCCGGCCGATGCGGCCCGGGGCGGGACCCCGGCCCCGTCCCGGCTCACCCGTCCGCAGCTGCCGGGGCGGGACCGCCGAGCCGGAGCGGCCCCCGGTGGGGCATCCGCGTCCGCAGGCGCGGAGCGCGGCGTCGCGCAGGCTCACCCCATGGCCGTCGGCGTGACCGTGTCCGCCGTGGCCGTCGCCGTGCCGATCGGCGGCCGGGTGCTCGGGACACGATCTCTGCCCGTCCCGGTCCGCCGGCTTCACAGACCATGGCGCCGGTCGCCCAGCACCCGTTCGCAGACGCGTGCCTCGGACTCGGGGGAGAAGGGGTCCCGCCGGGCGGCGACGGCGAGACGGGTCTCCTCGGCCACCAGGTCGGCGTTGATCCGGGCCGCCGCCGCGGCCCCCGCTGCCGCGGCAGCGCCGACCTGGGCGAACGGATCGGCGACATTGCCCGCGACCCAGACGCCGGGCACCTCGGTGAGGCCGGTGGCGTCGCCAGGGACGTACTCGCCGCTCCCCGCCGGATGCTCGGCCGGCAGAAGGCCGAGCGGCGCCAGAAACCCGGCGCGGACCCGCAGCCTCGGTGCGACCGCCAGCGCCGTACGGGCGACCACCGTGCCGTCGTCGAGCCGCACCCCGGTGAGGCGGTCGCCGGTGGTCTCCAGGGAGGCGACGCGGCCCTGCACCACCGTGATCCCGCGGGCCGCCAGTTGCTCCGCCTCCTCGCCGGACAGCGGCGGGGCGGTGTGGCGGAAGTAGCCGACGTCACCGCTCCACTGCCGGAACAACAGCGCCTGGTGCACCGACTGCGGTCCGGTCGCCAGCACGCCGACGGCCTGGTCGCGGACCTCCCAGCCGTGGCAGTACGGGCAGTGGAGCACATCCCTGCCCCAGCGCTCCTGCAGCCCCGGGACGTCCGGAAGCTCGTCCACCGCACCCGTGGCGACCAGCAGCCGGCGCGCCCGGGTCCGCCGCCCGTCGGCCAGTTCCACCTCGAACCCGCTGCCGCGGCGGACCGCGGAGGCGACCTCGCCGCTGACCACCAGGCCGCCGTAGCCGCGGACCTCCGCCCGCCCCCGTTCCATCAGCTCGCCGGGCCGGATCCCGTCCCGGCCCAGCAGCCCGTGCACACCGGCTGCGGGGGCGTTGCGGGGGGCTCCGGTGTCGATCACCGCCACCGACCGCCGTGCCCGTGCGAGCATCAGCGCCCCGCTGAGGCCTGCGGCGCCGCCGCCGACCACCACCACGTCACAGTCGTTCTCCAGCTGGTCGCTCATCCCTGACCACCTCCACGGCAACCCTGCGGGCCCTCGGTCATCATGGCAAACAAACTTGCTGATATGGCAAGCTGGTGGAATGGAGAACGACCTCGACCGGACGCTGGGCGCGGTCGGCCCCCGGCTTCGCGCACTGCGCACCCAGCGGGAGACCACGCTGGCCGACCTTTCGGCGGCGACCGGAATCTCGGTGAGCACCCTGTCCCGCCTGGAGTCCGGCACCCGCCGCCCGACACTGGAACTGCTGCTCCCGCTGGCCCGGGCCCACGGCGTCACCCTGGACGAACTCGTCGACGCCCCGCCCACCGGGGACCCCCGCATCCATCTGCGCCCGGTCACCCGCCACGGCATGACCATGCTGCCGCTGACCCGCCGCGCGGGCGGCATCCAGGCGTACAAGCTGGTGATCCAGGCCGACGGTTCCCGCGGGGAGCCCGAACCGCGAACCCATGAGGGGTACGAGTGGGTCTATGTGCTCAACGGGCGGCTCCGGCTGATCCTGGGCGACCGTGACCTTGTGCTCTCCGCCGGGGAGGCGGCCGAGTTCGACACCCGGGTGCCGCACTGGTTCGGCCCGGCCGGTTCCGAGGCGGTCGAGTTCCTCAGCCTCTTCGGGCGGCAGGGGGAGCGTGCGCACCTCCGGGCGCGCCCCGCGACCGGAAAGCCGTCCGACTGACCCGTCCGCCGCACGGTCCCGGGGCCCGGCGACGTGCGCCGGGCGACGGGGGCGGACCGGCCATGCCGGAGCCCGCGTGCCCGGCGGGCGCACTCCGACCCGACCGGCTACGTTGATCGGACCCGGCGCGGAAAGGGGCCCGTCGTGAGGATCGCGGTCGTCGGCGGAACCGGTTTTGTCGGCTCGAGACTCGTGGCGAGGCTCGGTGCGACCGGGTGCGAGGTCTCCGCGCACGGCCGGTCCACCGGCCTCGACCTGCTGACCGGCGAAGGACTGCGACAGGCCGTGGACGGGGCCGGCGTGGTGGTGGACACCATCGACGCACCGTCCTTCGACGCGGCCGCGGCGCCCTTCTTCCGCACCACGACGCAGAACCTGCTGGCCGCGGCGGAGGCCGCCGGGGTGGGCCATGTCGTCCTGCTGTCGATCGTCGGCATCGACCGGGTCCCCGATGCCGACTACTACCGGGCGAAGGTCCTCCAGGAGGACCTGGTCAAGGCGGGACCGGTCCCGTACTCGATCGTCCGGGCCACCCAGTTCATGGAGTTCATCGCCGGGATCATGGACTGGACCACGGAGGGCAAAGCCGTCCACCTGCCCACGACCCCGCTCCAGCCGATCGCCGCCGACGAGGTCGTCGACACGCTCGCCGAGGTCGCGACCGGGACGTCGCTCAACGGCACCCTCGACATCGCGGGCCCCGAGGCCGTCCCGCTGGACGAACTCGGCCGAGCCACCCTGCGGGCCCGCCCCGACGGCCGCAGGGTCGTCGTCGACCCGTCCGCAGGCCTGTTCGCAGCGGTTCCCGGCGACGCCCTCACCGCCCCGAGCGGCGCACGCCTGGCCCGCACCCGCTACGCCGACTGGCTGGACCGGCCGGGCGCCTGAGCGTCCGTGCGCCGGCCGGAACCCCCGGGGACACCCGTTCGGAGCAGCGCGCGGCGGTACGGCCAGCGCGCCGGCAGCTGCGGATGGTCCCCTGGGAGGGCAGGCCGAGCCGACCCCGCGGAGGTGCCGACGGTGTCCGAGAACGAGCAGTCCGGTGATCCGGCGGGCGGGACACGGCCCGGCGACGTCGGCCGCAGGGTCGCCCATCGGCGAACGGCCCTGGGGCTGAGCCGGGAGGAGCTCGCCGCGCGGACGGGTATGGCGGCCGAGTACCTCCGCTATGTGGAGGAGCATCCGGCCCAGCTGGAACCCGACGCCATCACCCGGCTCGCCGGCGCCCTGCAGACCACCGTGGAGCAGCTGC
>NZ_LIQR01000475.1:0-551 GCF_001418575.1 Peterkaempfera griseoplana
CCCCGCCGCAGCCCGGTCGCGATGCCCCGTCGGCCCTCTCGCCGAGCCTTTTCTGACTGCCGAATAGGGCATCGAACATTTGCCTTACACCCTCCAGGGCGACCGGTCCCGCGAACGTCATTCGCCCCTCTCACGGCCCATCCCGCCCGTGGCCACCGGAGAGCCGCGTGACTGGTGAACAGATCATCCGACAACCTTGCAAACGTGCGGCTTTGACCGCTCCTCCCCTCTCGGCCGCACTGGCTTCACAGACGTTTCCGCAGGTCCCAGCGGGTGACGGGTCGTCCGCCGCCGGCCCTGATGCGCCGACACACCACGTGGGCCAGATGGCACAGCCATCGCGCGGGCACCATCGACATCTGATTACGGTGAGGGGGCTCGGGGATCGGAACTCTTCGTAAGGTGTGAACAGTATGTCTCTGCGTTTCTCGCGTATCGCCGGCACCGCTGCCCTCGCGGCCGCGGCCACCGTTCTCCCCCTCGCCGGCACCGCGTTTGCGGGCGGCGGGGAGAACTACAGCCACGGAGGCGGCGGCCACCACTACAGCCGC
>NZ_LIQR01000475.1:585-1893 GCF_001418575.1 Peterkaempfera griseoplana
GGCGGCTTCGGCGGCGGCCTCGGCGGCTTCGGCCTCGGCCGCGGCGGCTTCCTCGGCATCTGACGGCCGGTTCCCCTCCAGGACACCTACAGGCGGCCGGCGGCCCCGACTCCACGTCGGGCCCGCCGGCCCTGCCATGTCCGGCGCGCCTCCGCGCGGCAGCGTCATCCGCCCCGCCGCCGGGCCGCCCCGCTGGGCTGCCCGGCCGCCGCTCCGGGCGCGGAGCGCCCCGTCCACCCGGTACTGGGGCGACGTACCGCCCGGCCCCCGCAGTGGGACGGGACCCGATCGGCCCGCGGGCGCTCGGAGCACCGTGCTACGGGCCGGGGCCCGGTCCGGCCCTGCGGCACTCGACGCCGCTCCGAACGGTGCGCCCCCGGCGGAAGCCCGGACCCCGCCGTCTGCCCGCACACTCGCCGCCCCCGGCACTCACCGCCCTGGCACAGGACTCGTCCGGCGGCTGCCTGCGGAAGCCCCCGGCCCATCGCCCGGCAGCTCCCGGACGGTACGTGCACCGGCCCTCCCTCCGCTCGGGACCCGGACCCGGGCCGCCTCCCGCCGCACTACACACCCCCTGGCAGTCCCCGGACGGACACCAGCCCTCCCGCCGGAAGCCCGGACCCCGCCGCCTCCTGCCGCACTCACCGCCCTGGCACAGGACCCCGTCCGGCGGCTGCCTGCCCGGGCGCCCGGCCTGCTGGGTAGGCTGCGGGGACATCCCGCAGCGAGAGGCAACCACGCATGGCCAAGACGCCCAAGGAGCCGCTCAAAGCGCTGCTCCACCTGACCGGGGTGAGCCGCACCTACGGCGCACGGCAGGTTCTGCATCCCATCAGCCTGAAGCTCGCCGCCGGCCAGTGCGTGGCACTGCTCGGCCACAACGGCTCCGGCAAGTCGACCCTGCTGCGGATCGCCGCCGGCCGTGAGCGGCCGACCACGGGGAGTGTCCGCTTCGACGGCATCCCCATGGACGAGAGCGACCCGCGGATCCGCTCCAGGGTGGCCGTGGTCGGCGACACCGTCGCCTGCTACCCCGACCTCTCGGTGCGCGAGCACCTGCTGCTGGTGGCGGTCGCCCACGGCGTCGCGGACGCCCACGCGTGGATCGAGCACGTCCTGGCCGACCGGGGCCTGGCGGACCGGGCCGACGCGCTGCCCTCGGCGCTGTCCTCGGGGCAGATGCAGGCGCTGCTGCTGGCCTGTGCGATGGTGCGGCCGCGGGATCTGCTGCTGCTGGACGAGGCGTGGACCGGCCTCGACCAGGAGGCGAGGGCGCTGCTGGACGCGGCGGCCGTGGAGCGGGCGGCC
>NZ_LIQR01000476.1 GCF_001418575.1 Peterkaempfera griseoplana
CGTTGCGGGCGAAGTCGACGAACTGGCCGGTGTAACCGCCCTCCGCCCACACGAGGGTCATGCGCCAGTGCCGCGCGCGAAGCCGGGCGAGCACGCGCTGCCCGGCCTCGCGGTCGGTGGCCGAGGCCGCGGTAACCATCACGGCGAGCAGGAGCCCGAGCGTGGCAGGGTGTCCCAGCCGGCAGCTGCTCGACCGAATCTCAGACAAGTGGGTCGTCCTGATCCTGTGTGCGCTGGGCGGCGACAACAGCCCTGGCCAGCCCGGTGCAGCACACGCAGACGCCCCGAAGGCGATGCGTTACTCCGAGATCTCTCGTCTTCTGGCCGGGGTCAGCCAGAAGATGCTGACCCAGACGCTACGGTCGCTGGAGCACGATGGTCTACTCACCCGTACCGTGACGCCAACCGTCCCTGTCACCGTCTCCTACGAGCTGACCGACCTCGGCCTCTCGCTCCACCACATGACGCGCGGGCTCAGAAACTGGGCGCAGACACACATGGCCGAGGTCCTCGCAAACCGTGAGAACTACGACGCTCGCACCTTCTGACGACTCACATCCAACCGTCCAACAGCTCTATGTTCTCGGCGCTACACCCTCAACTGCGAAGAGCCTCTTTGGCAAGTACGAACCGCCGTACGCCAGCGGCCCTCCCGCAGATGCGTGGTTCCGCCGGTCCGCCGGTTCCCTACCGTCAGTCAGGTGGACGCTGAAGTGATGGGCTTGTAGAAGCGCTGCTTTGGGGTCGGTGACGCACTGGCGCAACAAAGCCTGGTCGATCCGCGGAAGCAGTGGATGTGGCGCGGCGCGGAGCAGACTACGCCTGTCTCCTCGTTATGACCGACAACACTCATTCAAGTTCAGTAGTGACAGGAGGGATGGTGGCGGTCATTGACCCATGGTGCCGCCATTGGACGGATTCACAGCAACAGCCTTGAAGAACGTGTAGTGGAAGGTCCCGTTGGCCTGTGCGGTGCGGTGCAGGTCCGCGATCCCGCGATCCCAATGGGCCGCGGTCGTGAGCCCTGCAGTGAGTGCCTCGTCCCGGACTGATTCGACCATGGCGATGAACGTGTTGCGGGTAAAGCCGTCGACCAGTGCGGGCCGGGTCTGGTCGGCGTAGACCGTGCGAGGACGAACTACGATGTCGTCGTATCCAGCCTGAGCAAGCAGCGGTTGCAGCTGTCGGCCGATCAGGGCATTTCCGCCGACGGCTGACTGCAGTTGGACCTGGCATTCGATCACTGCCTGGGCATACTCGCTGGCGGGATGGAACAGCGCCGAGCCATGATCCCCTTCGACCACGGTGATGGTGCCGTCGGGCCGTAGCACGCGCCGCAGTGCGGCCAGCGCCCGCGCGGGGTCCGACAGATGCTCCAGGACGAAACAGATGAAGACATGGTCGAACTCCGCGTTGGAGAAGGGGAGATCTGCCAGATCAGCGTGATACCACTCCACGTCCGCCCCTGGCGCCTGGGCGGTGACGCGGGCACGGGCCTGTGCAAGGGAATCAGCGGAGTGGTCGACAGCGGTGATACGCGCCCTGGGGCTGGCTTGGGCCAGGTGGACCGTCTGGGCGCCAACCCCGCAACCGATCTCCAACACCCGGCTGCCAGCCGGATAGGCCGTGCCCACATGCACCAGTGCCGCCAAAGTGTCCGCCTGGTCGCCGAGCCGAGCCGCCTCGCGTTCGGAGTACCCGTGCACATAGCTGGCCGTCGCTCTCGCTTCAGGAGCTGCCATCGCTGTATCCATACGGCTACCCTGCTGCGATTATGGTCCGATGAACAGGTCCAATCGATGCCCAGCTGACCAGTCCATAACTTCCGGGTCCGATTTCCTGCAGCTGAACATCCGCGATGCGCCGATGGGCAGGCGATCCGACTGGCTGGCCCAGCAGCTTCGGCTCGCGATAGCGGATCGCCGTCTACCGATAGGGAGCAAGCTGCCGGCCACCCGCGTTCTGGCCGTCGAGCTGCAGGTGTCCCGCGGCGTGGTCACAGAGGCATACCAGCGACTGATAGAAGACGGGCACGCGGCAGGACACGGGCGCAACGGAACGATCGTCGTCGCCGCTCCCGCCTCGCCGCCGGAAGCGCCCCAGGCCAGGCCGGTCGCTTCGCCGCCGCTGGGTGCGTTGTTCGCCGCCGTACCCGGCGCGGATATTTTCGACTCAATGCGAGCGGCACCTGCCCGGATTGATCTGTCGCCCGGCTTGCCCGACCTTGCCGCGTTTCCGCGAAATGCTTGGCTGCGCGCCGAACGCTCCGCACTGGCGAGCCTCCCGGTGTCCGACCTCGGATACGGAGACCCGCGCGGGACCCCTGCGTTGCGTCAAGCCATTGCCAACTGGCTTGGCCGCAACCGTGCGATCAGGGTGGATCCAAACGAGGTACTCATCGTCGCGGGCACCGCTCAAACACTCAGTCTGCTCGGACAGGTGCTGCGCGACCACGGCATCTCTGCGGTGGCCGTGGAGGACCCGGGATCGCTCGGGGCCCGCCAGCACCTGCACAATCAGCGGTTGGACACTCCGCCGGTTCCGGTCGACTCCCAAGGCGTGCGCGTCGACGTCCTGTCCGACGTGGCTGCCCGAGCGATCTTACTGACTCCCGCGCACCAGTTCCCGACCGGAGTGGTGCTCAGCGGGGCACGGCGTCGTGAACTGATGTCCTGGGCCTCCGAAACCGACGGACTGATCATTGAGGACGACTACGACGCCGAGCACCGCTACGACCGGCCTCCGGTCCCTGCCCTGCGATCCGTACTCCCCGACCACGTCTGCTACGCCGGGAGCGTATCCAAGCTCCTCGCCCCCGCACTGCGCATCGGCTGGGTCCTTGCACCGCCGAAATACCGGGATGCTCTTGTCGCCGCCAAACGGTTCGCCGACCTGGGCAACGCCGCACTGCCGCAGCAGGTGCTCGCAGAGCTCATGGAATCTGGTGAGATGGAGCGTCAGCTGAGGTTCCTGCGCACACGCCACCGCCGTCGCCGGGACACCATGGTCGATGCGATCAGAACCCACCTTCCGGATGCGGAGGTACACGGCGCCGCAGCGGGCCTGCACCTGATGATCTCCTTCGACGCCAAGTTCGCCGACACCGACCTCGCTGCCGCTGCGCTTACGCGGGGAGTGAAGGTGCAGCCACTGTCATGGCATAGCCAACACTCACCCCGCCCCGGGCTGGTCCTCGGCTACGCAGCCAGTGCGCCCACCGCTATCAGCGAAGGTGTGGCAATCCTCGGTGACGTCCTACGGCATCTGTTCTGAGACCACCAGTTATCAAGAGCGAGGAGAGAGCACGTCACCAGCCGGTGATGCGGGGCCAGCGCGCATGGATCACCGGGGCGGGCTCGGTGCCGTCGCTGCTGTCGACGACGTGGTAGCCGTGGTGCTGGGCGGCGGTGGCGCAGGCGTGGTTGGGCAGGATGCGCAGCCGGGTGCCGACCGGCAGGTCGGGCAGGTCGGTGCCCTCGCGGGCGGTGAGGGTGCCGTGTTCCTGGCTCGCGGCCGTCATGACCAGGTTCGGGAGGAGGTGGCCGGCCAGGTCGGTGACCAGACCGTAGCCTTGGTCCTGGGGCTGGTCGGCGGTGCCGCGGTCGCGGGACATGGCCATCCAGCCGCCGTCGGTGACGATCCACCCGTACTCGGGGCGGTGGCCGATGACGGTGACAACCACGGACAGGGCGAGGTCCTGCACCTGGCAGACGCCGAGGCCAGCCATCACCAGGTCGAAGAACATGTAGTTACCGGCCCGCAGTTCGGTGACCCCACTGAGGTCCTCGGCCGCGTGAGCGGTGGGGGTGGAGCCGACACTGACGCAGGCCACGGGCAGACCGGCCGCACGGAGACGTTCGGCTGCGGCAACCGCGGTGTCGCGTTCGTTCTGTGCGGCCAGGCGCTGTTCTTCGGCGCTGAAGGCGGAGTACGACTCGCCTGCGTGGGTGAGCACGCCGTCGAGGCAGGCCGCGTCGTGCAGGATGCGGCCGATCTCGGTGAGGGCGGGGTCGTCGGGCTTGAGACCACCGCGGTGGCCGTCGCAGTCGATCTCGATCTGGGCCGGGATGGGCAGGCCGGCCTGGCGGGAGGCTGCGGCGACGAAGACGGCCTGCTCGGTGCTGTCCAGCAGGACCCGCAAAGTCACGCCGCGGTGCAGGAGAGCGATGACGCGGGGGAGCTTGTGGGGCTCGATGCCGACGGCGTAGGTGATGTCGGTGTAGCCGCCGTCGGCGAACGCCTCGGCCTCGGCGAGGGTGGAGACGGTGACAGGACACGTGTCGCCGTCGTTCAGGAGCGCGGCGGCGTCGAGGCTCTTGGCCGTCTTCATGTGGGGGCGCAGGACGACTCCGAGTTGGTCGGCCCTGGCCTGCAGGCGCTCGATGTTGCGCCGGCTCTTGTGGACATCGACGACGGCGAACGGGGTGTCCGGATCCATCAGGGTCTGAGCGGCGGGGGCGGGGGTGGTGGTCACAGGGAGATGTCCATCTTCTTCAGGAGGGCCAGAGCCAGGTAAAGGTCCTGTAGTCCGATTCCGGAGCTGTCGAAGACCGTGATGTCACGGTTGTCGGTGCGTCCTTGGGCGCGCTGGGTGAGAACCTCGCCGAGGGGGATGAGGACGGTGCCCTCGGGTGCGTGCTGGCTTTCGCCCATGCGACGTGCCTGCTCGGGCAGGTCGCAGATGACCCGTGCGCGGGCGAACAGGGCGGGTGGCAGCTCCCGCTTTCCGGGGGCGTCGGCTCCCATGCAGGACAGGTGCGTGCCGGGGCGGACCCACTCGGCCTCGAACAGGGGCGGGTCTTCGGCCCGTGCGGTGGTGGCGGTGACGATCACGTCGGCGCTCGCGCAGGCCTCCTCGGCGCCGGCCGCACGTGCTGTGTGTCCCTCTGCGGTGAGCGCGGCAGCCATGAGCGCAGCACGGCCCTTGTCCCGTCCCACGATCAAGATTTCGCGGATCGACCGGACCCGGGCGACAGCCCGCGCCTCATAGGCTGCCTGATGACCGGTACCGAAGACGGCAAGGACGGCGCTGTCGGTGCGGGCGAGCAGGTCGACGGCGAGCGCGTCGGCCGCGGCGGTCCGGTAGGCGTTCGCGGCACCGAGCTCCAGGACGGCGGCGATCCGGCCGATCCTCTGGTCGAACAGCAACAAGGTGGAGTGGTGACGCGGCAGCCCGCATTTCAGGTTGTCCGGCCAGTAGGTCCCGATCTTCACCCCGGCATGCGTTGCCGACGCGGACGGCTTCAGCGTGAACCGGTTGCGCGGATCGGAGCCGTGCACGGCCAGGGAAGGGAAGACCACGCCCTTGACCGTCGCGGCGAAGGCCGTGCGTGCCGCTTCCAGAGCCAGCTCCTCGTCCACGAGCGCAGCCGTCTGTTCCTCGGGGATGAACAGCAGGCCACGGTCTGCGTCCAACAGCGGGCCAGAGCTGGGCGGAGGAGCAGGTACGGCGTGTGCGGCAGGTCCGGTGTCGGTCATGAACCGCCCCTTTACTTGGCGTAGTTGTAGACAGTGGCCCGGGACACGCCCAGCAGGTCCGCGATGGTCTGCGCGGCGTCACGCCGGTCGAAGTAGCCCTCGCCCTGCAACTGCCGCACGAGCGCCTTCTTGTCGTCCCGACTCAGCGACCGGGGGGTGGCACCGCGCTCCGCGGCCAGCGTCTCCACCGTTCGGCGCAGCTCGCGCAGGTTGCGGTCCCGCAGATTCTCCAGCGGATGCTCACGGTGCTCCACATCGGTGGCCACGAGATTCGACAGCGCCAGCGTCACCGGCGACAGGACGGACACATCAAGGTTCAGGCACAGGGCCGCGATGTACTTGCCCGCGGCGTTCTTGATGCCGATCGACGTGCTCTTCACCGGCCGGCCGTCGGGAAACTGGTTGGGGTAGTTCTGGATCACACTCGGGTACTGCGGATCCGCGATGCGAGCCAGGCCCAGCTCCGTGGCCGAATCCCCGACCTCCCGGCCGGAGAGGTTGTTCTCGATCACCCGAATCGCCTGCCGCGGATCCCTCAGGTCATGCAGCACCACCTCGCACAGCCCGGGAAACATGCGGCCCAACGCCACAGCGATCTTCTCCGCCTCGCGGATGAGGTGCTCATCGCCGTCGGCCCCAGCGGCGGCCACGGGGTTCCTGCGGTCGTCTTGCGGCCCACCAACCACGAGATGCTCCATGACCTGCCCTCTCCGTTGGACTTACATTCCATCTTTAGACAATGATCCTAAGGAATCTTCTGAGTCGTGTCCAACCCCGCCGATGAGAGCCACCGCACCTCGGTGTGCACGAGCAGCCTGGGCTCCGGTACGGCAGGCTGCTGCCTACAAGGTGAAGGTGGCAGAGAAGTCGCCACAGACCATCTCGCGGCAGTCGTCAAGCGACAGGCGCCAGGAACGGGGAAAGGCCGCGGCGATGCGCGTCCTGCCGCAGCCTGCCGCGCCGACCGTCAGGTGGGCGCCGACGACGGGCATCCGCGAGACAAGAACGTCGACACCCTCAGGCACGGCGCCGACAGCAACGCACGCGTTGGCGCCGCCTGCCGTCCGGCCGCCAGAGGCCTCGACGACACGGACCCCGACTGGAGTCCCGAGGCGCCGGCGTCCGACACGCTCGGCACACTGACGTTCACGCCCCCAACAGGCCGCTGGTCTCGCCGGGGGCTGGCGCGATCTTCCCATCGAGCAGATCCGCGAGCTGAGGCGGCGCAAGAACCTGACAGCCCAGCCGGAAAGCCTGGTCGGCTACCTGGCTCCTGGCTCGGTCCGTGAGCGACTGGTCGCCTGGACCGTGACCGGACCGCTCATGCCTTTACCAGCCGCCAGCGCGCAGGGCGCCTGAACTGACTGGCTTCCATGCGAAGTTCAGAGAGACTTGTGTCAGAAGCCGTTGTCGTACCGAA
>NZ_LIQR01000477.1 GCF_001418575.1 Peterkaempfera griseoplana
TGGTGAAACAGGGCCGGGCAGCTGGGGGCGAGGAGCCGCCGGGCGCCGGTGGAGGACAGGGAGCCGCCTCGGACTGGGTCGGCGTGGTAAATCTCGGCGGGGACGTCCTCGTACACGCCGGGCTCGGTGATCGACCCGGGCTCGTGCACGCTCGCGGCCTCGATGAGGGTGGTGGCCCGGCCGCCGCCGGTCGGTGGGGCTGTCGTCATCGGGCGGGGCCTTCCTGGGTGGTGCTGGTGGTCGCGAGGACAGCCACGAGTCGATCGGCGAGGGCATCGCGGGTGACCCGCTGAGTCAGGTCGGGGACGTTCTCCGCCGCGAATGCGGTGATCTCGGCGAGCAGCACGTCATGCAGGGGTCTGGGCGAGGCGCCCGGGGAGGGGGCCATCAGGCGGCCTCCGCCAGTCCGGCGACCGTGGGCCGGGGCTCCGAAGGCTGGGTACAGTCGGCGCAGATCAGGCCGGTGCGCAGGGCGATCGCGACGGCGTGCGCCCGGTCCCGGGCGCCGAGGAACCGCATGATCCGCTGGACGTGCGTCTTGACCGTGTTGAGCGTCAGGCCGAAGGTCTTGGCGATCTCGGCGTTGGACTGCCCGCTGGCGATCTCGGCCAGGACGCCGAGCATGCGGTCGGTGAGGGCGAGCGGCATGGGGTTGGGCGTGGTCATGGGACTACTCCCCGTTGGTGTGGCGGTGGCCGGGCATGGGTGTGGGCCTGCGGGTGGCGGCGGAAGGGTGCCGCTGCTGGGCGGCGTCACGGGCACGGGCCCGGTGCCGGGCGCGGGCGTCGGCGATAAGGAAGAGCAGGCCGAGGCCGGACACGATCACGGTGAGCACCGCGGCGTTGAAGTAGCTCACGCCGGCACCCCCTGGCGGGCGAGCACCTGACCGAGGGACTGTCGCGCCCGCCACCCGAGTGTCTTCACCGCACCGATGCGGATGCCCAGCCGGGCTGCGACCTCGTCGCCAGTCATGTCGCCCCAGTACTGGAGCAGCAGGGCCTGGCGCTGGTGCTCGGTCAGGGCGCTCATCGCCCGGCGGACCGCGAGGTTCCTCTCATCCGTGATGAGTCGGTCGAGTGCCACGTCCTCGGGGCTGAGCTGGTTCCGGTCGAGGTCCACCATTTCGGCGGTGGAGACCTCCATACGGACCCGGATGGACTTGTAGTGGTCGGTGATCAGGTTCCGGAGGATGACGGTCAGCCAGGCTCCGAAGTCGCGGCCCTGCCACGTGAAGGAGTCGATGCGGCGCCAGGCCCGCAGCGCGGTCTCCTGGACCAGGTCCTCGGTGAGGAACCGGTCCTGCGTCCGCTTCCACGCGAAGCCGCAGAGGTACGCGTGGTACTGCTGGAAGGCATGGCCGAAGGCGTCGCGGTCGCCCTGCTGGGCTGCCTCGACCAGGGCGCGGGTGTCGATGCTCATCGGCCCTCGCCACCCGAGGCGCCGACGTAGCGGACGTACAGGACCGGCTCGCCGTCCTCCGTACGGACCGTGCCGTCGTACGCCCCGGCAGGGGTGTAGCTGGGCAGGCGCCCGGCGCGGACGTGGTCCGCAGTCGTCTTCGCGGTGTGGCTGCTGGGATAGGCGCGGGTGCGATGCCACTCGCCCGGGTTGGCGCGGCACTCGGCCGCGACGGGAGCGTGGTTGAACTTCGTCTGCCGCATCACCGATCACCGGCCTCGCCGCTCCCGGTCCAGCTGGCGAACTGCCCGATCTCCCAGTCGGCCTCGCCGCAGGCGTACGGCTCCCACTCGTCGGCCCAGTAGCGCCAGCCGAGGGCCGTGCGCTCCCCGTCCTGCGGATGGGTGGTGATGGTGTCGGCGCGGAACCGCCAGCCGTACGGGCCGCTATAGGTGCGGCCGGGCTGGTAGAAGTCGGCGGGCTGGGTGATCGCGCCCCCGGTGGAGGTGACCTTCCCGGTCTCGGCCTGGATGTCGGCGATCAGGGCATCGATCTCGATGCCGGTCATGTGGGCGGCCAGGATGCCGCGCAGGCGGTCCGTGGCGGTCACAGGGCCGCCTCGGCCGGGTACGCGTGGGCCCAGATCACGACCAGGGCACCAGCCACACGGCCCTGAGCCTCCACCCGCGTGTAGCCCGGGTGCGGGTACTCGGTCACCGTCCCGCCGAGCTCCACGGCCCACTGGGCGATCTCCTCGCGGTCCTCGCCAAACAGACCGCTGAACAGCTGGCCGCTTGCGGTGGGCTGCTTGCCGTACAGGACGTCGGCGGTGTCGAGTCGCCAGGACGTCAGGGGCGGGAGGTCCTTGCCTGTGGCCCGGGCCATCACCGAGTCGACGACGGCGGCGAGGCGGCGGTATGTCTCCGGGTCCATCGGCCCCGGCGCGGATGCGGTGGGGGCGGAGGGCAGCGGCAGGATCGGCGCGACGGCGTTGCCCTGTCGCAGCGGCACTCCGCGGTGTCGGTCCGCCGGGGTCAGCGGGCGCTGTACCCCGGCGCGGGCCTCGGCGAGGGTGAGGACCTGGACACCGTGTCCAGGCATGTCGGTAGGCTGGGACATAGGTCCCCTCCGTTCCTTGAGCGAGCGAATGGTGTGTGGGCTGATGGGTCGCCGCCCGGCTTGGACTCCGGGGTGGCGGCCCGACCCGTTTGTGGATCAGGCGGCCGACTGCGCCGAGGGGCTGTCCGTTCGGTCGACGCCTGCGGCGGGGGCCTGGTCCAAGGCGTCGTGGCGCTGGCGGATGATCAGGGCCTCGATGGCCTCGACGGAGCCGAGGGAGTGGCCGGGGTACCAGGCGTCCTCGGCGGCCTGCCGGGGTGTCTTGGCGTCGCGCTGGGCGCGGATTTTGGCCAGGATCTGTCCGGCGTTGCGGATCGCCTCGTCGCGGGTGATGACGTCGGTCATGTCGCGGGCTCGGTCTCGCGTACGAGGAGCGATTCGATGCTCGTCTCGTAGCCCTCCGCGAGGAGGACGGCAGTGCTCAGATCCGGCCCGTTTTCCCCGCGGATGACGCGGCTGACGACGACGCGGTCGATGCCGGTGTGCCTGCCGATGCGGGAGGGGCTCAGGTCGCCGTCCGGCCTGGTGTGTCCGAGGGCTTCCGCGAGCGGGCGGAGGGCGTCGAGGTTGAGGCTGAACTTGGGAGCCATAGGGGTGTTCACCTCCTGGTCTGGGCGCAGCAGTGTGGGTGTGCACCCACACTTCGTGTGCTCACACATCGAATATAGCGGTTGAGCGTGTGTGTGCACAGCCACTGACCGAAAGTCGCTACGCGTGTTGCCCCATGCGCAACCAAATTCGAGAGTCTTGATCCGTGCAGGTCAATGGCTGATATAGTCCCTGACCTGCGATGTTGTGCGTGCACATCATCAAAATTGGGGAGGGGTCGCGCTACCATCAACCGTGGGAGCGGCCACACATCAACCCCGGGAGCGACATGGACGAGGCCCCGTACGCCGAGTTCGCCTCGTGGCTGCGCGAGCTCGCAGCAGCCGCCGGCTACGACACCCAGGCGAGAGGCGGCACCTCGGCCCTCGCCAAAGCCGCTGGCGTCGACCGCGGACAGCTCAGCCGCGCGCTGTCCGGAGCGGTCCAGCCCAGCATCGACACCCAGCGCGGCCTGGTGCGTGCCTTGAACGCTGGCGGTGTCAAGGTGGATATGCCGGAAATGTTGGTGCGCTCCCAGACGGTCAAGCCGGAGGACCTCCCGACCCCGCAAGACTCGATACCGCCCGCAGTTGAGGACATCGACCTCTACGCACTAGCGCGAGCGTTCGACATTCCGCCGGAACGTGCGCACCTGTTCGTTCGATCGGTCGAGTCTCAGGCGAAAGTGTTCGCCGATGACCAAAATTCAACTAGCATCGGCGATCCGCAAACAGGGGGACTGTCGGCGGAGAGGTGATGTGCAATGCCGTCACGGACCACGAGAGCAAGAGCCGGCTACTTGCTCGTGGCGGCAGCCGGAGCCGCACTGGTCATCCTGGGGGCAATTCAGCCGAACAGGTGCCACACGGGAGGCGTCGGCTTGATGACGTTGATTTTGGGGGTGGGCCCACTGGCACTACAGAGCATGCACGACTCAGCACGCGAGAACCGACTCATCGCAGCACGGGAAAAACGGCGCGACGACCTGGAACACCGACGGCGCCTCCACGAGGAGCGAGAAGACGACCACATGCGCCACGTCGCTGAAGACAACGCGCGCTACCAGCGCAACGTCGCGGCACTCCGGCAGCAGGAGCTCGACATCCAGGCGCGCCAGGCCGACGCCCTTCGGGACATCGAGGAGCGCACCCAGGCCGGCCTGGCCGCGGTAGAGGTCCGCAAGGCGGAGATCGAAGGCAAGGCCTTCCGCCATGCTCTCGAGCTCATCCGCGCCGGCGAGCTGACTGCCCGTGAGAGCGCTACTGTCTGGTCCATTCCTCGCCCGGCAGTACGAAACGTCGAGTCACCCAGCTGCGGCGAGACCGTCTTCGGGATGGGTGACGCCGTCACCGACACCGGGGGCAACCGGTTCAACCTGTAGGCCGAAGGATGCCGCCGCCGAGCACAGTGCCCCGTGCGCGTGCGGCGGCCCTTCGCGTTTCGGAGCATCGAATGCGGAAAATCGACAATCCGGACCTGACTCCGGCCATCGGCTACATCAGGGTCTCGATGGCTCGCGAGGAGATGATCTCTCCGGAACTGCAACAGAAGGCCATCGAGCAGTGGGCGGCCGCCACCGGTCACCGGATCATCGACTGGGTTCCAGACCTTGACAAAACCGGCAGAAACTTCAAGCGCAAGATCATGCAGGTAATCGAACGCGTCGAAGCCGCGGAAGCCAGCGTCATCGCGGTCTGGAAGTACAGCCGGTTCGGCCGCACCCGCGACGGCTGCGCAACCAACCTGGCCCGAGTCGAACGCGCCGGCGGCCAGCTGCACTCAGCCACCGAACCCATCGACGCCTCCACGGCCATCGGCAAGTTCCAGCGCGGCATGATCATGGAGTTCAACGCATACGAAAGCGACCGGGCGGGGGAGCAGTGGAAGGAAACCCACACCTGGCGCATTGCGCACGGCCTGCCGTCGTCCGGAGGCCGCCGCTTCGGCTACATCTGGCATCCACGCTGCATCACCGGTCCTGACGGGTCCCTCGTCCTGCAACAGGAACGGTACGAACCGGATCCGGACACGCGGAAGATCGTCGAATCCCTCTTCCGGCGGTACGCCGACGGCGAGGGCTTCCAGCGACTCGCCAACTGGCTCAACGACCGGGGCATCCGCAACACCCGCGGAGCCACCTGGTCGGAGCGCACCCTGGCGGCCTACATGGACAGCGGCTTCGCCGCTGGGTACCTGCGCGTCCACGACGACCAGTGTCGCGAGCCCTACCGGTGGAACTGCCCGCGCCACCTGCTCATCCTGGCGGACCCCCAGTACCGGCACGCTGCCATCGTCGACGCCGACCTGTGGGCGCGCTACCAGCGACGCCGGAGCGTCGTCCGCGTGGCGCCGCCCAGGACGCGGCGGGCCGCGTATCCGCTCACCGGCGTCCTGGCTTGCCAGTGCGGCAACGCCCTCGTCGCCCGCCGCTCCAAGCCCGGCGCCCGGGTCTTCTTCACGTGCTCACTGAGGCGCCGCAAAGGGCCTTCCGCGTGCGGCGCGGGCACCCATGCCATGGACGCCCTGGAGAAGGCCGTCCTGGGCCAGCTGAGGGCCATTGCGGACGAGGTGGACCAGGCGGCCGGGGCTGTGGTCCTGAGCGCCGACGACATCGAGCTGCAGGGGCGGGAGAGGGTCCAGGCCGAGGAGGCCGTGAAGCGCGCGGAGAAGGCCATCAACCGCCATCTCCGGGCCTTCGCGCTCATCGAGGCGGACGAGGAGCTGGAGATGCCGGAGGAGGAGTTCCTGGCGACGCTGAAGACCCTGCGAACGGAGAAGGCGACGGCCGTGCGCAGGGTCGAGGAGTTGTCCGCGGGTGCGGCCGGCGGATTGAGGGTGGCGGCGGTGCGAGTCGCGCGGGGGCTGCTGGACGACTGGCCGACCGCGCCTCCGGAGCTGTTGAACACGCTCCTGCGGCAGGTGTTCCGGAAGTTCTACGTCCTGGAGGACGGCTCACTCGTTCCGGAGCCCGTGTGGGTCCGGGAAAGTACGAAGCCCCTCGGACTGTAGGACCGGCCGGAAGTCACGGGGGAACAACTTCCGGATGGTCACTTACAGGTGTTCCTAGGGAACAACCGAGGGGCTTCGCGTCTGGTTGTTGCGAGATAAACCATCTCGCGACGAGGAGAACATACGTCCTGGATCCGCCCTGGTCAAGTGAGGGTACGGGCCCCTGGCCGGGAGCGGTGGGCAGACGCCGGGCCGCAGCTTTCCGGTCACGGTGTGTGACGCCTCGGGGGTCGGGAGGGCCCCTGAACCGGGCCGGACCGGGAAGGCGGAGGCCCCGTGGGCCGAGGTGCCCCGGGCCGGTTCCCCGGCGGCGGGCCCCGCCGAAGGCGCAGGCCGACGACTGCGGACCGACCGGCCGTCCGGCGCGCCGCGGCCGGTTCAGTCGGAGGGCGCCGTCGCCGCGGTGCCCAGGCTGCCCTCCCGGTCGAGCAGCTTGCGGATGTCGTGGGCCTCCGGGACCCCGAGCCTGCTGAACACCTGGTAGGCGCTCTCCAGGCTGGCCCTGCCCCGGTTGTGCTCGCCCAGCCGGGACAGCGCCCGGCCGCGGGTCGCATGGGCGAGCCCCTCGCAGAAGGCGTCGCCCACCTCCTGGGCCACCGCCAGCGCCCGCTCCGCCGTGACCGCCGCGTCGGGGTCCCGTTCGAGGTCCAGCAGGCACTCCGACTGACGGGCCAGGACCAGCCCCTCCCAGCCGCGCCGCCCCTGCTCGCGGAAGAGGCGCAGGGCGTGGTGGAGATGGCCGAGCGCACCGTCGGGGTCGCCGGCCCGGCGGAGGACGACACCGGCCGAGTAGCGGGTCTCGGCGACGGTGGAGTCGTTCCCCGAGGCATCGGCGGTGGCCAGAGCGGACTGCACCATGCCGAGCGCCTCACCGGGACGGCCCAGGGACATCAGGGACCGCGCCGTGTTCCCCATGATCAGCGCCGAGACGCTGGAGTTGCCCAGCAGTTCGCACTGCTCCAGCGCCTCGTACAGATACGGCAGGGCCTTGGTGGGCTGCCCGGTGCTCCCGAAGACGATGCCGAGCAGGTTGGCCGCGGTGAACTGGGCGATCCGGTCACCGTTGGAGCGGGCGAGGCCGAGCGCGGTCCGCAGCTCGGGTTCGGCCTCCTCGTACCGGTCGCACGAGTACAGCAGCAGGCCGCGCACACAGCGGGCGCGGGCCTCGGCGACGCTGTCGCCCGTACGGTGGGCCGCCTCGACCACCGGCCGCAGGATCTGCTCGATCTGACGCTGGTGGACCGCCCCGTCGATGAGCCAGACCCATGCCATCAGCAGGTCGATCAGCGGCCGGACGGCCCCCTCGCGGGCGGTCCGTGCCTGCTGGGCGATCACCGTGAACAGGGTGGTCTGCTCGGCGAGCAGCCACGAGCGGGCGGCCTCGGTGGTGGCCAGGGGCGCGCTCCGGGCCCGGGGTGCCTGCAGGTGGTCGGTGAGCACATCGCCGGGCTCCAGCAGCCGCGACGCCGCCGACACGGTGGCGAAGAGGAAGTCCAGCAGCCGGGTCACCGCCAGGTCCCGGTCGGTGTCCGGGTCGGTGCGCTCGGCCTGCCGGCGGGCGAACAGGCGCAGCAGGTCGTGGTGGCGGTAGCGGCCGGGCGCGGGCGCTTCCAGCAGGCCGGTGTCCACCAGCCCCTCCACCAGGTCCTCGGTCGACTCCACGGGGAGGTCCAGCACCGCCGCCGCGGACGCCAGGGACAGGTCCGGGCTCTCCGGCAGGGCGAGCAGGCGGAAGGTCCGGGAGAGGTCCTGGGGGAGCTGCCGGTAGCCCAGCGCGAAGGTGGCCTCCACCGCGAGCTGCCCCGTCTGCATCTCGTCCAGCCGCCGCCGCTCGTCGGTCAGGCGGGCCGCGAGCGTGGAGACCGTCCAGGAGCGCCGGGCGGCCAGCCGCGCGGCCACGATCCGCACCGCCAGCGGCAGGAAGCTGCAGGCCGAGACCACATCGAGGGCGGCCTCGCGCTCGGCCCTCACCCGTTCCCGGCCCGCGATGGCCTCGAAGAGACCCAGTGCCTCCTGGGGCTCCAGCACATCCAGGTCGATGTGGTGGGCGCCGGGCAGATCGGTGAGCCTCGCCCGGCTGGTGACCACCACCGCGCAGCCGGGCCCGCCGGGCAGCAGGGGCAGGACCTGGGCGGTGTCCCGGGCGTTGTCGAGCACGACCAGGACCGAGAGGCCGGCCAGCAGCGAGCGCAGCAGCAGCGATCTGCGCTCCACGCCGTCGGGGATGCCGGCCGCGTCCTCGCCCAGGGAGACCAGGAAGTCGCCCAGGACCGCCTCGGGGTCGGCCGGGGAGTCGCCGGCCCCGCGCAGGTCGACATAGAGCTGGCCGTCGGGGAACTCGCCGCGCACTCCGTGCGCGGCGTGCACCGCCAGCGCGGTCTTGCCCACGCCGCCGATGCCCGCGACGGCGCACAGGCGCAGGGCGGTGCCGCGGCTGTCGCGCAGCATCGCCTCCAGTTCCGCGGTCAGCTCGGCCCGGCCGGTGAAGTCCGTCGGGTCCGCCGGCAGCTGCGCGGGCACCCGGACGGCGCCCGTACCGGCGGGGGCCGCCGCCGGGGCCTCCGCGGGGATCAGGGAGGCGTCCGAGGCCAGGATGCGGGCATGGAGGTCGGTGAGCTCGGGGCCGGGCTCCACGCCGAGTTCGGCGACCAGGTGCCGGCGGGCGTCCGCATAGGCGGCCAGGGCGTCGGCCTGCCGGCCGCTGCGGTACAGCGCCAG
>NZ_LIQR01000478.1 GCF_001418575.1 Peterkaempfera griseoplana
GGGGTGTGGTGGCGGGGGCGCCGGGGCCGTCCAGGGAGACGTCGTCGGCGTAGTAGGTGCCCTGGCCGTACCAGCCGTGCAGGAAGACGGTGGCGCTGGTCTGGGTGGCGCCGGTGGTGAAGGAGAGCGAGAGCTTGCTGTAGGCCCCGCCCGTGGAGGGCGTCCAGGTGCTGGCACCGCCGTCCACCCCGAGGTAGACGTAGGCGCCGTTGACGTAGGACGAGAGGGTGTAGGTGGTGCCGGGTGCCACCGGTACCGTCTGGGTGCACTGGGCGGTGTCGCTCGCGGACGCGGCGCCGGCCAGTGCGTAGCTGCCGCTGTGGGCGTGCCCGGTGACGGCGCTGCCGTTGCTGCAGCTCCAGCCGGCCAGGCCGCTCTCGAAGCCGCCGTTGGACAGGAACTCCCCGGCGTGCGCGGCCGGTGCGAAGCCGATGGCCGCGGCGAGGGTGGCGGCGGCCGCGGTGGCCAGCGCGGTGGCGGCGGCGGTGAGCGGGCGCGGGTGCGGGCGTGGTCTGCGCATGATGCGGTGCTCCTGGGTCGACACGGGCGTGGGGGGGTGTCGGGGAGATGTCCGGAAAGGACTAGACCACTGAACTAGGTATGGACCAATCATGTCAATGGAGCCGGCGCGCTACAGTCCTGGGGATGACCAGGTATGTGGCCCTGCTGCGCGGCATCAACCTCGGCACCCGCAACCGGGTCGCCATGGCGGACCTCCGGGACCTGCTCGGCGGCCTCGGCTACGAGGACGTCAGGACCCATCTGCAGAGCGGCAACGCGGTCTTCGCCGCGCCCGGGCGGACGGACCGGGAGATCGCCGCCGCCGTCGAGCAGGGCATCGCCGCCCGGCTGGGGCTGACCGTGCCGGTGGTGGTGCGCACCGCCGCCGAACTGCGCGCCGTGGTCGACGGCAACCCCATGGACGTACCGGACCCGGCGAAGTTCCTGGTGTCGTTCCTCGCCGCCGACCCCGGCCCCGTGCTGCCGGCCGGGCTCGACCCGGCCGCCTACGCCCCGGAGGAGATGCGCCTCGTGGGACGCCACATCTACCTCAACCTCCCCGATGGGGTGCGCAACGCCAAGCTCCCGCTCCTGCTGGAGAGGCGTCTGGCCGTGCCCGCCACCACCCGCAACTGGAGCACCGTCGTCCGGCTGCTGGCACTGGCCGAGGAGTGACGGTACGTCAGTCCTGACCGCTGTCCGCCTCGAAGCGCACCACCACCGACTTGGAGGTCGGCGTGTTGCTGGTGTCGGCCGTGGAGTCCAGCGGCACCAGGACGTTGGTCTCCGGGTAGTAGGCCGCCGCGCAGCCGCGGGCCGTCGGGTAGTGGACGACGCGGAAGTGCGCGGCGCGCCGCTCCACCCCGTCGCTCCACTCGCTGACGAGGTCGGCGTACGCGCCGTCGTCCAGGCCCAGCTCCCGGGCGTCGTCAGGATTCACCAGCACCACCCGCCGGCCGTCCCTGATCCCGCGGTAACGGTCGTCCAGGCCGTAGACCGTGGTGTTGTACTGGTCGTGGGAGCGCAGGGTCTGCAGCAGCAGCCGGCCCGGCGGCACCTCGGGAGCGGTCAGCGCATTGACGGTGAAGTTGGCCTTCCCGGTGGCGGTGGGGAAGGTGCGGCTGTCACGCGGGCCGTGCGGCAGGGCGAAGCCGCCGGGGGTGCGCACCCGCTCGTTGAAGTCCTCGAACCCCGGGACCACCCGGGCGATCCGGTCGCGGATGGCGTCGTAGGACTCGGCGAAGTCCTCCCACGGCACCTCGTCCTGCGGCCCCAGCACCCGGCGCGCCAGCCGGCAGACGATGGCGACCTCGGAGAGCAGCTGCGCGGAGGGCGGACGGAGCGCGCCGCGCGAGGCGTGCACCATCCCCATGGAGTCCTCCACGGTGACGAACTGCCGGCCCTTGGTGGTGCGGTCCAGGTCGGTGCGCCCGAGGGTCGGCAGGATCAGCGCCCGGACACCGGTCACCACATGCGACCGGTTGAGCTTGGTGGACACATGGACCGTCAGCCGGCAGCGGCGCATGGCCGCCTCGGTGGCCAGGGTGTCGGGGGAGGCCGCGACGAAGTTGCCGCCCATGGCGAAGAAGACCTTCACCCGGCCGTCCCGCATGGCCCGGATGGTGTCCACCGTGTCGTAGCCGTGGTGGCGCGGCGGCTCGAAGCCGAACTCCCGGCCGAGCGCGTCCAGGAAGGCCTCGGCCGGCCGCTCGAAGATCCCCATGGTGCGGTCGCCCTGCACGTTGCTGTGGCCGCGCACCGGGCACACCCCGGCGCCGGGGCGGCCCACGTTGCCGCGCAGCAGCAGGAAGTTCACCACCTCGCGGATGGTGGGCACCGAGTGCTTGTGCTGGGTGAGTCCCATCGCCCAGCAGACGATCACCCTGCGGGAGCCCAGTACCAGCGTGGCCAGCTCACGGATCTGCCGCTCGGGCAGTCCGGTGGCGGCCAGCACGGCGTCCCAGGAGGTGGAGCGGGCGTCCTCGGCCCACTCCTCGAAGCCCAGGCAGTGCTCCGCGATGAAGTCCCGGTCCAGGACCGTCCCGGGGTTCTCGTCCTCCGCCTCCAGCAGCAGCAGGTTGAGCGCGCGGAACAGTGCCAGGTCACCGCCCAGCCGGATCTGCAGGAAGAGGTCGTTCAGCCGGGTGCCGCCGCCGACCAGGCCCCTCGGGGTCTGCGGGTTCTTGAACCGCTCAAGGCCCGCCTCCGGCAGCGGGTTGACGCTGACGATCCTGGCGCCCGCCCGCTTGGCGCGCTCCAGCGCGGAGAGCATCCGGGGGTGGTTGGTGCCGGGGTTCTGCCCGGCGACGATGATCAGGTCGGCCTGGTGGAGGTCCTTGAGACGGACGCTGCCCTTGCCCACCCCCAGCGTCTCCACCAGCGCCGAGCCGGAGGACTCATGGCACATGTTGGAGCAGTCGGGGAGGTTGTTGGTCCCCAGCCTGCGGGCGAGCAGCTGGTAGACGAAGGCGGCCTCGTTGCCGGTGCGCCCGGAGGTGTAGAAGGCGGCCTCGTCGGCCGAGCCGAGCGCGCCCAGCTCCTCGGCGACGATGCCGAAGGCGCGGTCCCAACTGATCGGGACGTAGTGGTCGGTGCCCTCGTCCAGCAGCAGCGGCTCGGTCAGCCGGCCCTGCTGCCCCAGCCAGTAACCGGACCGGCCGGCCAGCTCGGACAGCGGGTGCGCCGCGAAGAACTCCCGCCCGATCCGCCGTTCGGTGGCCTCCTCCGCGACCGCCTTGGCGCCGTTCTCGCAGAACTCCGCGACATGCGGCCGGTCCGGCTCGGGCCAGGCGCAGCCGGGGCAGTCGAAGCCGTCGGGCTGGTTGACCCTGCGCAGGGTGGCGAGCGTACGCCGGGCGCTCATCTGCGCCCCGGCGGTCCGCAGGCTCTGGACGACGGCGGGGATGCCCGCTGCGGCGTGCTGGGGCGCGCCGACCTCCGGCGCATCCTGCGCCGGATCGCTCTCGGGAGCCCGCCTGGCCATCTCGCCCACCTCCGGTCCGCCGGTGCGGGCCGCGCCGCCGCACCTGACCCGGTCATCCTCCCACCCGGGCGCCGAGCATGCGGGCCCCGGTGCGGACCTGCCGGCGCGGTCGTCACCGGGCGGCCGCGGGGCGCCGCTCCCACCGGTCTCTCAAGCAGCGCTCAGCGTTCGGTCAGGGAAGCCGCGTACCGTGAGGAACGCAGGCCGGAACCGACCCCCTGGGCTCCGCGTCTGCCTTCCCGCGGCCGGCATCCCCCCAGGGCCGCGCGGACGGATCCGGCCCCTGTCGGAGCCGTCGGACACCCGGCGGACGGCAGGGGCCGGGCCGAGCCGTTCCGGGCCACCCGCATCGGTTGTAGCCGTACCGGCCGCCGACCGCCACAATGGACGGACGTCCGCGGTGGGGATCAAGGGAGGTGGGCCGGTGTCGGTCACGGACGAGGCCATCACCCGGATCCGGGAGATGATCGCCTCCGGCCGGCTGCGTCCGGGCGACCGGCTTCCCAGGGAGGCCGACCTGGCCGCGATGCTGGGCCTCTCCCGCAACTCGCTGCGTGAGGCGGTCCGTGCGCTGTCGCTGATCCATGTGCTGGACGTCCGGCAGGGGGACGGCACCTACGTCACCGGCCTGGAGCCCGAGCGGCTGCTGGAGGCGGTGGGCTTCATGGTGGAGCTGCGCCACGGCGGTTCACTGCTGGAGGTGCTGGAGGTCCGCCGGATGCTGGAGCCCGCCGCGACCGCCACCGCGGCCCTGCGGGCCACCCCGGAGCAGCTCGCCGGCCTGGAGGAGCTGCAGCGCCGGGCGGAGGCCGCCACCACGGTGGAGGAGCTGGTGGAGTGCGATCTGGACTTCCACCGGGGCATCGTGGCCGCCGCCGGAAACTCGGTGCTCAGCGGGCTGCTGGCCCAGATCGGCTCCCCCACGGTCCGCGCCCGGGTCTGGCGGGGCCTCACCGACGAGGGTGCCCTGGCCCGTACCCTCGCCGAGCACCGGGCGATCCTGGACGCCCTGCGGGCCCGCCGCGCCGACCTGGCACAGGCCCATGCGCTGGTGCACATCGCCGGGGTGGAGGAGTGGCTGCGTTCCTCGATCGACCCCGCCGACCCGGCCGACCCGGCCGATCAGGCCGGCGGCTGACCTCCGGCCGGTCGTTCCCGGACCACCTCCGGCCTGCGGTGGACACCGGCTGGCCAGGGCCGTCCGTCCCCTGGTAGACATCGGAGGTATCTCTCCATGCGTTCTCCAACACCAGGCGGTGACGGCACATGAGGCTTCTGCGGGTCGGCCCTCCCGGGGCGGAGCGCCCCGTCGTTCTTGACGCGGACGGTTCCGCCTTCGACCTGTCGGGGATCACCCCCGACATCGACGGCGCCTTCCTCGCCGGGCTGGACGTGGCGGAGCTCGCCCGCCGGATCCGTGAGGGGGCCCTACCGGCCGCCGACATCGCCGGTGAGCGGCTGGGCCCGCCGGTCGCCCGCCCCGGCAAGGTGGTCTGCATCGGCCTCAACTACCGCGACCACGCCGCCGAGACCGGCGCCGAGCCGCCCCGTGAGCCCGTCGTCTTCATGAAGGCGGTCAACACCGTCGTCGGCCCCGACGACGAGGTGCTGGTCCCGCGCCGCAGCACCCGCACCGACTACGAGGTCGAGCTCGCCGTGGTGATCGGCCGCACCGCCCGCTATCTGGAGACACCCGAGGACGCGCACGCCTGCGTCGCCGGGTACGCGGTCGCCAACGACGTCTCGGAGCGGGAGTTCCAGCTGGAGCGCGGCGGCACCTGGGACAAGGGCAAGTCCTGCGAGACCTTCAACCCGCTGGGCCCCTGGCTGGTCACCGCGGACGAGGTCGCCGACCCGCAGCGGCTGGCGCTGCGGCTGTGGGTCAACGGGGAGCCGCGGCAGGACGGCAACACCGCGGACATGATCTTCACGGTGCGTCAGATCGTGCACTATCTGAGCCAGTTCATGGTGCTGGAGCCCGGCGACATCGTGAACACCGGAACCCCGGCCGGAGTCGCCATGGGCCGTCCCGGCACCCCCTACCTCCAGCCCGGTGACGTCATGGAGCTGGAGATCGAAGGCCTCGGCCGTCAGCGCCAGACCCTCGGCAAGGCCTGACCGGGGGCACTCCGCCGTCCGCGGGGCGCTGCTCCGGCCGTACGGTCGGCGCTCCGCGGGGCGGACCCCGCGCAGCGCGCGTCCCGGGCCGTCAGGGGCAGCGCCCACCGGGTGCGGCCAGGGCTCCCGCCGCGCCGCTCAGCGCGGCGCCGTGTCCGCTGCGCCGGCGGATCGCAGCAGCAGGGCGGCCACCCCGGTGGACGGGCCGTCCGCGGTCTCCAGCGCGAGCATCGCCGAGAGCGCCCCGGCGGTCTGGGCGTCGTGCAGTGCGGTGACGGCGAACATGGCGGTGAACTGGTCCACCAGCCAGTCCCGCAGCTCCTCCCGGGGGATCCGCCGGCCCTCGTCGAGCCAGGTGAGGGCGGAGGCCTCCACCACGGAGATCCAGGACCGCACCAGCAGCGCCAGCCGGGGGCCGGGCTCACGCACCCGCAGATGCCGCATCACATGCCTGAAGGCCGCCCGCCGGACATCGTCCACGATCGCCGAGGTCCGCTCGGTCTCCACCACCGAGCCGCCGCGCAGCAGTGCGCCGTATCCGGCGTCATGCTCGGCCACAAACCCGAAGTAACGATCCAGCACCTGGGCCAGGCGCTGCGTCGGCGACCCGGTGGCGGGCTGGACGAACCGCCGGGTCAGCTCCTGTGCGGCACTGCGCAGCGCCGCCTCGTACAACTGCTGCTTGCCGCCCGCGAAGTAGCGGTACACCAGCGGCCGGGACGCCCCGGCGGCCTCCGCCACGTCGTCCAGCGAGACCTCCTCCGGCGGGCGGGCGGCGAACAACTCCAGGGCGACCGCGATCAGCTGCTCGCGACGCTGCTCCACCGGGAGCCTGCGATAGGCGCCCCGGCGGGGGCGCTCGGCTGCGGGTGCTGCTTCGGCGTGCATGCCCGCCAGCCTAACGGCCGTCACCGACACGGCTCAGGCGAGCAGTCCGGACCGCCGCCAGGCACGGGTCGCCGGACCGGCCAGCACGCCGATCTCGTCCAGGAAGGTGGTGAGCCGCTGCGCCGACCACTGCAGGGTGGCCCGGCGGTGCTCACTGCTCCTGGCCTGCTCCAGCGCGACCTTGGGGTTCAGGCCGACCTCCGCGTACACCCGGGGGCTGATCAGCGAGCGGGCGATGACCACCGCGGCCTCGCCGGAGGACAGCCGGGTCCAGTGCCGCTCCCAGGCCGGGCAGTCGGTCATCTGGCGGCGCAGCTCCTCACGGGCGTAGCGCACATGCCGTGACTCCTCGACCACATGGATCCGGGTCACCCCGCGGACCAGCGGCTGGATCGTCTCGTCCGGGAAGGTCTGCCGCTGCATCTGGTCGAGGATCTCCTCCACCAGCAGGGTCGCGGTGAAGGCGCCCGGGGTGGTGGCGACGGTCTTCAGCACCCGGCCGAGGAAGTGGGTGAGCCCGGTCGGCCGGTAGACGGGGGTGCCGAGCTTCTGGATCAGCCGGGCGAACATCTTGGAGTGGCGGCACTCGTCGGCCATCTCGGTGAGCGCGTAGCGGACATGGCGGCTGGTGGGGTCGAGGTCGTAGATGTGCCGGGTGAGCAGCTGCATCAGGATGATTTCGAACCAGATGCCGGCGCCCGCCAGGCTGGCCGCCTCGTGCCGGGAGAGCTCGATCCGCTGCTGCTCGCTCATCCGCTCCCAGAGCGGAGTGTCATAGAGGGAGACCAGCCGTTCCGGCAGGAACCACTTGCCCTCCTCCAGCGGGGCGTCCCAGTCCAGGTCGGTGTCCGGGTCGAAGGAGTGCCGGTCGGAGGCCGCCAGCAGCCGCTCGGCGACCTGCTCCCGGTCGGTCAGCTCGCCCAGCGCGTCCCGCATCGCGGTCGCCGCCGCCACCGCGCGGTCCGCGTCCGGACTCTCGAGGGCCCTCATGCCCATGGCTCGATCCCCTCATCTGTGCCAGGGCCGCCGGGGCGGCGGCTCCTCCGCCTTATAAGACTCTCTGTCAGTAGGATCGTCAACCCCTCTGCGGCCACTTCCGGTTCACCTGGCGGCCCGGCCGTACCACGTGGCCGCCGCAGCACGTACGCTGCCGAAGGTGACCACCGCTGCCCATCGCCCCGTCCGCTGGGGCATCCTCGCCACCGGCGGCATAGCCGCCTCCTTCGCCGACGACCTGCGCCTGCTCCCCGACGACGCCGAGCTCGCCGCCGTGGGATCCCGCTCCACGGAGTCCGCCCGCCGCTTCGCCGACCGCCATGGGGCGGCCCGCGCCTACGGCACCTGGCAGGACCTGGCCGACGACCCCGACATCGATGTCGTCTACATCGCCACCCCGCACTCCGCCCACCACGCCGCGACCGCCCTCTGCCTGGAGGCCGGCAAGGCGGTGCTCTGCGAGAAGCCCTTCACCCTCAACCTCGCCCAGGCACAGGACCTCGTCACCCTCGCCCGCAAGCGCGAGCTGTTCCTGATGGAGGCCATGTGGATGTACGTCGACCCCACCGTGCGCCGCATCCAGGAACTGGTCGCCGACGGCGCCATCGGTGAGGTCCGCTCCGTCCACGCCGACTTCGGCATCGCCGTGCCCTACCAGGCGGCCCACCGGCTGCACGACCCCGCTCAGGGCGGCGGCGCCCTGCTGGACCTCGGCGTCTACCCGGTCGCCTTCGCCCAGCTCTTCCTCGGCGCACCCACCTCCGTCTCCGCCTGGGCCGCCCTCAACCCCCAGGGGGTGGACGAGAACACCGGCATCCTGCTCGGCTACGACACCGGCGCGGTGGCCAACCTCTCCTGCTCGCTGACCACCGCCACCTCCCAGTACGCGGCCGTCAACGGCACCCGCGGCAGGATCGTCGTCGCCCGGGACTTCTTCCACCCCGACGCCTTCGTGCTGCACCGCGACGGCCACGAGCCGGAGACCGTCACGCTGCCCAAGGCCCCGGGCAACGGCTACACCCACGAGGCCCTCGAAGTGATGCGCTGCCTGCAGGCCGGGGCCACCGAGTCGGACCTGGTACCGCTGGACGGCACCCTCTCCCTGATGGCCACCCTGGACACCGTCCGCGACCGCATCGGGCTGCGCTACCCCGACGAGTGAGCCGCGGCCAGCAGCGGACCCGGTGACGCCCCCTTCGGCAAAGGGCAGCGCCACCGGGTCCGCTGCGCCAGGATGACGGGATGGCCGAACAAGCGACCACCCCAGCCGACGGGGCAACCCCCCGCCGCATCGCCGATGCCTACGTCCATGCGCTCGCCGACCTCGATCCGTCGCTCGCCACCTATCTCGGGCTCGACCCCGCCGACGACCGCCTTCCCGACCTGTCCCCCGACGGCCTGGCGGCCACCGCCGCACTGGCCCGCCGCACCCTCGCCGAACTCGCCACCGCGCAGACGGCCGCCGGTGGCGATCCCGCCGAGGCGCGCTGCGCCCGGCTGCTCCGCGAGCGGCTGACCGCCCATCTCGCCCTGCACGACACGGGCGAGGAGCTGCGCGCCGTGCGCAACCTGGGCTCCCCGCTGCACGACCTGCGCGCCGTCTTCACCCTGATGCCGACCGCCGAGGAGGACGACTGGGCGGTGATCGCCCGTCGGATGGCCCGTCTGCCCCGGGCGCTGGAGGGCTACCGGGCGACGCTCGCCGAGGGCGTCCGCCGCGGACTGCTCTCCGGTCCGCGGCAGGTCTCCACCGTGGTCGGGCAGCTCGCCGAGTGGCTGGACTCCGGAGCGGGCCGCAGCTGGTTCGCCGATGTCGCCGCCGGCGGCCCCGAGACACTGCGGGCGGAGCTGGACGGCGCCGCGGCCGCGGCCACCGAGGCGCTGGCCGGCCTTCGCGACTGGCTCCGCGACAGCTACGCCCCCGCGGTGGCCACCACCGCGGACACCGTGGGACGGGAGCGCTACGCCCGTCTGGTCCGCTACTGGACCGGAGCCGAACCGGACCTGGACGAGGCGTTCGGCTGGGCCTGGAGCGAGTTCCACCGGCTGGACGCAGAGATGCGGGCGGAGGCGGACAGGGTCCTGCCGGGTGCGTCCCCGCTGGAGGCCATGGAGCACCTGGAGGAGCACGGTCCGGCGATCGAGGGGGCCGAGGCGGCCAGGGAGTGGCTCCAGGGGCTGATGGACCAGGCGATCCAGGACCTCCAGGGCAGCCACTTCGACCTCGCGGAGCCCCTGCTGCGGGTGGAGTCCATGCTGGCTCCGCCCGGCAGTGCCGCGGCTCCCTACTACACCGCGCCGTCGCTGGACTTCTCCCGCCCGGGCCGCACCTGGCTGCCCACCCGCGGCCGCGACCGCTTCCCCACCTGGGACCTGGTCTCCACCTGGTACCACGAAGGCGTTCCCGGCCATCATCTCCAGCACGGGCAGTGGAAGTACGTCGCCGACTCCCTCTCCACCTACCAGACCACCCTGGGCAGGATCAGCGCCAACACCGAGGGCTGGGCGCTGTACGCCGAGCGCCTGATGGACGAGCTGGGCCGGCTGACCGACCCGGGTGCGCGCCTCGGCTATCTCAACGCCCAGATGCTGCGGATACTCCGGGTGGTCGGAGACATCGGCATGCATCTCGGGCTGGCCTTCCCGGCCGACTCCCCGTACCGGCCCGGAGAGGCGATGACGCCGCAGGCCACCCGGGAGTTCTTCGGCCGCCACTGCGGACTGGCGCCGGACTTCCTGGACAGTGAGCTGGTCCGCTATCTGGGGATGCCGGGCCAGGCCATCACCTACAAGCTGGGTGAGCGCGCCTGGCTGCGGGGCCGCGAGGCCGCCAGGGCGGCGCACGGCGCGGGCTTCGACCTCAAGGCGTGGCACATGGCCGCGCTCTCCCAGGGGTCGCTGGGGCTGGACGACCTGGTGGACGAGCTGTCCCGGCTCTGAGCCGGAGGTCAACGGGGCGCGCGGCGGCCACGGCGGGATCCGCCGCGGCCGGCCGCCCCGGGGCTGCGGCGCAGGCAACGGAACGGCCGGGCCCGTCCGCCGGCCTCAGCCGGCCGCTGTCTCCGGGCGGCCGTCGTCGCAGACCAGCACCGATGCGCCGGCGAGCATCTCGCGGCGGCCCTCGCCGCGGCGCAGGGCCGCCAGGCACTCCTGGAGCCGGTGCATCTCCTGCCGGGTCAGCAGTGCGGCCACCAGGTCCAGCGCCCGGGGCCCGTCGGGGACCGGGTCGTCGGGGAGCAGCACAACCACGGCGCCGGTCCCGGGCCGGCGGGCCACTGCGGCGGCCGCGCAGCCGCGCACGCCGTGCACCACCGTCAGACGTGTCCGGACGGGCCGCCGTTCGGTCGTCACAGGTCCCCCCACAGCCCGGCGGGTCCGCGGCTCTCACCGACCCCGGGGCAGAAGGCGACGATAGGCACGGGCCCGGTCCGCGGTCGCGGTGCGGACGGCGATATCCCCCATCGACGGCCCGTACTTCCTCAATTGTGACGAGATCCGCGGTGCCAGGCGCCCGGGACGGGGCGCCGGGATCCGGCGGCGGGGCGCCCTGTCGGTCAGCTGCCCCGCCGGTCAGCCGCCGCGCCGCAGCAGCGACTCCACCAGCGCGGCCACATGGCGGCGGTCCTCCATGGAGAGCTGCTTGAGGCTGGCGATCAGCACATCGACCTCGGGGTCGCGCGCCTCGTCGGCGTAGAGGTGGATCCCGCAGGCCTCGGCCGCGGCGCCGCGCACCGCGTCCAGGGGGAGTTCCAGCCCGCGGGCCAGCCCCTCCAGGGTGGCCGGCTGGGGCATCCGGCGGATGGCCTCCATGGTGGCCAGGTGGTGCACCGTCGAGCGTGGGACGCCGCCGCGCCGCGCCACGTCGCCGTACGACCAGCCGTGACGCTCCAGTCGTTCCCGGATCAGCTCCTGCAACGCATTGGCCACTGGTGGTCGCTTCCTGCTCGGGCTCACGGCCGGCCCAGTCTATGGCCGGGCGTCTTGCGCCGGATCGGCCGGGCACCCCGTGGGGGGAGCGACCGGACGTCCGCCGGGGGCCCGGGTGCGGCCGGTGACGTCGCTCGCTGTTACAGGTCTGTTGCACAGAGCTGCCGGAATCGGCTTGCGGCGTCCGGCCGGGCCCGACTACTGTCCAATCTCGTCGGACAGGACGTCCGAACGGATCGGACAGTCTCGGGGGGGTTCCTGAGCGGTCCGGACCGAAATCTGCCTATCCCTGAGGGGGAGAAGACCATGCTCGACCCGCGTGAGCTCGACGCCGAGTCCGCCGACCTGCTGCCCGGCCGTGAGGCCCTCACCAAGTTCAGCCTGAACATCACCAAGGCGCTCAACGTCACCAAGCACGTGGCCAACGTGAGTGCGGAGAACAGCTCCCAGGCCGTCAACCAGTGGTCGCCCGCCGCCGTGGCGCAGGCCTCCGCCGGACAGTCGATCAGCATCAAGCAGTGACGCTGCGTCAGGCCGTCGCCTGACCGCGGACCGCACCCCGTACGGAACCACCCCCCGGCGGCGCACACCCCGCCGGGGGAGCACGCAAGGAGACAACCATGTCCATGAACATCGACGAGCTGGCCGCCGAGTCCGCCGACCTGCTGCCCGGTCGCGAGGCGCTCACCAAGTTCAGCCTGAACTTCACCAAGACGGTCAACGTCACCAAGCACGTGGCCAATGTCGCCGCCTCCAACGAGTCGCTGGCGCTGAACGACCACTCGCCGTTCGCCGTCGCCCAGTCCGCGGCGAACCAGTCCATCTCCATCAGCCAGTAAGACGCACCATCCGCGGTGGCGGGGGCGAGGCAGGAGTCGCCCCCGCCACCGCGGCGCGCACCGGCCCGCGGGGGAGCGGGCCCAGGGGGAGGACAGCCATGACCGCGCTCGAGGACCAGGGCGGGAGCCCGGGGCCGCAGCAGTACGCCTGGTACACCTATGAAGCCCTGGCTCCGCAGGCGGAGCCCGAACCGGAGCCCGAGGACGACGCACTGCCGCCCCGCCTCAGCGCCGGCCTGAAACTGCACGGCGAGTACCGGGGATCCGGTTTCGCCGAGCCCCGCTACATCGCCCGGCGCGGCGACGGGCAGGTGGTCCAGCTCACCCGGCTGCTCTATCTGGTGGCCTGCGCCGTGGACGGCGTCCGCGACCGCGAGCGCATCGCCTTCCGGGTGAGCGCCGAGTTCGGCCGCGAGGTCAGCGCGGACAACATCGCCTATCTGCTGGAGAACAAGCTCCAGCCGCTGGGCGTCACCGTCCCGCCCGGTCAGGAGGACGACCAGGTCGACGCCCCCAGGACCGACCTGCTGCTCAGCCTCAAGGGCCACAAGGTCCTCTTCAACGAGCGCCGGGTCGCCCGGATCTCGCGCTCGCTCTCCTGGCTGCACCGGCCGCCCGCGGTGGCCGCCGCGCTGCTCGCCGCAGCCGGGCTGGACGTCTGGTTCTTCGGCTGGTTCGGCGCCATGACCCCGGTGCTGCACACCCTGGAGCAGCCCGTGCTGCTGCTGGTGGTGCTGGGGCTGACGGTGGCCTCGATGGTCTTCCACGAGTTCGGCCACGCCTCGGCCTGCCGGTACGGGGGCGCCCACCCGGGGTGCATCGGATGCGGGCTCTATCTGATCTGGCCGGCCATGTACACCGACGTCACCGACGTCTACCGGCTCGGCCGCGGCGGCCGCATCCGGACCGACCTGGGCGGCATCTACTTCAATGTGGTCTTCATCCTGGGCCTCTTCGGAAGCTACTTCCTGACCGGGCAGCAGGTCTTCCTCGCAGCGGCCTATCTGGCCCACTTCGAGGTGCTGGAACAGCTGATGCCCGCACTGCGGCTGGACGGCTACTACATCCTCGGGGACCTGGCCGGCGTCCCCGACCTCTTCGGCAAGATCAAACCGATCCTGCTGAGCATGGTCCCCGGTCGCCCGGTGCAGCGCGAGGTCGCCGACCTCAAGCGTTCCGCGAGGGTGGTGGTCACCGCCTGGGTGCTGATGATGGTCCCCCTGGTCGTCGGAGAGCTCTCCTACGCCCTGTGGAACCTGCCGCGCATCCTCTCCACCGCACAGCGGTCCCTCACCGACCAGATCACCGGGACCGCCGCCGCCTTCCGGCAGGGGGCCGTCGCCGAATCCGTCCTCGGCGTCGTGGGCTCCGTGCTGCTCATCCTGCCCATGGGAGGCATCGCCTATCTGGTGGTGCGGGTGGGGCACCGGCTGATCCGCTCGGCGGGCCGTGCCACCGTGGGACGGCCCGCGGCCAGGATCGGGCTGCTGGTGGGCATCGGCTGCGTGGGCGCGGTCCTGGTGGGCGCCTGGACCCATGGCCTCACCCCCAAGCCGCTGCCGCCCGCCGCCCCCATGATCCCGGCGCTGCAACCCAACCTCCCCAGCCGTCCGGCACCCAGCACCCCGGGCACGGCGCCCGGGCACGGCCGCAGCACCGCCCCGGGCCGCATCGAGCAGCACACCGCGACGGCGACTCCGGGACCCTCGGCGGCCACCGCCGCCCCGAGCGGCTCCGCCACCGCCGCGCCCTCGGCCGGCGCCTCGGCGTCCGGGGCGGCCCCCAGCTCCGCGCCGCGTTCCAGCGCCCCGGCGCAGCCCGCGGGCGCCACTCCGCCCCCGGCCGGGACCGGGACCAGCGCTCCGCCCCCGGCGACCGTACCGGCCTCCGAGAGCGCCCAGCCGCCCGTGGAGAGCAGTGCCCCGCCGTCCTCGGACAGCAGTACGCCGCCGGGGACCAGCCCGCCGCCGTCGACCGACACCCCGCCACCGACTGCCACAGCGCAGCCGAGCTGAACCATCGACCACCGCAAACGGAGACAGTCCATGACCCAGACCCACCATCGCAAGGACCGGCCGCAGCGGGCCCAGCAGCTGCTGCGCATCGGCCTGCTGGCCACCGCCGGCCTGGCCGCCGTCGCCACCGCGGCCCCGGCGGAGGCCGTGACCGGCCCCGCCCCCGCCTCCTCCGGGCTCACCATGCCCGAGGTGCATGTCACGGTGGACGGGGCGATCAGCAACGCCAACCGGGTCCACACCCGGGACTTCCGAGCCTCGCTCACCGTCCACGAGTTCGGCGACACGGTCGGCGCGGGCGTGGTCAACCAGGCTCTGGCCTCCTCCAGCGGCTGCACCGCGGGTGAGCACTGCCGCTCGGTGGCCCTCTCCTTCCAGATCGTCACCATGGGCGGCAGCCACCTCCACCTGGACGCCAGGAACGTCAGCCGGGCGACCAACAACCACTGCACCGGCTGCGAAACCATGGCCGGGGCCTACCAGTTCATCGTGGACACCCCGCAGCCCATCCACCTCAGCAGCGCCGACCGGGCCGCGCTCGCCCACATCCAGCGGGAGCTCCAGTCGCTGCGCGGCACCGGCGACTCGCCCGCGGCCCTCAAGCAGCAGGCGGACGCCCTGGCCGCCCGGGTGGTCGCCGTCCTCAGGTCCGCGGCCGCCCGTACGCCCGCCCATGCGGCGCCCACCAGGGCCGGCTTCTTCGCCTCGCCCACCTCGCCCCGGATCACCGTGCACTCGCTGATGGACGGCTGGCCCTCCTAGAGCCGGAGCGCCCCGGGACGCCGCGCCCCGGTCCCGGTCCGGCGGTCCGGTTCCTGCGCCGGACCAGGGGCTGCGACTACGAGTAACTGTTCGAGTCGCGTACGTGTGCGTCCCGGGGCAGGCTGGTGCCGGGACCGGCGAAGGGCGCCGGCCCCCGCAAGGAGACAAAGATGTCTGCAAAGACCAACCGGGAGAAGACCACCCGGCAGCAGAACGAGAAGGCCGGCCGCCAGGAGTGGCGCAAGAGCAGCCACAGCAATGGCGACTCCACCTGCGTCGAGGTGGCGCCCGCCCCGGACGGCGGCGCATCGATCCGTGACTCCAAGAACCCTCAGGGCGCGGTCCTGACCTTCAGTGCCCGTGAGTGGCAGGCCTTCCTCGACGGTGCCCGGGACGGCGAGTTCAGCCACCGCGCCTGACGCACTGCCGGCCTCCGGCCCCGCCCCGTCCCAGGCGGGGCCGGTCGTCGTCTTCTGGCGGTTCGGTCCCCGCGGGTTCAGTCCCCGCGGGTTCGGTCCCCCGACGCTTCCCCGGCGGTTCAGTCTCCGGCGAAGACCCCGCCGAGCCGCCGCAGGCCCTCGGCGATCTCCTCGGGCGTGTGCGTGGTGAAGGACATCCGCAGCGTCGCGTCGTCGGCCGGACCGGCGAAGAACGGCGCTCCCGGCACATAGGCCACATCGCGTGCCACGGCCTCCCGCAGCAGCGCGGTCGCGTCCATGCCGTCGGGCAGCCGCACCCAGAGGAACATCCCGCCCGCCGGCCGGTTCCAGGAACTGCCCTGCGGCAGCGCGGCGGGCAGGCCGGCGAGCAGGGCGTCGCGGCGCTCCCGGTAGGCGTGGCGCACCCGCTCCAGATGCCCGTCCAGGTCCGTGTCCGCGAGATAGCGCGCGGCAGCAGCCTGGTCGACCGTGGAGGAGTGCAGGTCCGCCGCCTGCTTGGAGATCACGCAGGCGCGGCGCAGCGCGGCCGGCGCACGCAGCCAGCCCAGCCGCATCCCGGGCGCCATGATCTTGGAGAAGCTGCCCAGCAGCACGGTCCGGTCCGCCGCCGCCTCCAGTGAGGCGATCCAGGGCTCCGGCTCCCCGTCGAAGCGCAGCTCGCCGTAGGGGTCGTCCTCCACGATCCACACCCCGTGCCGGGCGGCCACCTCCGCGACCGCCTGCCGCCGCTCCGTGGAGAGCGTACGGCCGGTCGGGTTCTGGAAGTTGGGGATCACATAGAGCAGTTTGGGCTGCTCGCGGACCACCAGTTCCGCCAGCCGCTGCGGGTCGATGCCCTCGTCGTCCGACGGCACCGGAACCACCCGGGCGCCCGCGAAACCGAAGCACTGCAGCGCCGCCAGATAGGTCGGGTCCTCCACCAGCACGACATCGCCGGGTTCCAGCAGCGCCATCGACAGCAGCGTCAGCGCCTGCTGCGAGCCCACGGTGATCAGCAGGTCGTCCGCTGATCCGGCCAGTCCCCGCGCGGAGAGCCGCTCCGCCACGGCGGCCCGCAGCGCCGGGTCCCCCTCGGTCGTCGAGTACTGCAGCACCCGGTGCGGCTCCTCCGCCAGCACCCGGTCGTACGCCG
>NZ_LIQR01000479.1 GCF_001418575.1 Peterkaempfera griseoplana
GGCAGCAGCGCGGCGAGCAGCTCCACCACCTCGGTGCGACGGGCGACCACCACGGGTCCGCCGAACCGCGCCGCGGCCTGCTCGCCGGAGGTCGTGGAGAGCCTGCGGCCGCTGGGACGCCGCAGGCTCCCCGGGCCCTGGAAGGCGGCCATGGCCCGGATCCGGTCGCCGACCCCGAGGGTGTCCAGGGCGCGCTGGGCGTTGGGGGCGAGGGCGATGCCGGCGCCCGCGGGCTCCAGCGCCGCCGCGCGTTCCAGCACGGTGACCGACCAGCCGGCGCGGTGCAGCGCGGCGGCCACGGTGAGTCCGCCGATGCCGGCGCCCACCACCACGGCGTGCGGGGTCCGGGTGCTCATGGGGCCGCCTCCTTCACTACGTCCGTAGTGCGATACTACATCTGTAGTGGCGATAAATTGGCGCCATGAGCCCGACCCGTCCGGCGCTGATCGCCGACACCGCTGTGGAACTGCTCGCCGAGCGGGGGCTGCGGGGTCTGACGCACCGGGCCGTGGACGAGGCGGCCGGACTGCCGCAGGGCTCCACCTCCAACCACGCCAGGACCCGCGCCGCCCTGCTGGCCCTCGCCCTGGACCGGCTGGCCGAACGGGAGCGCCAGGTGCTGACTCCGGACGAGGCCCCCGCCCCCGGCGCCGGGGTGCCGGAGCTCGCCGACGCCCTGGCGCTGGCGCTGCACCGGTCCATGACCGAGGGGCGGGTGCTGCTGCTGGCCCGGCTGGAACTGGCCCTGGAGGCGACCCGCAGGCCCGAGCTGCGGCAGCGCTACGACGAGCTCGGCCGGGGGTTCCGTGAGCCGCTCGCCGGGATGCTGGGCGCCCTGGGCTCCACCGACCCGGAGCGCCACGCCAGGCTGCTGGTCTCCTGGTGCGAAGGGGTGCTCTTCTATGCGGTCGCCGGCGCCGCCTCGGTCCGGCCGCCCGGCCTGGCCGAGCTGCGGGCCGGAGCGTCCGAGGTGCTCGCCGGGATGCTGAAAACGGCCGCTGAGCAGGCCGGAAGCGTATGACAGGATGGGCGGCGTGCAGATGCGGGAGAACACGCCGGAGGTCCGGATCGAGCCCTGGTCCGCGGAGGGCCTGGCGCTGCTGCAGAAGATCAACACCCCGGAGATGAAACGTCATCTCGGCGGCCCTGAGAGCGATGCACAGGTGCTGGCCCGGCATCAGCGGTACCTGGACGTCTCACGGGGCCGGATGTTCCAGGTGGTGTTGGACCGCAGCGGGGAGGCGGTCGGCACCATCGGCTTCTGGGAGCGGGTCTGGCGCGGGGAGACCGTGTACGAGACCGGCTGGAGCGTGCTGCCGCCCCACCAGGGCCGGGGCATCGCCGTCCGGGCCGCCAGCGCCCTGGTCGCCGCGGTGCGGGCCGAGGCCGGGCACCGGTATCTGCACGCCTTTCCGTCGGTGGGCAATCCGGCGTCCAACGCGATCTGCCGGCGGGTCGGGTTCACGCTGCTCGGCCCGTGCGAGATCGAGTTCCCGCCGGGCCGGGTGATGCACAGCAACGACTGGCGGCTGGAGGTCTGAGGCCGCCGCCTGGAGCGACCCTGCCGTCCGCCGCCCGGCCCCCCGCTGCTCAGGGGTCTCCGGCGTGGAACTGCTGCTCCACCCCGTGCGCTCCGGCGGAGCGTCAGATCAGTCCGCGCCGGGCGGCCCAGACGGCGGCCTGCAGCGGGGTGCG
>NZ_LIQR01000048.1 GCF_001418575.1 Peterkaempfera griseoplana
CCCCCGGGCAGCCCCCCATGACCGCCGTGACCGCACACCACCTCGCCGACCTGGCCGTCGCCGACCCCGGGGCGCTCATCCAGTCCGTCGACTGGACCGCGATCGCCCCGCCCCTGGTCGCCGCCGTCGCCGCCCTCGCCGTCCTGGTCGCCGATCTCTGGCTGCCCGCCCACCGCAAGCAGCTGCTCGGCTGGGGCAGCGTCGCCGCCCTCGCCGCAGCCCTGCTCGCCCTCGTCCCCCTGCGCCACGGCGACCACGCCACCTTCTGCCTGAAAACCGTAGCGGCCACCACCGACAACGCCGGCTGCTCCTATGTCGCCGACCACTTCGCGCTGGTCTTCCAGCTGATCGCGCTGGGCGGAGCCCTGCTCACCGCCCTGCTGTCGCTGCACACCGTCGACGAGCAGCGGCTGCCCGCGGGCGAGTACTGGTTCCTGCTGCTCAGCAGCGCCACCGGCGCGGCCCTGCTGCCCGCCTCCCGTGACCTCGCCACCCTGGTGATCGCCCTGGAGACGGTCTCCCTTCCCGCCTTCGCCCTGGTCGGCCTGCACCGCGACCGGCTCGGCGGCGAGGCCGCCCTCAAGTTCTTCCTCTCCTCGGTCACCGCCACCGCCGTGATGCTGCTGGGCGTCAGCTTCGTCTACGCCGTGGGCGGCTCGCTCCACCTGACCCTGCTGGCCGACGGCCTGCAGCACGCGCCCACCCAGCTTCAGCACCTCGCCCAGGCCGGAGCCGCCCTGACCCTGGTCGGCTTCGCCTTCAAGGTCGCTGCGGTCCCGTTCCACTTCTGGCTGCCCGACACCTACACCGGCGCCCCCGTCCCGGTCGCCGCCTACCTCTCCGTGGTCTCCAAGGCCGCCGGCCTCGCCGGGATCGCGCTGGTCACCGCCATCGCCTTCCGCCCGTACGGCCACACCTGGGGGCTGCTGCTGGCGATCCTCGCCGCCGCCACCATGACCGCCGGCAACGTCGCGGCACTGCGCCAGCGCCCCGACACACCGCGCAGCGCGGTGCGCCTCCTCGCCTGGTCCTCCATCGGCCAGGCCGGCTATCTGCTGGTGCCGCTCGCCGCCGCCGGCTACGGGCACGGCGGCAACGCCATCGCCGCCACCGCCGCGTACGCCCTGGTCTACGCGGTGGTGAACCTGGGCGCCTTCGCCGTCGTCGCGGTCGTGGGCCGCGGCGCGCCCGAGAACCGGCTGAACGACTACCGCGCCCTCTTCGCCCGCCGCCCCGCGGCCGCCCTGGCCCTGGCCTTCGCCCTGCTCTGCCTGGCGGGACTGCCGCCCGGCGTGGTCGGCGTCCTGGCCAAGGTGGTGGTCTTCCGCGCCGCCGTGGACGCCGGCCTGGGCTGGTTGGCCGTCGTCATGGCCGTCAATGTGGTCATCGCCCTGTACTACTACCTCTTGTGGACGGCCAAGCTCTTCGCCGCCGCCCCCGAAGGCGCCCCGCAGCCGGCCCGGCAGCGCACCCCGGCGCCGCTGGGAGCCGCCGTGGCGCTGACCGCGGCCGGTGCGGTGGTGCTCTCGCTGGCGCCCCAGGCGGTCCTGCGGGTGCTCGGAACCGGCCTCTTCTGACGCTCCCCGGTTGCGGGCGGCCCGCCGACAGGGCAGAAGGGAACCAGGACCGCGTATCCCCACGTTGGTCCGACAAGAAGGCTTACCCGTCGCACGTCTTGGAGGGCCGGCCGTGCACCGCCAGCACAACGGGCTGAGGACCGCCGTACTGCTCGGCGCCCTCTCGGCGCTGATCATCGTGATCGGCAGTTTCTTCGGCCGTACCGGCCTGGTGGTCGCCGTCCTCGTGGCCCTGGGCACCAACGCCTACGCGTACTGGAACAGCGACAAGATGGCGCTGCGCGCCATGCGCGCCCGCCCGGTCAGCGAGATCGAGGCGCCGGTGCTCTACCGCATAGTCCGCGAGCTCTCCACCGCGGCCCGGCAGCCCATGCCACGCCTGTACATCTCGCCCACCGCGGCCCCCAACGCCTTCGCCACCGGCCGCAACCCGCGCAACGCAGCGGTCTGCTGCACCGAGGGCATCCTCGGCATCCTGGACGAGCGGGAGCTGCGGGGCGTCCTCGGTCATGAGCTCAGCCATGTCTACAACCGGGACATCCTGATCTCCTCGGTCGCCGGGGCCCTGGCCTCGGTGATCATGTTCCTGGTGAACTTCGCCTGGCTGATCCCGATCGGCCGCAGCGACGACGACGAGGGCCCGGGCCTGGCGGGGATGCTGCTGATCATGATCCTCGGCCCGATCGCGGCCGCTCTGATCCAGCTGGCGGTCAGCCGCTCCCGGGAGTACCAGGCGGACGCCGACGGCGCCCGCATCACCGGCGATCCCATCGCCCTGGCCGGTGCGCTGCGCAAGCTCGACGCCGGTACCAAGCAGCTGCCCCTGCCGCCGGAGCCGCAGCTGCAGACGGCCAGCCATATGATGATCGCCAGCCCCTTCCGGCCTGGAGAGGTCGGCTCCCGGCTCTTCTCCACCCACCCTCCGATGGCGGAGCGCATCGCCCGGCTGGAGCGCATGGCCGGATACCGCTCCTGACCTCCGGCGCCCGCCGGGCACCGCGCGACGCGCGCCGGTCCTTCGCGTCGCGGGGGAGTGCGGCCGGGCCGGCCCTCCGAGCCTGGTCCGTCTGCATCTGCCGGGCGACCTGGGCCCATTCAGCACAGGGGAGACGCCCCGGACCGGCGATCGGGTCCGGGGCGTCTCCCCACAGATCAGGTCAGGGACGGCGCAGGCGCGAAGAGCGCGGCCGTCGGCCCGCCCGCCCCCCGTCCGGGGCGGTGAGGACGCCCCTCACTGCGTGGGGAGCACGCCGAAGTGGGCCTGCGCGGGGTTCATGCCGACACCCTTGCCGGTGAAGGCGAAGGACGGTACGGCGCCCTTGGTGGTGCCGCGGAAGATCACCACCGCACCGGACCCGTTGTCCTCCATCGTCGCGGCGGCGGCAAGCTCGGCGCGGCCGTCACGGTCACCGTCCACCAGCTCGACGGAGTCGCCGAAGAAGTCGTTCGGCTCGGTGGCGCCCGGCACGCCCGGGGAGTCCTGGCTGAGGTCCTGGACGCCACTGGTCGACACCCCGCCGGCGGTGCCCCGGAAGACCATGACATGGCCGGCGTTGACCTTGCCCGGGTAGTCCTCGTCCGGCGCTCCGGCGACCACGTCAGCGCGTCCGTCACCGTTGACGTCACCGACCGCGAGGGTGAACGTCAGCTGGTCCCCGCCCTCGCCGAGACCGGGCACACCCGGGGAGTCCTGGTTGATCCAGACGGGCTTGGCCGGCGCCGTCAGGCCCTTCGCCCCGTTGTAGACCACGGTGAAACCGCCGCCCTTGGACGGGTAGTCGGTGTAGTTGCCGACCACCACATCGTTGCGTCCGTCGCCGTTGACGTCCCCGGTGCGGACCGACATGCCGCCGGGAAGGGTGCGGGTGGGGTGGTCCGACAGCCCAGCCTTGGAGCCGGGGAAGACATAGGTGGTGAAGCCGCCGTGGCCCTGGGAGCCGGTGACGAGCACATCGTCGGCTCCGTCGCCGGTGACCTCGCCGACCGTGATGCCGTGGATGTCCCACATCTCGAACAGGCCGCCGGGGGTGGACGTGTCCAGCGGCAGTCTCGCGGTGCGGGCCGGCACGCCGGCGCGGCTGAACGGACCGTACGCGACGGTCGACTGCCCGCCGATCCTGACGAGGTCGACATGACCGTCGCCGTCGAAGTCACCCGCCTGGCGGTAACGGGCGAGGCCCAGGAACCCGTCGCCCTGTCTGCTCCCGACCACGGCGGCGTGAGAGGTCTGCAGGCCGCCCTTGCCGCCCCAGATCACGATCCTCGTCTCGACGGGCTTCAGGGTGTCGGCGAGCAGATCGGTGTAGCCGTCACCGTCGAGGTCCACCGCGAGCGCGGTGCCGAAGTAGGCGCCGGCCGTGCTGGAGCCGGGGACCCCCGTGGTGTTCTGGGTGATCACCTGCCGGTTGGCCGGGCTGAAGCCATGGGCGGACCCGTACAGCACGGTGATGTACCCCGCTTGCTTCACCGTGCCCACGGCGCCTTCGGTCGCGTCGACCACCAGATCCCGGTAGCCGTCGCCGTTGAAGTCCACCGGGGCCGCAGACCTGGCACGCGGCACCGCAGCCTCGGCGGCCGGCGTGATCAGGATGGCGGCGACGGCTGCCGACACCGCTGCCACCGCGACGGCCTGCACCGCCACATGACGTATGCGCAAGATTCCTCCCCAAGATGTACCGCCCGGCACCCACCGACGGGCTGCCGCGCACCGCACAAGACCCGCCAGGACACCGAAAGGTTGCCCCGGCATGGCGATCAGGTGAACCCGGCCGGGGATGAGCCGCCCGCGGCAGGGGCGACCGTCAGCAGCGGAGCTGAAGGCGGCGACTTCCGGGTAGGGGGTTGCTGTGCTCTCGGCCGCGCTCAGTGGAGGCTGGCGTCCATGAAGTTGATCAACGCTCTCCTGAACATCCTCTGGTTGATCCTCTGCGGCTTCTGGATGGCCCTCGGCTACGTCATCGCGGGGATCATCTGCTGCATCCTGATCATCACGATCCCCTTCGGCATCGCGGCGTTCCGGATCGCCGGGTACGTGATCTGGCCGTTCGGGCGTACCACCGTCGAGCGGCCGGGCGCCGGTGCGCCCTCGTTCATCGGCAACGTGATCTGGGTGATCTTCGCGGGCTGGTGGCTCGCCCTGGAGCACCTGATCACCAGCCTGGCGCTGTTCGCCACCATCATCGGCATCCCGTTCGCATGGGCGAACCTCAAGATGATCCCCATCTCCCTGATGCCCCTCGGCCGGGAGATCGTGTCGACCGACCGCAGGTTCGGAGCCCCCTGAGGCGGCGGCGCCACGCCCGGGGTGACCCAGCGGCTCCGGCGCGCGGCCCCCACGGGCGGCACCGACGGCAAAGGGCACAACGGGCCGCGGCCGAGACGGTGCTCGGAGCCGTGTCCTCGTTGTGCCCCATGGCGGCCGGGAGGCCGCTGCACGCTCCCGGTCCGGGAGCGGTGTCCGGATCTAGCGGTAGTTGACGAACTGCAGCGCGAAGTCCAGGTCCTTGCCCTTCAGCAGGGCCTGCACGGCCTGGAGGTCGTCGCGGCTCTTGGAGGAGACCCGGAGCTCGTCACCCTGGATCTGCGCCTTCACGCCCTTGGGGCCCTCGTCCCGAATGATCTTCGAGACCTTCTTGGCGTCCTCCTGGGAGATGCCCTCCTTGATGGTGGCGGAGATCCGGTACTCCTTGCCGGACAGCTGCGGCTCGCCGGCGTCCAGCGCCTTCAGCGAGATGCTCCGCTTCACCAGCTTGGTCTCGAAGACATCGAGGATCGCCTTGACGCGCTCCTCGGAGTTGGCCTTCATCTCGATCTTCTCGCCCGACCAGGCGATCGACGCGCCCACGTTCTTGAAGTCGAAGCGGGTGGCGATCTCGCGGGAGGCCTGGTTGAGCGCGTTGTCGACCTCCTGCCGCTCGACCTTCGAGACGATGTCGAAACTGGAGTCGGCCATGCTGTCGGTTCTCCTTGGCGGTGGTACGGCACTGGCTGCGGTCCAGCCTATCCATCCCGGCGTTGATCCACCCGTGATCAACCGGGTGGCGAAGCACCCGGTGCCATCGGGTATTGTTTACGTCGTCGAGCAGGGCCGAGGCCCCGCAAGACATCCCGGCGGGTTGCCCGAGCGGCCAAAGGGAGCAGACTGTAAATCTGTCGCGCAAGCTACGCAGGTTCGAACCCTGCACCCGCCACTTGCCTAAGAAGAGGCCCTGAGCAGCGGAAACGCAGCTCAGGGCCTCTTCTGTTCATTCGAACGGGATGGAGTGGCGAGCGGGCGCCTTGCGCGGATAGTCCCGCTTTGTCTCACCCGAATCCCCCCGACCAGGAAGTCCGGATCAGTCACGGACCAGATTCCTGACCTTCGGGCACGGGCCGGGCACGGCGCGCGAGTCGTTTGGAGATCAGCTCGTTGGCGTGGTCCTCGCCGCCGTGGATGCACTTGGCGTACACCCGCAACAGGACGGCGACGCTGTGTCCTGCCCGCCGCGCGACCTCGGTGGGCTCCACCCCGGAGTTCAACCACAGGGAGACGCAGGCATGCCGCAGGTCGTACGGTCGCTTGCCCAGCGCCGTGGCCTGGTCGGCTGGGTCCAGCACCTGGGCGTGGGCCTTGGCCCAGACAGCGCCGTAGCCACTCTCCTGCACCATCCCGTCGCGGGAGGTCCGGAAGAGCCGGCCGTAAGGTGCTGTGCCGGACCTGTCCAGGTGCTCTCGGAGCAGCTGGCCCCACTCGGGAGGGATCGACACGGGCCTGGTGGCCTTCGAGGGAGCGGTGGTTCAAGCCCCTGCGGTCGTGGGAGGCGCCGTCGTCCGTCCACGACGACCCCACCCGGGGGCTGCTGCCGTTGAGGATCAGCCGGCCCCACCCGGTCTGGGGCGGTACGCAGCGGTCCGCCCGGAGGTGGACGACTTCGGCGGGCCGCATGACGGCGTAGTAGATGCAGCCGAAGAAGGCCACCAGCCGCGGGCCGACCCTGCCCTGCCGGCCGACGGTGGCCAGCAGCTCGGCGGCCTGCTCGGGGCTGACCACCACCTCGGCGCTGACCTGGTCGTCCGGATCGGGGGCTGTCCACTGCACCAGGGGGATCGGGTCGGTGGTGAGCAGATCTTCTTCCACGGCGTAGCCGAGGATGTGGTGCCGGATGCGCCGCTTGCGCTGCGCGACGGAGGCCGCCGCCGAGGTGCCGTCGAGCTTCACCGATGCGGCCTTGAGCATCCGCCGGACCATCGGAGCCTCCGCCAGCTCGGACACCTTCACCAAGTTCTTGGCGACCCACGCCAGGGCCTTGGCCATGTCGGCGGGCGGTTCCTCGTCCCGCCGGTTTACGTTGCAGGCCCAGCTGTACAGGGCTCGGCGCACCAGGTGCTTGTCCGGCATTGCGGCCTCGGATCCGCGAGGCACGTGAACATGGCATGGCAACGAAGGACGCGGTGGCCCACGGCCTGCGCGCCACCGCGGGCGTAGTCACCAGCGCGGCGGTCATCGTGGTCGCGGTGTTCGCGGTCTTCGGCACGCTGAGCATGCAGGACTTCAAGCAACTGGGCGTGGGTCTGGGCGTCGTCATCCTGCTCGACGCCCCCGTCATCGGGGTGTTGCTGCTGCCGGCGGTGATGACCCTGCTCGGCGAGCGCAACTGGCCTCGCGCCTGGCGTCGGCTCGCGACCGCCGAGCCGAGGGCCGAAGCGGACCCGGCCGACCGCCTGATCGGCGCCGGCGACGTTCGACAGGCCTGGCCCGTGGCGGCGGCCGGACGGCAGAGGCTGTCCCGCCGCTGCCGCTGCGCGGTGTCAGGCGACCGCCCACAGGAGTCCCTCCCAACCTGCTACCAGGCCGGTCATGGAAGCGCTGACGGATCCTCCCACGCATGGGCGTGCCCAGGAACCGGCCACAGCGCCGCCGAGTGACACCGGCCAGCAGAGTCCCTGTCCCCGCCCTGTTCGACGCGTGATGCCCGATCCGGCAACGGCTGCGGAGCGGACCGGACCCGCTTCGAAACTTTCGCGCAAATTCCGAATCGATTGATGGGTAGTCGACGATGGGCTGATGCTACGTCATCCCGCACTTGAGGCTCCCAGAGCCGCATGAGGCCCAGCCAGTTGGGCAAGGCGAAACATTTCGAAGGCGCACCGGGCTCACCGCTTAAAAGTTTCGACGAACTTTCGGAAACCAGGTGATTGACTGGCGCTCGGAACCCGGCACATACTCTCCACCGATCGAGAATTTCCCGTAAGGAGGCGACTCCTTACGGCTTCCAACCCGCCAGGCCAAGCTGTTCCGACCCCAGCGCCCCGCGGCACGGCCCCGCAGCTGACGAGCTGACGAAGGCCGCCGAGGACCTCGCCGTCGACGCACCATCCTCCGTCGATCCGAGCGCACTCGGCACCAACAGGCGTGAGTCACTGGCGATCAGGGCGCTGTTGTCATCGACAGGCCCGCAAGCACTGTCAAGCCGAACAGCCTCGGTATCCGATCCCTGGTTGTCGGTTGCATGACAGCCTGGGCAGCAGTGTTGCACGACGTCAACCGGCGGTCGCCGCCATCCCGGCATCGCCACTCCGGCCGACGGCAGCCCCGCCGAGTCGTACCGGACCGTCCGACTTCTCCCCCGGACTTCCCAAGGAGGAAGTGTCCACATGTTCAAGTCCCTGAGCCGCCTGAAGGGCCGTGTGATCAGCCCGGCCATGCTCGCCGCCACCACGGCCGCGGCCTTCCTGCTCGTCCCCGGCACCGCCAACGCCGCCACCACCATCAGCTCGAACCAGACCGGCACCGACGGCGGGTACTACTACTCGTTCTGGAGCGACGGGGGCGGCCAGTCCTCCATGACGCTCAACGGCGGCGGCAGCTACAGCACCAGCTGGAGCAACGTCGGCAACTTCGTCGCCGGCAAGGGCTGGAACCCGGGCAACACCAACCCGGTGACCTACTCCGGCTCGTGGAACTGCAGCGGCAACTGCTACCTGTCGCTGTACGGCTGGACCACCAACCCGCTCATCGAGTGGTACATCGTCGAGAACTACGGCAACTACAACCCGAGCACCGGCGCCACCAAGCTCGGCTCGGTCAACAGCGACGGCAGCACGTACGACCTGTACCGGACGCAGCGCGTCAACCAGCCGTCCATCCAGGGCACCGCGACGTTCTACCAGTACTGGGCGGTCCGCCAGGGCAAGCGCACCGGCGGCACCATCACCGTGTCCAACATCTTCAACGCGTGGAAGTCCGCGGGCCTGAACCTCGGCACCCCGAACTACGAGATCCTCGCCACCGAGGGCTACCAGAGCAGCGGCAGCTCCAACATCACCGTCGGCTCCTCCTCCGGAGGCACCAGCGGTGGTACCACCGGTGGCACCACCGGTGGCACCACGGGCGGCACCACCGGCGGTACGACCGGTGGCACCGGTGGCTGCACCGCCACCCTGTCCGCCGGTGACTCCTGGAGCGACCGCTACAACCTCAACGTCGCGGTCACCGGCTCCAGCACCTGGAAGGTGACCGTCAAGGTCCCCTCCCCGGAGAAGGTCAGCGCCACCTGGAACGTCAACGCGTCCTACCCCGACGCCCAGACGCTCGTCGCCACCCCCAACGGCTCGGGCAACAACTGGGGCATGACCATCATGAAGAACGGCAGCACCACCTGGCCGACGGCCACCTGCAGCCTGAGCTGACGCTCGATCACTGCTGAAGCCGAACCTGTGGCGCGGCGGCCTTCCGGCCGCCGCGCCACACTGCTCACCGCCGCCGTGGAAATGAGACAGGAGCAAGTTCATGGAACCACCGGCTTTCGCTCCCTCACCCGGGCGACGGCGAACGTGGTGATCGCGAGAGCCTCCCGCTCGCCGATCCGAAAGGCTCCAGCTCAACCCAGTGGTTCTGCGCCGATCGCCGGACGCCACTGGGAGGCCGACGCCGCCCCATGGCGCCGGACAGGGGATCCCACCGCAGGTTCGGCTCCGCCTGACCGTGGGAGCGGGGTGGATGTGGGGCGGGCCGTGGTTCACGATGCCTTGCTGCAGCTCGGAAGGGGCGCCGGGCGTGGTCTGTCAATCTGCCGCGCAAGCTACGCAGGTTCGAACCCTGCACCCGCCACAGCAGCAAGAGACCGGCCCTGAGCAGCGGAAACGCCGTTCGAAGACAGCCTCTTTGCTGCCTTGGGCGATCTTGCATCACGCGGGAGAAATGCGCTCTAAGTCCCGGTTTGTCTCGTCGGTGTGGCGGCACTGACCAGCGCCTGTGGGCAATCCGTGGGAGCGGTTGGGCGGGACCCAGTGGTCAGTCCCACCACTGGAGGGCTTCGGCGATGCGCTGGTTCGCGGCCTTGGTCGCATCGTCCAGGCACTTCGCGTAGACCCGAGGCAGGACTGCGATGCTGTGGCCTGCGCGCCGCGCGCACTCGGCCGGGTCAACCCCGGAGTTCAGCCATAGCGAGATACCCGCGTGGCGGAGGTCGTACCGACGGCTGGCCGGGGGCGATGCCGCTTCGAGAACAGGCACTCAACCCCGCAGCGACGAGCCCTGCGCGGAAGGAATGCGGCATCGGAACCGGCGAGATCGACGAGCTCGAACTCGGCGTCGGACCTTTGCGCCGAGACTCCGTGGACCCACTCGGCGACCTGCGCGCCGACCCGTCCCCGACGCGTGCTGCCGATGATGATGCCGATCTCGGTCATGATGCGTTCCCCTGTCGCGGATCGGGGCGAACCACGGGCACGCGGTCGCCGTTGTGGTCGGCCGCTGTGCCAGCACCCACACCGACGCCGAGGTGGCCTCGACGTAAGGAGATGGGCCGTTCGTTGTCGCCCGCTGACGTCGGCGGGTCCTGATCCGTCGTATCTCGCGGAAGGATTCGCACGTGGCGAGCGAAAGGTGCTGACCGAATGGACATCACAGGCGGATACGACGAGGCTGCGGCGCGTCTAGAGCACGAGCCGCTCATGTCGGAGCGGCGCAACCTCGCCAATCTCGCTTACCGGCTGCTCGGCTCGCTGACCGAGGCGGAGGATGCCGTGCAGGAGGCGTACGCCCGTTGGTTCGCGCAGCCTGTCGAGCGTCGGGCCGCCATCGCGAATCCCGCAGCCTGGCTGACCACCGTCGTGAGCCGGATCTGCATGGATCAGCTCCGTTCGGCGCGTATGCGCCGAGAGCGGTACGTCGGTGAGTGGATTCCGGAGCCACTGCCGGCGCGGGCCGAGTGGGGCGGGTTCTCCCACGGATCGACGGCGAGAGATCCCGCCGACCACATCACGTTGGACGAGTCCGTCGAGATGGCGTTCCTGGTAGTGCTCGACTCGATGACGCCGGCCGAGCGCGTCGCGTTCATGCTGCACGATGTGTTCGGGGTGCCGTTCAACGAAGTCGCAGAGATCGTCGGCCGCACGCCCGGCGCGTGCCGCGAGCTCGCCTCGTCGGGTCGCCGACGAGTGGCTGCTGCCCGCACCCGTGGTGCACGGGCGCAGCGGCGTTCTGCCATCGTCGGTGAGTTCCGGCAGGCCTGGCAGGCCAAAGATGTGGAAGCCCTGGTACGACTCCTCGACCCGTCGGTGGTCGCCATCGCCGACGGTGGCGGTCGCGCGATGGCCTCGCCGGTGCCGGTCCAAGGGCACCTTCGGGTTGCGGAGTTCCTGGTGCACCTGGCGGGTCTCGCCGGCCGACTCGACCTTCTTGAGCGGACCGTCAATGGCCAACCGGGCCTCGTTGCGATGAACGGCAGTCAGGTGCTGACCGTCTACGCCTTTGACATCGACGAGTCCCACATCCAACGTATCTGGGCGGTTCGCAACCCGGAAAAGCTCCGGTCATGGGGCAGTTGAGGGCAAGTCGACCTCACACCTGACAACTCCCGCTGCAAGGCCGTCGATCGATCGGGTCGTCGGCGCGCTCTGATGCCGTGCTCGAACCGGCCGGACCCAGTTCTCAGAGAGGAAGCACCGATGTCGTTCAACTCCCATACCCTGCACCTGACCGCTCGCGGCACGGACGAGGCATCCGCCTGGTATCAACAGGCCTTCGGAGCCGTAGAACTCACCAGGCTGGTGGTGCCCGGTGGTCGGCTGATCCACGTCCAGGTCCGCATCGGGACGCTCACCCTGATGCTGGCCGACGAGTTCCCCGAGATGGAGTCCTTCGGGCCGCAGCACTTCGGCGGCACCTACGGTGCCATCTACCTGCATGTCGATGATGTCGATGGAGCCTGGCAGCAGGCCGTCGGTGCCGGGGCCACCGTGATTCGCCCGTTGAGCGACACCTTCTGGGGCGAGCGAGAAGGTCAGCTGCTCGACCCCTTCGGTCATCGGTGGGGGCTCACGCAGCATCTCCGCGACGTCCCGCTCGCAGAGCTCCAGGAGCTCACGACCGAAGCATTCTCCGGCCTCACCGCGGGCTGAACGCTGTGGTGCCGGCGGTACGTAGCCAGCAGTCGAGGAACTCGGCCCGGACGAAGCCGATGTAGCCGTCGAAGGCGGGTGGATCGATCTACTTGAGCTCGTCCGCAAGCAGGCTCAGCCTCGATTCGTCAGCGGCCGACTTGTGGTGATCGTGTCGGCGGTTCGCCCGCGATGTCTCCGGTGGCGTTGGGTCGGGCCGTCGCATGACGCTGTGGGGGCGCCGCCTCCCCGAAGCCCAATCGCTGCTGGCCGACGCTGTCCGGTGCGCGGTCTGCAAATCTGTCGCGCAAGCTACGCAGGTTCGAACCCTGCACTCGCCACTTGCAGCACGAAGGCCCCTGGCCAGCAACAACGGTCGGGGGCCCTTGGCATGCCTGCAGCTCTGGGACTATGCATACTGGGCGGTCCTGATGCCGTAGCTGCCCCTGCAACGGGGATGACGGACGCAGGTGGCACGGTGGCTTCGGCAAACGGCAGTCCGCAGCGCCTGCTGCAGGTGCCTGCGCGTGGGCCTGTACTTCCCTGACTCACGCTCGATCACGCCCCGGTGGAAGGCGTACCGGGCGCTGAGCACCCCGCCGCCCTTCTCCCTGTCCGTGGCGGTGGACGCGTACTTCAGCGCCTCGTTGTCCCCCCGGCCCGGTGCAAAGCGCCACAACCGCGTATCTGACACCTACGGCTGTATCAACAACGCCGGACGGGGGCGTCACCAGCGGCTCTGACCGGCCGCCGTACCAGGCGAGGGCCTGCTCCCGGGGAGCAGGCCCTCGAACCGCGAACCGTGGCCGGACACGCTCAGCCGCGGAGCACACGCCCCTGCTTATCGGTGCGGTCGTTGCTGGTGAAGAAAAGGATTCCGTCGATCAGCGCCCAGAAGCCGAGGCCACCGCAGGTGAAGAGCTGGGCGATCGCCACGCCGGTGCTGCCGACGTAGAAGCGGCCGGCGCCGAAGCCGCCCAGGAAGATCTGCAGGATGCCCGCGACGACCTTGGACTTGTCGGAGTACGGACGGCCGAGCGGGTCGACGCCGTAGGGGGCCTCAGGGGTGGGGACAGTCATGGAATCGTGCTCCTGAAAGTGCCATAAGGAGTCCTAAGGTCCGGAACGGATCTGCCCCGGACTGGATGAGTGCACGAGGGATCCCACGGTGAAGTCCCGCTTTTGTCATCCCCCTGCGAGCAGGGAGCTTAGGGAGACCGAAGGGGAGAATGGGAGAGATATCGAATGATCGTTCCCATGTTGTGATCACTTATAGGCAGCTTCTGATCAAATCAGGCTTCGTCACGCAGAAACAGTTGACGTGGCCGTCATGGCCAGTACATGGCCTAGACGGCATTGCGTGCTACGGCCCACGCCACGGCGAGTACCAGAACAACGGCCTGCGTCCGGCGGCTCAGCTGTGGCTGCCAGCGACGCCCCCGCAGGCCTTCCACCATCCAGCGCCCCAACAGCGCCATCGCGTAAGGCGAGGTGATCAGCAGGGCCCTGTTGTCCAGCCAGGCCGCCGTGAAGTGACCGTGCATCAGGTCGTACACCATGCGGGTGCCGCCGCAGGCAGGACAGAGCAGGCCGGTTACGAGCCGGAACGGGCACTGAGGCAGGACATGGCCGGGCTGGTGCGGATCGGTGACGTAGAGGTACCCGGCGCCCGCCACGCCGGCGGCGAGCACCGCGAGGGGTGCCAACGCCCGATGCCCGAGCAGGGACCACGAGCGCGGCGGGGCGTCAGCCACGCAGTATCCGGCCCTGAGCGTCGGTCTGGTTCTCGCTCGTCAGCAGGATGATGCCGTCGATCAGGGCCCAGATGCCGAAGCCACCGCAGGTGAAGAGCTGGGCCAGGCCCATGCCCACATTGCCGAGATAGAAGCGCCCGACGCCCAAGCTGCCGAGGGCAAGTTGCAGTACACCCGCCACGATCTTCGACTTGTCGGAGTACGGGCGGCCGAAGGGGTCATAGCCGTAAGGGGCGTTCGGATCCCCGGTGTACGACCCCGGCGGGACGGGACCGCCGGGGTACCCGTACGGCCCGGACGGCTGCTGCGGATACCCGTATCCTCCGGGGTCCGGCCCGTAAGGGCTCGATCCGTAGGGGCCCGGCTGCTGCGGTTGCTCGCTCAAGGGGACTGCTCCTGTGGCCGGCGCGGGTGAACCGCGAAGACACGAAAAGATGATGAGGCCGGACATCATGCACGAGGTATCCGGCGGTGCAGGAGCCGGGGTCGCGTGAATCGGCGTCGGGCCCCGGCCGGGCGTCGCCTCCGGCCGGTTCCCGGGGCCTTTTCGGCCGCGGGCTTCGCGTCGGTCCCGTTGTTCCGATCACTCGAGCCGGCACCGATACCGAAAACACGTCCGGGACGGATGCCAGCTTCAGATCCAGGGCTGAGGTCAGACGCGTTCGGCAGGCGCCGATCTCCGGGTCGTCCTTGAGTTCGTCGCGGTCCAGGTGCTCCGCGGTCGTCCGCATAACCGCCAGGTCACCGCCTCCAGGAGAACTTCAGACAGTCCCACCAGGACGGCAACCCCCTCATGATGGACAGTGCTTCACGCAGGCTCTGCCCGATGAGACCGGCCTGCCCTTCGGAGCCGGCGTACAGCACGGAGACGCAGCGAAAACGGCCGCCGTGTCCACACCGAATGGGACGTGGAATGGCTGAACGACCGCGTGAAGTTCCGTACCGCCGGGATGCCCCTCGCCACGATCCGACGCTACGCCGAACTGGTCCGGTACGGCCCCGGTGACGAAGGCGAGCGGCTTGCGCTGTTGTCCCGACACCGGCAGCGGGTCATCGATCGCATTGCCGAACTCACCGAATGCCTCGACCTGATCACCCACAACGCCGGCATCTACCAGGAGCACATCGCGCAAGGCGCAGCGAGCGATCCCTGGAGCAGCGGTTCCGGACCACTCGGACAAGGCCGCTGAGGTAGGGCAGCCCACCATGGAGTCCTGGCTCACCGAGTTCGCCGTGGTAGGGGCTGAGGACGAAGTGCACGCCCCGATGCCCAAGGGCGAGCCGCTTGCGTGGTCTGACCGGCGCGTCCTGGTTACGTCTGCCGACGGGGTGTCGCAATGGCCGGTCGGTGCTCGCGCTTCAGCGCGCTTTGGCTCCCACCTTTGCCGCTGCGGCCAGGTATGCCAGCACCAGAGGCCGTTTGTCGCCCTGGCGGGCGGCCACTGCCAGTTGGGAGGGGGAAATGCCCCGGACGGGTACGGCGATCACCTCGTCCCGGACGACCAGCGGGGCGTTGCCGGCGGCCAGCAGTGCCACGCCCTGACCGTTGGCAACTGCCTCGTGGGTCTCCTCGGCACTGGCCACCACCCCGCCGATGCGTGGTGCGCGGTCGCCCCAGGCATCCAGCGCGAGCCAGTAGTCCCGCAGGGGACCGGCCTCCGGGGGGAGGGCGAGGAACGGCTCGTCGAGGAGGTCGGTGAAGTCCACCGCTCCCTCGGAATCGATTGCGGCCCGCGCCGCCAGGCGATGTGTGCGCGGCAGTGCCACAAGGCGCGGTTCCCGGGCCATCACCGCGTACTGGTAGCGGTCTCCGTCCGGGAGCGGCAGCCAGACGAAGGCGACGTCGCTGGACCCGTCCGCCAGCCCGGCGCTGGGATCGACCCAGGGAACCTGCCGCAGGACCGGTCGTGCGTCGGGGTACTGGGAGACGAGCCGGGTCCGCAGTGCGGGCAGCAGTCCGCGGCCCGGGCTGGTGGACATGCCGATGACCAGGGTGTGCTGCTCGGCCTCCCTTGCCTGCTGTACGGCCGCCTCGGCGGCCTGCCAGGAGGCCAGCATTCCGCGGGCGTGCGGCAGCAGGGCCTCGCCGACGGCGGTCAGCCGTACCGTGCGCCGGTCACGGTGGAACAGGGGCGCGCCCAACTGGTTCTCCAGCATGCGTATCTGCTTGCTGAGGGCGGGCTGGGAGACGAACAGCCGCCCGGCGGCCCGGGTGAAGTTCAACTCCTCGGCGACTGCGGCGAAGTAGCGTAAATCGCGCCCGTGGATGTCCATAACCCATGGCTATCACAACAGGTCTTGGACTGGCTCCCGGTTCCTGGCGAAGGATGAGGGCTGTCGGTGGGGAGGCCCCGCACGGCAGTCGACGAGGGGGACGAAGAATGACGGGGAACGGCAAGGTCTGGCTGGTCACCGGTGCGAGCAGCGGTTTCGGGCGGGCCATCGCCGAGGCTGCGATCGCCGCCGGCGACACGGTGATCGGCACGGCTCGGCGGCCCGAGGCGCTGGCCGACCTGGTCGCCGCGCACCCGGACCGGGTGGAGGCGATCAGCCTGGACGTCACCGATGGCGGGCGGGTCGACGCGGCAGCCGCCGACGTCCTGGCTCGTTACGGCCGGGTGGACGTGCTGGTGAACAACGCCGGGCGCACCCAGGTCGGGGCGTTCGAGGAGACCACTGACCGGGAGCTGCGTGATCTGTTCGAGGTGCACGTGTTCGGCCCGGCGCGGCTGACCCGGGCGCTGTTGCCGCAGATGCGGGAGCGGGGCAGCGGATCGATCGTGAACATCAGCAGTCTCGGTGGGCAGTTGTCCTTCGCCGGGTTCTCCGCGTACAGCGCGACCAAGGCCGCGCTGGAGCAGTTGTCGGAGGGGCTGGCCGACGAGGTGGCGCCGTTCGGCGTCAAGGTGCTGATCGTGGAGCCCGGCGCGTTCCGTACCAACCTGTTCGGCAAGGGCGCGGCCTACTTCTCCGAGGAGCATCCGACGTACGCGGACAAAGTCGGCGCCACGCGGAAGCTGGTGCGGGACGGCAATGGTGCCCAGCCCGGGGACCCGGTCAAGGCCGCGGCCGCGATCCGCTTGGCTCTGGACGCCGAGAAGACCCCGCTGAGGCTGGTCCTCGGCAGTGACGCTGTGGACGCCATCATCGGGCACATGGACTCGGTACGCGCCGAGCTCGCCGAGTGGGAGAAGGTCTCCCGGGGAACGGATTTCGACCCGCAGTGACCGTCCAGGGCCTGTCAGCGTCGGCAGAACCTGTCTCCGGCGGGGTCCGGTGCTGGGCGCTGTGGGGGATCTGCGGGGCGGATCGCTGCCGGCCGACGGGGTGCGGCGCGGTCTGCAAAGCTGCGGGTCAACCGGAACGAGTCATTCAGCCTGTTGCGCAACGTGTGCGCTGCGGATCTCACGCAGTTGGCGCCGGGTGCTTTCCGTGGCCGGGTGGGTGTCGCCGAGGACGCGTTCGCGATGGGTGAGGACGGTTTCCAGGAGGGGGATCGCGCGGGCCAGGTCCCCTGCGACCCGGTAGGCGCCCGCGAGGTTGTTGCGGCTGGTCAGGCTGAGGGGGTGGGTGTCGCCCAGGATCTGCTCGCACTGGGCGACGGTGGTTTCGTACAGGGGGATGGCGCGGGTGAGGTCGCCGGCTGACTCGTAGGCGTAGGCGAGGTTGTTGCGGCTGGTCAGGGTGGCCGGGTGGGTGTTGCCCAGGATCTGTTCGCGCTGGGTGAGGGTGGTTTCGTACAGGGGGATGGCACGGGTGAGGTCCCCGGCGCTCAGGTAGGCGTGGGCGAGGTTGTTGCGGCTGCTCAGGGTGTGGGGGTGGGTGTCGCCCAGGATCTGCTCGCACTGGGCGACGGTGGTTTCGTACAGGGGGATCGCGCGGGCGAGGTCGCCGGCCGACTCGTAGGCGTGGGCGAGGTTGTTGCGGCTGGTCAGGGTTTGGGGGTGGGTGTCGCCGAGGGCGCGGACGCGTTGGGTGAGGACGGTTTCCAGGAGGGGGATCGCGCGGGCCAGGTCCCCTGCGGCCCGGTAGGCGCGGGCGAGATTGTTGCGGCTGCTCAGGGTGGCCGGGTGGGTGTTGCCCAGGACCTGTTCGCGCTGGGTGAGGGTGGTTTCGTACAGGGGGATCGCGCGGGCGAGGTCGCCGGCCGACTCGTAGGCGTGGGCGAGGTTGTTGCGGCTGGTCAGGGTGGCCGGGTGGGTGTTGCCCAGGATCTGTTCGCGCTGGGTGAGGGTGGTTTCGTACAGGGGGATCGCGCGGTCGAGGTCGCCGGCTGACTCGTAGGCGTAGGCGAGGTTGTTGCGGCTGCTCAGGGTGTGGGGGTGGGTGTCGCCGAGGATCTGCTCGGACTGGGTGAGGGTGGTTTCGTACAGGGGGATGGCGTGGGTGAGGTCTCCCGCTGCCTCGTAGGCGCCGGCGAGGTTGTTGCGGCTCGTCAGGGTGCGGGGGTGGGTGTCGCCGAGGTCTCGCTCGCGCTGGGTGAGGACAGCCTCCCGTAGGGGGATGGTTCGGGCGTTGTGGCCCTGTTGGTCGAGGTACTGGGCAGCGGTGAGGTAGAGATCGGTGACGGCGTCGTCGCGGTGGTTGTGGGGGCTCGTGGCGGCGAGTGCGATGAGGTGGGGCATCAGGGCGTCCCACTCTGCGGCAGGACCGGTGTCAGGTGTCGGCTGGTTCGCCAGGGCGTGTATGAGGGCTTTTTCGGCTTCGCGGCGTCCTGTCGGAGGCCGGCCTTCTCCCGCGGTTGCGTTGTGGCGGAGGACGGTCTGGACGAGGCGGTGGACGCTGACGCCGGCGCCGCCTGGGGTGATGCTGATCATGCTGTAGGCGCGGAGGTTGCCGAGGGCTTCGGCGAGGTCGTCCTCGTCGGTGTTGGGGGTCTGGAGCAGGGTGTGGGGGATGTTGTCGGGGGCGAGCCAGGCGAGGGTGTGCAGGATGGTGACGGCGAGCGGGTTGCGTGTGGTGAGGGCCTGGAGGGTGTGGGTCCAGATGCGGGCGATGGTGCGCTCGGCGTCGATGCCGTCGGCGGCTTTGTCCAGCTTGGTGCCCAGGCGTCGGCGGTAGGCGTCGATGGAGATGGTGGGGTTCTGGTGCAGGTAGGCGCCGGCCTGCTCCAGGGCCAGGGGCAGGTGGCCGAGTTCGGCGGCGAGGGTCCGGGCGTCCTGGAGTTGGCGGACGCCGGGTGGGGCGTCCAGGGCGTAGGTGCACAGGAGTTGTGCGGCTTCGTCGGGAGGCAGGGTGCCCAGAGTGAGGGCGGGGACGGTTCGCGGCCATCCTGTTGCGCGGCGGCTGGTGGCCAGGAGGTGGCCGCCGCTGAGGGCGCCGGCGTACGGGTCCAGGTCGCGGGGATCGTCGACGTTGTCGAAGACCAGGAGCCAGCCGGGGTGCCATTGCAGCCAGGTGAGCGCCCACGCGGCCCGCTCCTGCTCGGACGCCTTCCCGGCCCACGCGGGGAAGAGACGTAGGGCGAGGCCGGCGAGGGACTGCTCGATGCGGGCGGGGGAGTCGGCGGTGATCCACCAGGTGACGGTGTGGTCGGAGCGGTGGCGGTGGGCGTAGTGCAGGGCCAGGGTGCTCTTGCCGACCCCGCCGAGCCCGTGCACTGCCGGCGCTTGCGTGATGGCCGTCTCGCCGTCCGAAGCCAGGGTGCGTTCCAGCCAGGCCAGTTCGTCCTCACGGCCCAGGCACAGGCCTCGTGGGGGCAGGTTGCTGGCCCCGGGCGGCGGCTGGACGTCCCGGGCGGCGTTCAGCACTTCGGCCGGCAGCTCGATGATGTCGCCGCTGTGGGCGGTGGTGATGGTGTGGGCGGCGATCGACCGAGGGCCTGAGGCTTCGATGCTCGTTTCCCGGGGGGCCGGGTCGTTGGTCATGTGCCGATCTGGGTGTTGTCGCCGGTGATGGCGGTGGTGATGGTGTGGGCGGCGATGGCGCGGGTGCCGGACGCGGTGATCGTCACCGTCCCCGACGACTCGGGCAGCAGGCCGGCCAGCTCGGCCCGCAGCTCGGCGTCGTCGCGCAGGGCTCGCTTGATCTGCTGCCGCAGCGCCGCGGCGGCGTCCGCGTCCTCCATGTCCTCGGCGGCGTCCTGCACCGCGCTTTCCAGCGCGGCCTGTCCGTCCTCGCCGCGGCGGCGCCAGACGGCATGGAGGATGCGGCGGCCCAGGTTGGCGGTGGCGTCGACCGCGGCGTCCTCCGCACGCGTGAGCACCGCGCCCCCGTAGGCTCCCAGTGCCGCACTCAGATACGGGCCGGCCTGCTCCACCAGCTCAACGATCTCCGTACTCACCCGTGACCCCCAATGCACGCGTGCGGCGTCGACTCTCATGACGCAGCGTAGAGATCCCGCCAGGGCCGGTCAGGAGAATCGGGCAAAGCCGCAGCCCGGCGCGTGTGGGGCGGGTGTGGGACACCGGATCCCCGCAGCCGAATCGCTACTGGTCGGCCCAGGTGCGGCGCGCTGATCTGGGTGCCCGTCGGGTGGCCGCTCCCGAGACCGTGGTCAGTGAGGTACAGGGGCGTGACCCCTTGCCGGACACCAACCCCGACCAGCCTGTTGGGACGACAGCTCTGGGAGGATCTCGCGATGACCAGCATCGACGACACCGCCCGCCAGACGCTTCTCCGGCGCGGTTTCGCCCTGGAGTACGTCACGCTCAGCTGGAACGTGATCGGGATCGTGGTGCTCACCCTCGCTGCGATCTCGGCGAGGTCCGTGGCACTGGCGGGGTTCGGCCTGGACTCCCTGATCGAGATCGGCGCTTCAGCCGTGGTGATCTGGGAGCTGTCCGGCACCGGCGAGGGTCGACAGCGCCGCGCGCTCAAGCTGATCGGTGTCGGCTTCGCGCTACTGGCGGTGTACCTGCTGGTGCAGTCCACCTGGGTCCTGGCCGTCGACTTCCAGCCCCGCCACTCCCCGCTGGGCATCGGTTGGACCGCGGTGACCGCCGTGGTGATGTTCGCGCTCGCCGCCGGCAAGGCCCGTACTGGCACCGCACTGGACAATCCGGTGCTCAAGACCGAGGGCCGGGTCACCCTGATCGACGGTCTACTGGCCGCCGCCGTGCTGCTCGGCCTCCTGCTGAATTCTCTGGCCGGTCTGTGGTGGGCAGACCCAGCCGCCGGGTACGTGCTGGTCTTCTACGCCCTGCGGGAAGCCGGAGAGATCTTCTTCACCGACCACTAACGATGCGAACCGGTGCCATCGGGCAGTGATTGCCCGGCGAGCCTCCGCACCGTTTCTTCGGTGCGCCACAGCACGGCAGGATCGTCATCGAACGTGGGTCATGCGCTGTTCGCCGTGGACCACTGGGAGTGGGCCCGAAGCGGGACCGCGACGCTGTGGCCGGCACGGCGAGTCGCCTCGGCGGGATCCGTTCCGGGCGGCCCGTTCCGATGACGCGCGGAGCCGCCCGGGTGCGGGCCCTCGGCCGGCTGTCAGCCGAGGAAGTCGTCCACCTCGGCGGCGAAGGCCACCGCGTCCTGGAAGAGGAAGGCGTGCCCGGCGTCGGCGTAGAGCCGGACCTGGGCGTGGCGCAGGCTGCCGACCAGGATGGTGGCATTCTGCGCGGGGTCGAGGGCGTCCTGGTCGCCGTCGGCCACCAGCACCGGCACGTGGATGCGGTGCACCCGGGTGCCTGAGGGGTCCTGCCCGGCCATCCATTGCGCGAGCGCGGCGTCCTGCGCCTGATGCACGGCGGTGGGCGCCCTGTAGAAGCCGGCGTACTGGGAGAGCTGCTCCGTGTATGCGACCGCGGCCGCCCTCTGGTCGGTCGGGAAGAGCACCGAGAGCACCGCCGCGGGGTTCGAGCTGTCAGCGGCAGCGGCTGCGGCCGGTGGGATCGGGAGTGCGGCGCCGGTCCCCGCCTGGCTGGCGGCCAACACCAACCGACCGGTCCGGCCGGGGTGTCGCACGGCGAGCGCCTGCGCGACCATCCCGCCCAGCGACCAGCCGAGCACCGCCGGGTGGTGAAGCCGCAGGGCGGAGATCAGGGCGCTGGTCTGGTCAGCCATCGCCGATATGGTCAGTGTGCCGGGCAGGGCGCTGGTCTGCCCGATGCCGGCGTTGTCGAAGACGACGACGGTGTGGCGGGCTGCGAGGGCGTCCACCAAGTCGGGTGCCCACTCGTCCATCGAGCCGCCGGCGCCCATCACCATCAGCAGCGGGCTGCCGCTGCCGACCTCGCGGTAGCCGACGTCACCGGCGGCGGTGTGCGCGACGCAGGTCGGCGCGGAGAGGATCTGCGTCGCGCGGCACTGGTCGGCCCGGCTCTGCGGGGCCGCGGCGTCGTCGGCCGAGGCAGCGCCGGTCGGGGGCGCCGCGCCCAACAGGGTCGCGAAGAGGACGAGCGTCGCGGCGGCGCTTCCGATCAGCGGGCGTTTCCTGTGCTTCATCTGTCCCATGGCCTCGACATCCCCAATTCCAGTCAGGCGCACATGAGCTGACGTTCCATCACCATCACATGGGATGCGCGGGTCCGGGCCGGGAGCGTGGGTCAGGGCAGGGAACGCCGGCCGCCGGACGCAGCGGAGTCTCGCTTGTGCCCGAGACCAGTCGTTCGCGGTGGGCCCGTGGGACGGACACCGGGCCGCCTGCGGTTCACGATGTCGCGCCCAGCTCATGACGGGTGCTGGGCGTGGTGTGCAACCTCGGGACCCCCTCTGCCTCAGGTGGGCGTACGGCGTCGTCGCCTGAAAACCCGTTGCTCCCGGTCCACCTGCTTGGTGGGATGCAGGGAATTCGACGGCGGGAGGACAGTTTGGCGGTGTTCGGGTGCGCCGGCTGCGGTGCGGTCCTGACCGCGGCGGTGTCGAAGGTGGCCTTGCCGATCCACCTGGCCGACGCCCACTGGGAGAGGCTGCACCCGCCCCTGCTGGAGGCAGGGTCCTACGCCGTCGACCCTGCACCGTACGGGCCGCCGTGGCGGCAGTGGGACGAGGTCGGGGTGCGCGAGGCGGCGGAGCGAGGTCGGTTCGCGCCTTTCGGCGCGCTGTCCGATGGACCGTCCGGTACGGTCCTCCTCGCGCCCGGTGACATGCGCGGCACCGGACTGATCCTGGAGCGGGCCGCGGGCTACTGCATGGGGATCGACGGGAGGGGCGGGCCGAACCTTGCCTGTCTGGGATGCGATCTCCCGGTCGGAACGAGAATGGACGACTGCGGGTGCTGGCAGGTCGTCCGGCTCGTCCCGCAGGCAGTGGTGCGGCTGCCCGCCCCGCCGGAGCGGCCGATCATGGATTGGGCGGAGCTGCCGGCCACCGGCACGCTGTGGCACCGGCTGAGCGAGTACCGGGACATCCCGGCGGGCGTGGCCCTCGCCCACGTGGTGGTGGCCGCCGGGGGCGCACCGGTTGAGGTGGCACCCGGGCCGGTCGCTGACCTCCTCGGCCGGGCACTCGACGTGCTGCTGCCTGCGGGGGAAGGTGCGAAGCGGCTGGACCTGGCAGGGCCGGGGTTGGGCGAGCCGGCCACTGACCTGGCGCTGGTGCCGGTCCATCCGCAGACCGGAGACGTGTGGCAGCCGCGTGGCGGAGCGGTGCCGGTACCGGTGGATGCCGCGCTCTGGGCCGAGCTTGCCTTCCCGCCGTACCGGACCCGACTGCCGGTGGTCGGCGGGCTGCCGACAGGCGTGGAGCGGGACGATCCGCTGCCGCCGCACCCGTGGTACCGGTTCCAACCCTCCGGAGAAGCGTTCCGGTACACGCTGGCGCGGTTGCCCGCTGTCAGGGAACCGTGGCTGCGAGCGATCTACGACCGAGGATGCTGAACCGTTCCGGGTGCGGTGTCGAGCGGGGATGTCATGTGCTGACGGGTTCGTCGGCGTGGGTCCGGTGGTGATGGCAGGCGGTTCCGCACTCCGCTGCGGTGGTGTGGCCGACGGTGCTGCGGAGTCGCTGGTGGCCGTGCCAGTCGATCCCCTCGGCGCTCTCGGCTCCCGAGCGAGGGCACCCGCCGTCGGGGCGGCCCAGCCGTGGGCGGGCCCGTCGCCTCACGGCAGGAACTCGACCTCGGGGAAGGCGGGGCTGGGGCCGTCCAGCAGTCGCTGCGGGCGGTGCCGGAGGTGCTGGTCGAAGAAGGCGAGCGGGCACGGTCCGGTCGGCGCGGGCAGGACCAGCTGCAGCGGCCCGGTGCCGCCGGGGGACGCCCAGGAGGGGCGTGAGACACCGAGCGGAACGGCGGCCGAGGCCCCAAGGGCCAGGGCGGCGCCGAGCAGTCGCCGGCGGGGCATTCGCGCTGCCGGTGCCGCGGATGAGTCCCCGGTGCCTGCCTCGCCGGTGGCCGGAGTGACGGTCACAGGTCCTCCCTGGAGCGCTTCGGCGGTGCCGCGGCTAGGCCTGTGCATCCGAGCCGCCCTGCTCGATCTGCTGGATGAGGCGCTTGAGCTGGGCGACTTCCTCCCTGAGGGCGCGGTCGCCGGCGGGGGTGAGCGTGAGCCAGGTGCGGGGGCGCTTGCCCTCGTAGCCCTTCTCGATGTGGACCAGTCCGGCCTTCTCCAGCACGGACAGGTGCTGGCTGAGGTTTCCGGCGGTGAGGTCGAGCGCGGTGCGCAGGAAGCCGAACTCGACGCGTCGCGCCTGGTGGGCGACGGTGAGGATGCCCAGGCGGACGCGCTGGTGGACCACGTCGTCGAGGGCGTTGACGGGGTGCTGGTCCGGCTGGTCCGACTGCTCGGCCGTCATGCGGTCCGCCCTCGCGGCTGCTGGGCCAGGGTGAAGCCGAGGGCACCGAGCAGCAGGAACAGGGCGGGGAGGGCCAGGCGGGGCAGGCTCGACCAGGGCGAGGTGGTGGCGACTCCGGCCCAGCCGGTGCTGATCGGCGCCAGTTCCAGGGCGAGATAGGCCAGGGTGAAGAGCAGCAGGGCGCGGTTGCGCTCGACCCAGGACAGCACCAGCAGCGGAATGCCGACCGTCAGGGCCGAACCGGTGAACCGTTCGAGCAGCTGGGTCGGTCCCGAGCCGGGGTCGAGGTGCAGGCCCCAGAAGTCGATCCGGTCACCGGGCTGCGGGAACCCGTTGCGGATGGTCCAGAGAGTGGTGGCGCCCAGTACGGCGACCAGCACGAGTCCGGTGACGACGTAGGGCCGTACCGGCGTTCCGACGCCGCGGCTGCGGGAGCGGCGGACGTAGAAGAACGCGGTCGCGGCGTAGGCGAGTGTCAGTCCCACGACCCAGTAGCCCGGTGCTCCCTGCCTGACCAGGGTGCACTCCGTGGCCGTGCCCTTGAGGTCCGGGCAGGAGGTGATGGTCCGAACGCTGAAGGTGAGGCGGTTGGCGAGCACCGCGCCGAGGGTGAGCAGGCCGAACAGCAGCAGCGGGAACCAGGTGCCGCGCTGGGCGGCACGGACCCTGCGGGACAGTTCGCCGAGGTCGGCGAGGACCTCCTTGGGGGCGCCGGGGGACGGCGCCGGGATGTCTGTCATGCAGTCAGCTTTGCATTGCAAACTGATCCTGACAAGAGACCGAATGAGATGTCCGCCCGGCCGGGGTGGGGGCGTGTGGTGAGGGATGCACCGGGCCGCCCGACTGGGCACGGACGCTGAGGCGGCTCAGGCGTGGTCCGGCAGCCGGCCCGTCGCACCAGCTGGGTTCGACCCCGGCCCCGACCCCGAACCCGCCGGCTGCCACGCGAAGGGCCCCTGACCGGCTCGGCCGGTCAGGGGCCCTGGGTATGCGCGGCGGCGCGGGGGCTGGCGGTGGGCGGTCGAGGGTTGCCCGCCCGGGTCAGCGGACGACGTCGAAGACCTGCTTCTGCAGGCCGTTGGAGTAGACGGCGTGCTCGGTCAGCTTCAGCTTCTGGGTGTCCTTGTCCGTGGTGCTGAAGAGGCGCTTGCCGGCGCCGAGCAGCAGCGGGAAGACGAGCAGGTGGTAGCGGTCGATCAGGCCCGCGTCCGACAGGCTGTGGTTCAGGGCTGCGCTGCCGTGGACGATGATCGGGCCCCCTTCGGTCTCCTTGAGGGCGGCGACCTCGTCGAGGGAGCGCAGGATGGTGGTCTCCCCCCAGTTGGACACCAGGTCCTGGTCGGTGAGGGTGGTGGAGACGACGTACTTGGGCATCGTCCGGTAGCGGCTGAACTCCTCCATGTCCGGCCACACCGGGCTGAACGCCTCGTAGCTGACCCGGCCCAGCAGGAGCGCGGCGGCCTCCTCCTGCTCCCGTCCCTTGATCTCGAAGGACTCGGGGACGAACTCGACCTCCTTGAAGGTCCAGCCGGCGTTCCGGTAGCCGGTTTCGCCGCCGGGGGCCTCCATGACGCCGTCGAGCGAGATGAACGCGGTGCTGATCAGGGTGCGCATACGGGTTCCTTGAGGTCGTGTGTCGGATGTCGGTCGCCTGTGCACGGACGGGTGAGCCGCGTGCGGGCGGAGGGGCGCCACCGGGCGGGGGCGCAGGGCCGGGAACCCGTGCGGTCGGGCGCCAGGCGGGACGTCGCGCGGGTCAGTCGAACAGCCCGGTCAGCCAGCGCTGCCAGGCGGCCTCGGCTCCCTCCGTGTCCGCCCCGAAGAGGTGGTGGAACATCAGCACCACGCCGGGGCCGTGGTGGAAGGAGTAGATCCCGTCGGAGGTGCGCACCTCGAAGCGCTCGCCGTCCGACCAGACCACTTCACCGTCCAGCGTGGGCAGGCCGGCGGGCGCGGCGTGCGCCCGCGCGCCCACGGTGACCGGGGTCGGCAGTGACAGCGCGCCGGCGATCAGCGCCCAGACCTGCGGTGCGGGCTGCCCGCCCGACGGCGCCATCGCGAAGACGGGGACGCCGGTGCGTCCGGGGAAGTGCGTCAGGTACTCGCGGAGCGTGTGGAGGTGGAAGGGCCAGCCGCGGCGCAGGGCGTCGTACTCGTCCTGCCAGTCGTCGCCGAGCATGCCGCTGTGGACGGCGCGGAGCACGGTGCTTCCCCGGCCGCGTCCCTCGATCAGGTACTCGAAGGCCATGAAGCGGCCGTCCTCGCCGGTCCCGGTACGGGTGGCGAACCGCTTGCCGGGCTCCCAGGCGGTGACCACCGCCTCCTCCCGGTGGCCGCCGGTGTCGATGGCGGCGGCCCCGCCCTCCCGCGGCTCCACCTCGTTGCGCCCCATGAACCAGGAGTCGATCCCCGGTCCGGTGGCGATCGCCTCCCAGACCTGTTCGGGGTCGGCCGGCAGGGTGGTCTCCAGCGCGATCTCAAACGGGTGCGTCATCGTCCGTCTTCCTGTTCTGCGTGCGGTCCGGCCTCGTGCGTCCCCCCGGGCTGCCGCGGGTCGGCGGCGTCTGCTGCGGCTGCGGGCTGTGCCGAGGGGATCTGGTGGAGCCCGACCACCACCCGGTGGCTGCGGCCGCCCGGGGCGGACTCGTCGTGGTAGCGGCCGACGAGGGTCCTCACGGCCTGGGTCAGTTCCTCGACGAAGGCCGTCCGGTCGGCGGCGGACGCGAACCGCACCTCCGCGTCGATGCCGAAGGTGGCCACCCTTCGCCGGGCCCGGGAGGCGCCGGTCAGCAGGGCCCCGACCTCCTGCACCAGCCGGGCGCCCAGCGCCAGCAGCCAGCGGGCGGAGAGCTGGTCGGGGGAGCGTGAGGGGTCCGGGCTCACGGCGGCCAGGGCGCTGGGGGAGATCACATAGGAGGCGGCGGTGGCGCGGTAGACGCGTTCGGTCACGCTGCCCCTGCGCCGCTCCTCGGCGAGTTCGACCAGCCCGTGCCGCTCCAGTTCCTTCAGGTGGTAGTTGACCTTCTGGCGGGGGAGGTCCAGGCGGGCGGCGAGCATGGCGGCCGAGCCGGGCTCGGCCAGGGCGGCGAGGATCCGGGACCGGATGGGGTCCAGGGAGGCCTCGGCCGCGGCGGGTTCTTCGATCACGGCGACGTCGAGCACCGTTCCAGGGTCACACCGACAAAAAAATTTGTCAAGGACATTCGAGTTGTCGGTGTGGCGGGTGGCGGTCGGTGTACGTCGGCATGCCGGCCAGGCCCGGGGACGGGGCGCCCGGGGGCGTGGAGTCGGCAGGAGACGGGCCCGGTCGCTGCCGTCCAGGGCGCTGTGCGGGCCCGCAGGGCTGCGGAGGGCCGACGGTCGGCCCGGTGCGGGGCGTCGAGGGCCGGCCAGGGTCCCGCGGGCGCCTCCGCGTTGCCGCGGCGGTGGTCAGCGCCAGGTGGTGTCGTGGCTGAGGCGCTTGTGGTGGTTGTCGTACTGGTCGACGGTGGCGATGGTGCGGCCGTTGGGGATGGCGGTGGCCCAGGCGTGGTAGGTGGTGCCGGGGACGGTGACGGTGGTGGCCTTGAGGTGGGTTCCGTCGGTGAGGGTGATGATGCCGTAGGCGACGTCGGGCTGGGGGTTGGCGACCATGAGGCGGGTGCCGGTGGTGCCCTTGTCGTGGAGGCCCCACAGGCCGAGTCCGCCGGCGGGGCGGGGGTCGTGGGTGCCGGTGACGGGCTGGCAGTCGGCCCAGGGGCCGCCCTGGTGGTCGATGCGGACGCCGTTGATGTCCATGCGCTGGCAGAGCAGTGCGTTGCCGGGCATCTTGGTCCCGTTGGGAAGGGTGGGCAGGGTGTAGCCCTTGGGCAGCGTCCGGTGGAACTCCAGCGCCACCGACCACCGCTGACCGTCCACCCGGCCCTTGTTGATCACCCGCGTCACGACCTGGGACGCCCGCTGCCGGGTGTGGGCGGAGGCGACCGGCTGGGCGTCCACAGAGACGGGTGCGCCGGCCCGGTGGACGGTCGGTGCCGACGTGGCCGCGACCGCGGAGGCGCCGAGTGCGACCCCTCCGAGCGCGAGCACGGCGGCCGTTGCGGCGCCGGCCTTCCTGGCAAGACTGAAAACCACGAGCAGTTCTCCTTCGGAGCGCCGCCCTGCCACACGCAGGGCGGTCCTGGACGGCCGGCACGCTGGGCCCGCGTGCCGGCCTGCGGCGGCCACCGGAGGTGGTGGTCCGCCGCTTGGACGTCCGTCCGTAGGTACTCCCGATCCCCGGCTGGGGGTTGCACGCCCCGGGAGACCGGGGTGGCGATCCGCGCCCCCGTACGGCGGTCTGCCTCCGTCACGGGGTAGTGCAGCAGTCGGCTCGGACGCATGTCGGAGCCGTACGGCGGCGTACGAGACGTGGTGCGCCCTGGCCGGTCGGCTGCCGCCGAGTTCGGGTCCGGGCGGAGTGGCCAGGGTGGCCGGCCGGATCCCGGGGGCCGGGCACGGGCACGGGCACGGCTGAGGATCGCGCCCGGCCGTTCGCGCCACCTCGGCGCTCCTCGTCCGGCAGGCCCCAGCGCCTCCGGCAGATCCCTGGCCACGGGCAGGGACGACTCCGTACCCGCCGTCTCGGGTGCGCTCCGGTGTGGTCTGCGACCACGGGGGAGCCCGACGAGATGCCGGTCCGGGCCTGTCTCCTCACCGCGGGGCGGTTCTCCGGCACCGCGGCGCAGGGGCTGTACCGCGCCCCCGGCGGGGACCCGCATCCGGCCCGGGCGCCGGCCACAGGACGCGATCAACCGGATCCACGCCGCTACGACACCTGAGGTGCCCTGGGCTGCTCGGCGGGTGGACGGCTTGTCTGCGGTGTCCGGGGCTGGTGGACCCACGGCCGGCCGGTGGGGAGGGCGGCATGGTGTCCGAGCAGCGGCCCGGCGTGGCCAGGCGGCGGCCGGAGGAGGTGGCTGCGCTGATCGCGGACCGGGAGGCGCCCGCGGGCCCACCGGTGGCGGCCCCCGGGCCCTTGACGGGGTTGCGTTGGTGAGCACACGATCGGATCCCGGGCGGTTGTCGGCCGGGATCGCCTCCGGCGAGAGGAGCCGGCCATGCGCGGTGTCCCTCCTTCCCCCGATCCTTCCCCC
>NZ_LIQR01000480.1 GCF_001418575.1 Peterkaempfera griseoplana
GGGGTGGGACAGGGGGTGGCGGCGCAGCCCGGACGGCCTGGCGTGCACGCGTCGTACGCGCTCCGGCGGCCCGCTCAGGAGTGATGTGCACCACATCGGCGAGGTTTCTCGGCCTGCGGATGTAAGAAGAGGGCCGCCGCATTCATTGCATGGTGAGAGTGCGAGATGAGGGGACGGCGCGTGACCCATGCCCAACGCTTCCGGGACGTCTACGAGGAGTGCCATCCGCGGGTCCTCGCCTACGCCACCAGCCTGGTCGGGCGGCAGGTGGGCGAGGACATCACCAGCGAGACGTTCACCGTCGCCTGGCGGCGGGTGCGGGACATCCCGCACCCGGCGCTGCCGTGGCTTCTGGGCGTGACCCGCAACCTGGTGCGCGAACTGCGCCGCCGGGACGCCCACCAGTACCTCGTCGCCACCGAGGAGGCGCGGCGCATCACCAGCGGCGTCCCGGCCGGCGCCGGCGACGTCGCGGAGGAGGTCACCGGCCGGCACGACGCGCTGCAGGCCCTCGCCGGCCTGTCGGAGGGCGACCGGGAACTGCTCACGCTGATCGCCTGGCACGGCCTGGGCACCAAGGAGGCCGCGCAGGTCCTGAACTGCACCACCGCGACTCTCACCGTCCGGCTGTACCGGGCCCGCCGCCGGCTGGAGAAGGCCCTGGAGGCCGCCCCCGCGGCGGAGCCGGCGGCCGCACCTCCCACTGAGGCCCCGTATCCCACCCACCGCCAAGGAGCACCGGCGTGAAGAAGACCCACAAGCCCTGCGGGCGGCCCGAAGTCCTGAAGGTGCTCGCGGACGCACGGCCCGACGAACTGGACCCGGCCCGTCTGGTGGACCCCGCGCGGCAGCGCGAGGACCTCGCGCGCATCGTCGCCGGAGCGACGGACGGTCCCGCGGCACGCTTCCTCGCTCCGCGCCGCAGAAGCGCGTTCCGTCCGGTGGGCGTCGCGGCACTCGCGGCCGTGGCGGCGTCCATGGTGGTCCTGACCACCGTCGACCTGCGGGAGCCGGCCGGCCGGCCGGCCGCCCAGCCGCCGTCCTCCGCCGGAACGGACGCTCCCGGCGCCGGCGCGGACATGCGTGTCGACGGCCACATCGAGTTGCTGAGTGCGGCCCGGAAGGCGGAGTCCGCGGTCGCCGAGGGAACGTACTGGCAGACCACCACACGCTCGGAGATCGTGGACGTGGCCGGTGACGAGGGGCACCTCTTCGCCGTGCGCAGCGCGTCGACCAGTCAGTGGTCGGTGGGCGTGCGGCCCGGAACCAAGAGCCTGATGATCTCCGAACTGGACTCCGTGACCGAGCCGCGGACCGCCGCGGACAAGGCCACCTGGCAGGCCGCGGGCTCGCCCCGCACGGTGGAGTTCAAGGTGTCGAAGAAGTCCGGGGCGGGCACGCTCGTCGCCCGGATCGGAACCGGGCGCAAGCCCACGGTCACGCAGACCAACAGCGACGACAGGATCTACGCCGTCGGTCCCGACAACGTCTCCTACAAGGACCTGCGCGCGCTGCCCTCCACCACCGATGAGCTGCGCCGCTACCTGGAGCGGCTGTACGCGCAGGACAACGGTGCCGACACCGGGACCGCCGGCCGCAGCGCCTGGATGCTGGGGCAGGCGGGCAACCTCGTCACGATGCCCGTGAAGCCGGCCGTCCGCGCGGCCGCCTACCGGGTGATGGCGGATCTGCCCGGAGTCCGGGTGACCGAGCACGTCATCGATCCCCTGGGCCGCGAGGGCGTCGGCGTCGACTACCCCCTCGCCTACCAGGGGGGACCGCTGGGAACCACACAGCAGCGGCTGGTCGTGGACCCGGCCACCGGCGCCATGCTCAGCGACGAACTCGTGCTGGTCGAGCCGTCAGCCCGAGCCAGGGAAGCCGGGCTCGCCGCCGGCACCACCGTGTACTACAACGCGACCGCCCGGATGAGCTGGGGCAATCACCAGATCACCGTGCCGAAGCACGCCCGCGGCTGAACCCCCGGGCCGCACCACGCGGCCCCGAACACACAGCCGCGACCCGCGCCCCACGGGCGCCGGCTGACGGACCCGGCGGGTCTGCCGCTGACACGACGCGGCAGATCCCCGGGCGACCGCGGTGGATCCGGCCGCCGTCCGATGCCGTCCGGCCCCGCCGGGCCCCCGTTCACACCGCCGGCGCGTCTCCACCGCCGCGGCCTCCCGGCCACTTCCGATGCCGGGGCAACCCGAACCGGACCCCGTCCGGTTGACCGGGTGTGAGATCTCCCTCCCCGGACCTGACCCATGACACGGGCGGCGACGGTCGCCGTGCCACGTCGCCCGCGGGCCGCATCCCTCACGGCCGTCCGGCTCCGCGAGCCCACCCCAGGGCTTCCCCCGCAACTCCCGTCTCCCCAGAAGGCCTTCACCCATGCGCCTCGGCAAGCCCTCCATATCCGCGGCGGCCGCCGTCGTCGTCGTCTCCTCGCTGAGCATCGCCGCCTACCAGCACCTGCCCGAGAGGAAGCCCGGCCCAGCCGCCGGGACGGCCGCGGTCGTCGAGGACCCCGCCGCACCCGCGGCCGCCTTCTCCACCACCCCGCCGACAACGGCCCCGCCGAAGCCGCGCTACCCCGCCCGGCTGCCGGGGCTCGGCCCCAGAACCCTGGCGCGGATCCCGGCCGGCACCCGGCAGGTCGTCCTGGTCACGGGCGCCGGCAAGAAGTCGGGCACGTCGAAAGTCGTGCTCTACCAGCGCGTCGACGGCGGCTGGCGTCCCGGCGCGGTGTGGGACGCCCACAACGGCTACAAGGGCTGGACCGACGAGCACTATGTGGGCGACCTGCGCAGCCCCATAGGGGTCTTCGGCCTCACCGACGCCGGCGGGCGGCTGGCCGACCCCGGCACCAAGCTGCCCTACCACCACTCCGGCGCCTTCTCCGTCGGCGGCACCGGCTTCGAAGGTGAACCGCTCGCTGGTTCCTTCGACTACGTCATCGCCATCAACTACAACCGGCAGCCCGGCACTTCGCCGATGGACGGCGCCCAGCCGATGGGCGCGAACCGCGGCGGCGGCATATGGATCCACGTGGACCACGGCGGCCCCACGCACGCCTGCGTCAGCATCTCCAAGGCGCACATGAAGCAGTTGCTGCGGGCGCTGAACCCCGCCGACCACCCCGTCGTCGTCATGGGCGACGCGGCCTCTCTCGCCCGATGACCTCACCGCGGCCAACAGGAGCAAGCATGTCGCCCTCTTCCAAGCTCAACGCGATCGCCCTCGCCGTCCTCGCGGCGTCGGTGCTCAGCGCCTGCGCAAGCCGGCAGCCCGCCACCGCGCCCGCCGCCCACGGGGCGGCGCCCTCCACGGCCTCCACGGCCTCCTCGGCCAGGCTGCAGGCCGCGCCGGCCGCCTTCCGGCTGACCACGGGCGCCGCCGACGGCGACCGCCACGCGTCCGTCCGCAGCGCGGGCGACGTCGAGGTCTCCGGCGGGACGATCTCGTCCGTCGCCCTCACCAGCGCGGGCGGAGCGCCGGTGCGCGGGACCGCCGCCGGGGACCACCGTCACTGGTTTCCGGACACCGCCCTGGCCTACGGCACCTCGTACCGTCTCGTCGTCCACGCCTCGGACGCAGCGGGCAAGGCGCAGAACCGCAGTCTGTCCTTCACCACGCTCACCGAGGACGACCGCCTCATCGGCACCTTCACCCCCGAGGACGGCTCGACCGTCGGCGTCGGCATGCCGGTGTCCCTGAGCTTCAACAAACCGGTCACCGACAAGAAGGCCGTCGAACGCGGCATACGCGTCACCAGCGACAGCCACCAGGAGGTCGTGGGTCACTGGTTCGGCGACCAGCGCCTGGACCTGCGCCCCGAGACGTACTGGAAGGCGCACTCCAAGGTCACCCTGAGCCTGCACCTGGACGGGGTGAAGGGCGCCGCGAACGCCTACGGCACCCAGGACAGGACCGTCCGCTTCACCGTCGGCCGGCGCCAGGTCTCCACCGTCGACGCCGCCACGCACACCATGCGGGTCCAACGCGACGGCAGGACCGTCCGCACGATCCCGATCACCTCCGGCGCGCCCGGCAGCACCACGTACAACGGGCAGATGGTGATCTCCCAGAAGCTCATCAGCACCCGCATGGACGGCGCCACGGTCGGCTACGCGGGGCAGTACGACATCCCCGACGTCCCGCACGCGATGCGCCTCTCCACCTCCGGCACCTTCATCCACGGCAACTACTGGGCGCAGGACTCCGTCTTCGGCAACGCGAACGTCAGCCATGGCTGTGTCGGGCTCAACGACGTCCAGGGCGGAGGCGACCCCGGGCAGGACGCTGCGTGGTTCTACCGCAACTCCCTCATCGGCGACGTGGTCGTCGTCCAGCACTCCCATGACCACACCGTCGCCCCCGACAACGGCCTCAACGGCTGGAACATGGCCTGGGAGCAGTGGAAGGCGGGGTCGGCGCTCGCCTAGGCGCCGGCCGGGGCCGGTCTGCCCGCTCGGCCGGCGCGGCGGTCGCCTGCCACGCCGCCGGTTCGCCGGGCCGGGCCGGCCTGTTCCCGGCACCGACGGCACCCCCGGCGCATCCCGGCTCTCCGAGGCGCCGCCGCGCCGCGGTTTCGGTGCCTTACGGCAGGCGCCAGTCCACCGGCTCGGCGCCCTGCTGTGCCAGCAGCTCATTGGCCCGGCTGAACGGTCGCGACCCGAAGAAGCCCCGGTCCGCCGACATCGGGCTGGGGTGCGCGGACTCGATCGCCGGCACCGGCCCCAGCAGCGGCCGCAGCCCCCGGGCGTCACGCCCCCACAGGATCGCCACCAGCGGCTTCCCTCGCGCCGCCAGTGCGCGGATGGCCTGGTCGGTGACGTCCTCCCAGCCCTTGCCGCGGTGCGCGGCGGGCTTGCGGGGGGCCGTGGTGAGCGCCCTGTTGAGCAGCAGCACGCCCTGCCGGGTCCAGGGGGTGAGGTCGCCGTCGGCGGGCGGCGGGAAGCCGAGATCCTGCCCGTACTCCTGGTAGATGTTCAGCAGACTGCCCGGGAGCGGCCGGACCTCGGGTGCCACCGAGAAGGAGAGGCCCACCGCGTGACCCGGGGTGGGATACGGGTCCTGACCGACTATCAGCACCCTGACGTCGTCGAAGGGCTGCTGGAAGGCGCGCAGCACAGCGGGCCCCGCGGGCAGATAGGTGCGGCCCGCGGCGATCTCCGCC
>NZ_LIQR01000481.1 GCF_001418575.1 Peterkaempfera griseoplana
CGGCCGCACCGTACGCGCCGTCGACGACCTCAGCTTCTCCCTCGCCCCCGGCGAGACCCTCGGCATCGTCGGGGAGTCCGGCTCCGGCAAGTCGACCACGGCGCTCGCCCTGCTGGGCATGCTCCCCGCCCCGGGCCGGATCACCGCCGGATCCGTCCTGCTGGAGGGCACCGACCTGGCGGCCGCCACCGCCGAGGAGCTGCGCGCGGTACGCGGCAACCGCATCGGCATGGTCTTCCAGGACCCGCTGTCCGCCCTCAACCCCGTGCTCTCCGTGGCGCAGCACCTGGACGAGGCGATGCGCGCCCACGGCCGCGGCGACCGGCGCTCCCGCCGCGCCCGGGCTGAGGAACTGCTCGACCTGGTCGGTATCCCCGACCCCGCGCGGCGACTGGCCGACCACCCCCACCAGTTCTCCGGCGGCATGCGGCAGCGCGTCATGATCGCCCTGGCGCTGGCCAACGAACCCGCCGTACTGATCGCCGACGAACCCACCACCGCGCTGGACGCCACCGTGCAGGACCAGATCCTGCGGCTGCTGGACCGCCTCAACCGGGAGACCGGCACCGCGATCGTCCTCATCACCCACAACATGGGCGTGGTGGCGCGCTCCTGCCGGCGCACCCTGGTGATGTACGGAGGCCGGGCGGTCGAGGACGGGCCCACCGACCAGGTCCTCTCCGCGCCCCGCCACCCGTACACCGCAGGGCTGCTGGCCGCCGTGCCCCGACTGGACACCCCGTCGGGAACCAGACTCAGCAGCATCCCCGGCAGCCCGCCGGACCTGTCGCTGCCCCTGGCCGGCTGCGCCTTCGCCGCCCGCTGCCCCATCGCCGAGGACCGCTGCCGCACCCAGGCGCCCCCGCTGAGCGCCCGGGCCGACGGCCACCGCGCCGCTTGCTGGTCCGCCGCCGACGCGCGCACCGCCGTGACCCCCGACGCGTCCGGGCCCCGGCCCGCGGCGGCTCCCACGGCCGACGGACCGGGGGAGGTCCTGCTGGAGGTCCGCGACCTGCGCCGGACCTTCCCCGGCCGCGGCCGGCTCGGACGCCGCCGCCCCGTGGTCGCGCTGGACGGCGTGAGCCTGACCCTGCGGGCGGGGGAGACCCTGGGCATCGTCGGGGAGTCCGGCTCCGGCAAGTCCACCCTGGCCCGCACCCTGGTCCAGGTCCACCCGGCGACCTCCGGCAGTGTGCTCTTCCGCGGCCGCGAGGTGGACCACGCCCGGGGTGAGGCACTGCGTGCGCTGCGGCGCGAGGTGCAGATGGTCTTCCAGGACCCGTACTCCTCGCTCAACCCCCGGATGACCGTCGGCGACATCATCGCCGAACCGCTGATCGCCCACGGCCTCGGCGACCGGGACGAACGCCGCCGCCGCGTCGCGGCGCTGCTGCAGCAGGTGGGCCTGGACCCGGACACCGCCGGACGCAACCCCCGGGCCTTCTCCGGCGGCCAGCGCCAGCGCATCGGCATCGCCCGCGCACTCGCCCCCGAACCGTCCGTGCTGGTCTGCGACGAACCCGTCTCCGCCCTGGACGTCTCGGTGCAGGCCCAGGTCGTCAACCTGCTGACGGACCTTCAGCGCGACCTCGGCCTCGCCCTGGTCTTCATCGCCCACGACCTGGCCGTGGTGCGGCAGGTCAGCCACCGCATCGCGGTGATGCACCGCGGCCGCGTCGTGGAGACCGGCGACGCCGACCGGGTCTGCTCCGCGCCCGAGGACCCCTACACCCGGGCGCTGCTCGCCGCCGCACCCACCGTCGGCCGTCCGGCCCACCGGCCGGGCGCCCTCGCGGAGGCCGGGGCGTGACGGGCCACCGCGCCGGCGGCCCATGCTGCGGTCCGGGCCGCGGCGGCGCCGGGCACGGGGCGGGCGGGACCACCGTCCCGCTCGCCCCGCCGCCCCCGCGCCGCACACCACCGCCCGGCGCGGCCGACGCCGAACGGCCCGACGCGGCCGCGGTCGCCCTGCCCGGCGGCACCTTCCTGATGGGCGACCCCTTCGGGGAGGGCTACCACGCCGACGGGGAGGGCCCGGCGCGGCCCGTCACCGTCCCCCCGTTCCGGATCGACACCACCGCCGTCAGCAACGCCCGTTTCGCGGCCTTCACCGCCGCCACCGGCTACCGCACCGAGGCCGAGCGGTACGGCAGCTCCTACGTGTTCCACCTGCTGCTGCACCCCGCCGCACACCGCTTCGTCCTCGGCCGGGTCGCCGCCGCCCCCTGGTGGCTGGCCGTGGAGGGCGCCCACTGGGCCGCACCCGAGGGCCCGGGCTCCGACGTCGCCGACCGCGCCGACCACCCCGTGGTGCATGTGTCGCACGGCGACGCCCTGGCCTACTGCTCCTGGGCGGGGGCGCGGCTGCCCACCGAGGCGGAGTGGGAGTACGCCGCCCGCGGAGGCCTGGAGGGCGCCCGCTATCCGTGGGGTGACGAACGCGCCCCCGGCGGCCGGGAGCGGATGAACGTCTGGCAGGGCCGCTTCCCCGACCTCAGCACCAAGCCCGTCGGCACCGTGCCCGTCGACGCCCACCCGCCTGGCGGCCACGGCCTGTACAACACCTCGGGCAATGTCTGGGAGTGGTGCGCGGACTGGTTCAGCGCCGACCCCCGCAGACCCGTCGGCGGCCCGGCCCAGGGTGCCGAGCGGGTCATCCGCGGCGGCTCGTACCTGTGCCACGACTCCTACTGCAACCGCTACCGGGTCGCCGCCCGCTCCCGCAACACCCCCGACTCCTCCACCGGGCACGGCGGCTTCCGCTGCGCCTGGGACGCCCTCTGAGCCCTCCCCGCGACCACCACGGAAGGACACCTCCCCGTGAAGGCCGTCATGGTCATGTTCGACAGCCTCAACCGGCATCTGCTGCCGCCCTACGGCTGCACCTGGACCCACGCCCCCAACTTCGCCCGCCTCGCCCGGCACACCGCCACCTTCGAACGCTGCTACGCCGGGAGCATGCCCTGCATGCCCGCCCGCCGGGAACTGCACACCGGCCGCCACAACTTCCTGCACCGCAGCTGGGGCCCGCTGGAGCCGTTCGACGACTCCATGCCGGAACTGCTCAAGCAGAACGGCGTCCACACCCACCTGGCCAGCGACCACCCGCACTACTGGGAGGACGGCGGCGCCACCTACCACGGCCGCTACAGCACCTGGGAGTTCTTCCGCGGCCAGGAGGGCGACCCCTGGAAGGGCCAGCTCGCGGAACCGCGGATCCCCGCCTCGCTGCGCGCCGTCCGCGGCGACACCTGGCGGCAGGACTGGGTGAACCGCGCCCACCTCACCACCGAGGCCGAGCACCCGCAGACCCGCACCTTCGACGCCGGCCTGGAGTTCATCGAGGCCAACCACGCCGAGGACCGCTGGTTCCTGCAGATCGAGACCTTCGACCCGCATGAGCCCTTCTTCACCCACCAGCGGTTCAAGGACCTCTATCCGCACGCCTACGACGGCCCCCACCACGACTGGCCCGACTACGGCAAGGTCACCGAGACCGACGAGCAGACGGAGCACCTGCGGCGCGAGTACGCGGCCCTGCTCTCCATGTGCGACGACTCCCTGGGCCGCGTCCTGGACGCCTTCGATCGCCACGGCCTGTGGGCGGACACCCTGCTGCTGGNNGCGCCGGCCGCTGGGCGGCGCCCGCCACAGCGGCCTGGTGCAGACCGTCGACCTCGCCCCCACCCTGCTGGAGTTCTTCGGCCTGGACCGCACCCCCGACATGCGCGGCCGCCCGCTGGGCGAGGCCCTGGACGCCGCCGCTCCGCGAGGCGCCGCACTGTTCGGGATGTTCGGCGGCCATGTGAACGTCACCGACGGCCGCTACGTCTACATGCGGTCCTGCGCGGAACCCGGCAACCAGCCGCTGTACGAGCACACCCTGATGCCCACCCATATGCGCGGCCGCTTCACCCCGGGCGAACTCGCCGACGCCGAACTCGCCGAACCGTTCACCTTCACCAAGGGCCTGCGCACCCTGCGCACCCCCGCCCGCCTGGCCCCGCT
>NZ_LIQR01000482.1 GCF_001418575.1 Peterkaempfera griseoplana
CCCGAGGAGGAGCGCGGCGGTTTCGCCGCAGCCCTCACCCGCCCCGCACCGGAGGGCGTGGCCACCCGCAGGACCGTCCTGGGCGGGCGGCCCGCCCTGGAGCTGGAGCCGGCCGAGGCCTCCGGCCGTGGCCGGCTGCTCTATCTGCACGGTGGCGGCTATGTCGTCGGCTCACCCGACACCCATGCGGGGCTGGTCGGCGAACTGGCCCGCCGCNNCTCGGTGGACTACCGGCTGGCGCCCGAGCACCCTTTCCCCGCGGCCGTCGACGACGGGCTCGCGGCCTACCGGGAACTGCTGGCGACGGGTACCGAGCCCCGGGACGTCGTCCTGGCCGGTGACTCCGCCGGCGGCGGCCTGAGCATCGCCACGCTGCTCGCCGCCCGGGAGGCCGGGCTTCCGCAGCCGGCCGCCGTGGTCCTCTTCTCCCCCTGGGTCGATCTCACCCTGGCCGGGGGCAGCATGCGTTCCAAGGAGGGCGCCGACCCCATCTTCACCGAGGCCGACCTGCGCGCCTACGCCGATCTCTACGTCGGCGCGGGCGACCGGGCGCACCCCCTGGCCAGCCCGGTCCTCGCCGGCCTCACCGGACTTCCGCCGCTGCTCGTGCAGGTGGGGGCGAACGAGGTGCTGCTCGACGACGCGGTCCGGCTGGCCGGCCGGGCGGCCGCCGACGACGTCGAGGTCACGCTCGAAGCCGGGGCCGGCCTCCCGCACGTCTTCCAGCACCACTACGGCCGCCTCGACGAGGCGGACGCCGCACTCGACCGTGCCGCCCGCTTCCTCGCCGCCCACCTGGGCGCAGACCGTTCCGAGCCGGTCCGCTGACGCCGGCCCCGGGCCCTGCGTGGGACGTCGGCGACGCTCCGCGGAGCACCGTCGCCGACGTCGCAGGCGAGGTCCGGGTTGCGGCTCAGGCCTCGGCGGCGGACGGTGCGGGCTTGGGCCCGGCCAGTGCCAGGGCGGGTTCCCCCTCCGCTTCCGCCGCCGGCTCCTCGAGCTGCGGCAGCGCCCGGAAGACCCAGGTCCGGAAGGAGATGAAGCGGAACAGCGTGCCGAGGCCCAGGCCGATCACATTCTTGGCGATGTTGTCGGCCAGTGCGGTCTGGAAACCCAGCGTGTAGTGGGAGATCCACAAGGTGCCGTTCTCGATCACCATGCCGATACCGCTGAAGATCAGGAAAAGGGTGATCTCCCGGGAACGGGCCGCCGCATCGCGGTCCCGGTACACCCAGAACCGGTAGCCGATGTAGTTGGTGCCGATCGCCACGAGCGTCGACAGCACGCCGGAGCGCACCGGAGCCCAGTGGAAGGCGTGGATGCAGAGGTTGAAGACGGCGAGGTTCACGACCACGCCGAAGAGGCCGACCGTGCCGAACTTCATGACCTCGCGTACGAGGCCGCGCAGGCGGGTGCGCAGGCCGCGCGGGGCGGGAGTTGCAGTCGTCATACCGGAACGTCTCCGTGGGTCGCTGATTACGTCATGGTATCCGCGTGCCCGCTGCGGGTCTGCCGCACGCGGATTGGAGCACGGCGCGAACGCCATTGTGACGTCCCGGGGTTTCCGGTCGGTTCCCGCCCCCTCACCTTCCCCGCGGAACGCCTTCCGGAGAGTCCGGCGGTCACCGCTGCCGGCGGCCCGGAGCGGCCCGGCCCGTACCTTCCCCATCGGCGCGGATATCCTGGCGATGTGACTTTTCCGGTAGTCGGCATGATCGGTGGCGGCCAGCTCGCCCGTATGGCACACGACGCGGGCATCCCGCTCGGCCTCAGGTTCAGACTCCTCGCGGACACCCCGCAGGACTCGGCGGCGCAGGCCGTCAGCGACGTGGTCCTCGGCGACTACCGCGACCTGGAGACGCTGCGGGCCTTCGCCCGCGGCTGCGACGTGGTGACCTTCGACCACGAGCACGTCCCCACCGAGCATCTGCGGGCCCTCCAGGCCGAGGGGATCGCGGTCCGCCCCGGTCCGGACGCCCTGGTGAACGCCCAGGACAAGGGCGTCATGCGGGCGAAGCTGGACTCCATCGGCGTCCCCTGCCCGCGCCACCGGATCGTGGCCGACCCGGCGGACGTCTCCGCCTTCGCCGCGGAGAGCGACGGCTACCCCGTGGTCCTGAAGACCGTGCGCGGCGGCTATGACGGCAAGGGCGTCTGGGTGGTGTCCTCCGAGGCCGAGGCCGAGGCGCCGTTCCACGCCGGGGTGCCGGTGCTCGCCGAGGAGAAGGTCGACTTCGTCCGCGAGCTCGCCGCCAATGTGGTCCGCTCGCCCAGCGGCCAGGCGGTCGCCTACCCCGTGGTGGAGAGCGTCCAGAAAGACGGCGTCTGCCACGAGGTCACCGCCCCCGCGCCCGGGCTCTCCGCCGACCTCGCCGCCGAGGCGCAGGCGCTGGCGCTGCGGATCGCCGGGGAACTGGACATCACCGGGCACCTCGCGGTGGAGCTCTTCCAGACCCGCGACGGGCGCATCCTGGTCAACGAACTGGCCATGCGCCCGCACAACTCCGGCCACTGGTCGATCGACGGCGCCGTGACCTCCCAGTTCGAGAACCATCTGCGGGCCGTTCTGGACCTGCCGCTGGGCGACCCCCGCCCCAGGGCTCCGTGGACCGTGATGGTGAACGTCCTCGGCGGCGACTACCCCGACATGTACGGGGCCTTCCTGCACTGCATGGCCCGCGACCCCGGACTGCGTATCCACATGTACGGCAAGGACGTGAAGCCGGGCCGTAAGGTGGGCCATGTCACGGTCTTCGGCGACGACCTCGAGGATGTGCGCGAGCGGGCCCGCCACGCCGCCGCCTACCTCCGCGGGGACATCACAGAGTAGAGAACAGGACGCAGAGTGAGCAGCGACCAGCCCGTCGTCGGCATCGTCATGGGTTCGGACTCCGACTGGCCGGTGATGGAGGCCGCCGCCAAGGCGCTCGACGAGTTCGAGGTCCCCTACGAGGTCGATGTGGTCTCCGCGCACCGCATGCCCCGCGAGATGATCGCCTATGGGGAGAACGCCCACAAGCGCGGACTGAAGGCCGTCATCGCCGGAGCCGGGGGCGCCGCCCATCTGCCGGGGATGCTGGCCTCGGTCACCCCGCTGCCGGTCATCGGCGTCCCGGTGCCGCTGAAGTACCTCGACGGCATGGACAGCCTGCTCTCCATCGTCCAGATGCCCGCCGGCGTCCCGGTCGCCACCGTCTCGGTCGGCGGGGCCCGCAACGCGGGGCTGCTCGCCGTGCGTATCCTCGCCGCCTTCGACAGCGACCTCGCCGAGCGGATGACGGACTTCCAGGCCGAGCTCAACAGCCAGGCCACCGAGAAGGGCAAGAAGCTGCGCGCCAAGGTCGCCGGCTCCGGAGCCTTCGGCTTCGCGGGCTGACACCGTGGCGGAGACCGACGCCCGGCTGCTGGACCGGGCCCGCGCAGTGCTCGCCGAGGCCCCCGTGGTCGACGGGCACAACGACCTCCCCTGGGCGCTGCGCGAGCAGGTCCGCTACGACCTGGACGCCTGCGACATCGCCCAGGACCAGAGCCATCGCCTGCACACCGACCTGCCCCGGCTGCGGGCAGGCGGTGTGGGCGCCCAGTTCTGGTCGGTCTATGTCCGCACCGATCTCGCCGGGCACACCGTCAGCGCCACCCTGGAGCAGATCGACGTGGTGCGCCGCCTGGTCGAGCGCCACCCCGGGGACCTGCGGCTCGCCCTCACCGCGGACGACATGGAGGCCGCCCGTGCCGAGGGCCGTATCGCCTCCCTGATGGGCGCCGAGGGCGGACACTCCATCGACTGCTCACTGGCCACCCTGCGTGCGCTGTACGCGCTGGGCGTGCGCTACATGACGCTCACCCACAACGACAACGTGCCGTGGGCCGACTCCGCCACCGACACCCCCGCCGCGGGTGGGCTCACCGCCTTCGGCGAGGAGGTGGTCCGGGAGATGAACCGGCTGGGCATGCTGGTGGACCTCTCCCATGTCTCGCCCGGCACCATGCGGGACGCCCTGCGGGTCAGCGAGGCCCCGGTGGTCTTCTCGCACTCCTCGTCCCGCAGCGTCTGCGACCACCCGCGGAACATCCCGGACGACGTCCTGGCCCAGCTGCCCGCCAACGGCGGCGTCGCCATGGTGACCTTCGTCCCGAAGTTCATCCTGCCCGAGGCCATCGACTGGACGAAGCGCGCGGACGCCAACATGGCCGAGCACGGCTTCCATCCGCTGGACACCACCCCGGCGGCGATGGAGTGCCAGCGCGCCTTCGAGGCCGCCAGCCCGCGGCCGGTCGCCACCGCCGCCACCGTCGCCGACCACCTCGACCGGATGCGGGAGATCGCCGGCGTCGACCACATCGGCATCGGCGGTGACTACGACGGCACCGCCTTCACCCCGGCCGGCCTGGACGACGTCTCCGGTTACCCCAACCTGCTGGCCGAACTGCTGCGCCGCGGCTGGTCCGAGGCCGACCTCTCCAAGCTGACCTGGCACAACGCGGTACGGGCGCTGCGCGGAGCGGAGGAGGCCGCCCGCCGCGCCCAGGCGCTGCGCGGCCCCTCCATCGCCACCATCGACCGACTGGACGGCTGACCGCGCACGGCCCGGAGCGCCGGCACCCCCGCGCTCCCCGGGACGTCCCGGGGAGCGCGGGAGTGCCGTGCCCACGGCCGGGGCGCCGGGGCCGGGCGGCCGGTCAGTTCTGGCCGAGCCAGAGGTCCGGGCCGAAGACCTCGTAGTGCACCGCGGAGGCCGATACCCCGCGCCGCAGCAGACCCTCCCGGACGGCCCGCATGAAGGGCAGCGGCCCGCAGAGGTAGGCCGTGACGCCTGCGGGCAGCTCCAGCGCGTCCACATCCACCAGGCCCGCCCGCGCCTGCGGCGCGGCGTCGCCCGGCTGCTCGTACCAGCGCTCCAGCGCGGCCTTCGGCAGTGCCTGGACCAGTTCCTGAAGCTCCGTCAGGTGGGCGTGGTCGGCGGGGGTGCGGTCGGCGTGCACCACCTGGACCGGCCGGGTGGAGCCGGTCTCGGCGAGGTGGCCGAGCATGGCCAGCATGGGGGTGCAGCCGATTCCGGCGGAGGCGAGCAGCAGCGGGCCGTCCCCGTCGGGGAGCACCAGGTCGCCGAACGGCATCGACACGGTGAGCAGGTCGCCGGCCTTCGCCTCGCGGTGCAGCCAGGAGGAGACCTCGCCCTCGGGCGTACCCGCGCCCTGGACCTGCTTCACGGTGATCCGCCAGTCCGTGCCGCCGGGTGCGGCGGAGAGGCTGTACTGGCGGATCTGCCGGGCGCCGTCCGGGAGTTCCACCTGGACGGAGACATACTGCCCGGGGCGGAAGGGACCGGCGGGGCTGCCGTCCTCGGAGCGCAGCACCAGGGAGACGGTGTCGGCGGTCTCCTGGGTGCGACCGGCCACCCGCATGGTGCGCCAGACCTCGCCCTCGGCGGCGCCGGCCTCCTGGTAGAGCCGGGCCTCGGCGGCGATCAGGGCGTTGGCCATCAGCCAGTAGACCTCGTCCCAGGCGGAGGCGACCTCAGGGGTGACCGCGTCCCCGAGCACCTCGGCGATGGCGGCGAAGAGGTGGGTGTGGACGACCTTGTACTGGTCGGAGGTGATGCCCAGGGAGGCGTGCTTGTTGGCGATCCGGGCGAGCATCGCGTCGGGCCTGCTGTCGGGGCGCTCCAGCAGCATCCCGGCGAAGGCGGCTATGGAGCCCGCCAGGGCCTTGCGCTGCTCGCCGTTGGCCTGGTTGCCGCGGTTGAAGAGGTCGCGCAGCAGTTCGGGGTGGGCCTCGAAGAGCTTGCGGTAGAAGAGCGCGGTGATCTCTTCGATGGCGGCGCCGACCGCGGGCAGGGTGGCACGGATGACGGGGGCGGACTCGGTGGAGAGCACAGCGGGCTCCTTATTGGTAAATGATCTTCCAGTTTTGGCGCAGGCCGTATCGCCCGGTGGCCCGGGTGGTGATGTCGTCGAAGGGGTCAGTCGGACGGTCTCCGGGTCAGCCCGACCAGGATCGGCCCGGTCGGCGAGGCGACCAGGTCCTGGACGGTGAGCTCGTCCAGCGCGGCATAGAAGGCTTGCTGCGCCGTACGCAGTGCTCCACGGAGCCGGCACCCCCCACGCAGGGGGCACGGGGTGTCACCCTCGCAGGTGACGACCTCCTCGTCCCCTTCCAGGGCGCGTACCAGCCAGCCGACCGAGGCCCGCAGTCCGAAGCCGGTCAGCTCCAGGCCGCCGCCCCGCCCTCGCCGCGCCTCCAGCACCCCGAGGTGCTGCAACCGGGCGACGGCCTTGGCCGTGTGCGTGTACGGTGCGGCGATGGCCTCTGCCACGTCCTTGGTGGTCAGGGGCTCGCCCTGCGCTGCTACCGCCAGACGCATCACGGTTCGGAGCGCCAGGTCGGTGAACTTCGTCAACCGCACGCTCTGAGGCTAGCAAATAGGCATCGAAGAGTCGCATTTAAGCCGCCCGTCTGGGCTGTGCGGTCCGTCGCGCTGCCCGCTCAGGCGCCCCCGTCGCTGTCGCCGTCCTCGAAGTCGGCCAGGAGCACGCCCAGGTCCAGCTCGGCAGTGAAGGCCCCGCCGACCTGTACCGTCTGCCTGCCCTTGACGGTCAGCACCTCGCGGTAGGTGTTGTCGCAGAGCTCATGGACCACCAGGTGCGGCTCCGGCTCCAACTCCAGCCGCCAGTAGGCGGGAATGCCCGCCTGGGCGTAGAGGGCCGGCTTGAGGATCCGGTCCTGGGTGGTGTTGAACGGGGAGACGATCTCCACCAGGAGCAGTGCGGCCTCCATGGGTACGGCCGTGGTGTCGCGGCGCACGGCGGCGCGGTCCGCCACCACGACGTCCGGCACGAAGAGCCGGGACTCGCTGCGGACATTGACCGCCTCGGCCACCCGGAAGGGGGCTTCGGCGGCGCGGACGGCTCGGTCCAGCTGGTTGGCAAGGGTGCGCGAGGCGTCCTGATGGGCCCATCCGGGAGCGGGAGACATGATGAGTGCACCGTCCACAAGTTCGTAGCGGTTGCCTGTGGGGTGCTCGTCGAGGGCGAGGACCTCGTCCACGGTCCAGAGACCCGCGTGGTCCTCGATGTGGCGAGCGGTGCTCATGGCCATCACTGCCTCCTGCGATGTCCGAGACCCCCAGCATGGCATGGGAGTACGACAGCGGCGAGCATGCCGCGGGGCGCCCCGCGCCGCAGCCAGGACCGGGGAACACTCACTCGAATGTGGGGGCGCAGGTGTCGGGGCGTGCGCCCCTGGCGGCTTATTGGTCTAGTCCTTAAATGGTCCATACCATTGACCGAGGACCTACATTCCCGGTATCCAGTACCCGACCGCGCGTAACCGGGTGCCGCCGGGCACGGCCCCGCTCTCCCTACCCAGGAGGTCCCTCACCGTGCACGTCGTCACCTCTCGCCGGAAGGGCCGCAGACCGTTCGCCGCTGCGCTCTCCGTGCTGGCCCTCGCCGCCGGGGCGCTCAGCGCCTTCGCCGCCACCACCTCTCCCGCGGCCGCAGCCGCGAGCAGCGGCGGAGTGAAGATCGCCTACTACGACCAGTGGTCGGTCTACGGCAACGCCTTCTACCCCAAGGACCTCGACACCCGGGGTATCGCGGGCAAGCTGGACATCCTCAACTACTCGTTCGAGAACATAGACCCGGTCAACCTCACCTGTTTCGAGGCGACCAAGGCGTCGGACGCCACCAACGAGTCCGACCCCAACGCCGGTGACGGCGCGGGCGACGCCTTCGCCGACTACCAGAAGTCCTACGGCGCCGACATCAGCGTGGACGGGGTGGGCGACGTCTGGAACCAGCCCATCGTGGGCAACTTCAACCAGCTGAAGAAGCTCAAGGCCAAGTATCCCAACCTGAAGATCGTCGCCTCGCTCGGCGGCTGGACCTACTCCAAGTACTTCTCGGACGCCGCAGCCACCGATGCCAGCCGCAAGAAGCTGGTCTCGTCCTGCATCGACATGTTCATCAAGGGCAACCTGCCGGTCCAGGGCGGCTACGGCGGCACCGGGTCCGCCGCCGGCATCTTCGACGGCTTCGACATCGACTGGGAGTACCCCGGCTCGCCCAACGGACACACGGGCAACCACTACAGCGCCAACGACAAGAAGAACTACACCGCGCTGCTCGCTGAGTTCCGCTCCGAGCTGGACGCCTACGGCAGTGCCAACGGCGGCCGCAAGATGCTGCTGACCGCCGCCCTCCCGGCCGGTCAGGACAAGATCGCGCAGATCGAGACCGACAAGGTCGGCCAGTACCTCGACTACGCCAACATCATGACGTACGACATGCACGGTGCCTGGGACGCCACCGGTCCGACCAACCACCAGGACCCGACCTACCAGTCGCCTGACGACCCGTCGACGGCGATCGCGCCCGGAACCGAGAAGTACTCCTCCGACCACGCCATCACGGCCTGGACCCAGGGCGACTCGGCCTACGGCATCGCGGGCGGCTTCCCGGCCTCCAAGATCACCATGGGCTACCCGCTGTACTACCGCGGCTGGACCGGGGTCCCCGCAGGCAGCAACCACGGCCTCTACCAGAGCGCCACCGGGCCCGCCCCGGCGCGCAGCCTGAGCGCCACCGCCGGCATCGCGTACTACAAGGAGCTGACCGGCCTCGTCGACAACCCGTCGGACACCTTCTACGACGCCTCGACGCAGTCCAACTACTTCTACAACGGCTCGGAGTTCTGGACCGGTCTGGGCGCCCAGTCCATCCAGGCCAAGGCCGACTACGCGCACTGCCACGGCCTCGGCGGCTCGATGATGTACTCGCTGCTCGACCTGGACAGCTCGGCCACCCTCTTCAACAAGATCGTGACCGCCACCAACGGCTCCGCCGCGGGCTGCACCCCGCCCACCACGGGCGGCACCACCACCGGCGGCACCACGACCACGGGCGGCACCACCACGACCGGTGGCACGACCACCACGGGCGGGACGACGACCACGGGCGGTACGACCACGACCGGGGGGACGACGACCACCGGCGGTACCACGGGTGGTGGCAGCTGCACCGCTGCGGCGTGGAGCAGCTCCACGGCGTACAACGGCGGTGCGGTGGTCTCCTACAACGGGCATCAGTGGACCGCCAAGTGGTGGACCCAGGGTGATGTGCCGGGCAGCAACAGCCAGGGTGTGTGGACGGACAACGGTGCCTGCGCCGGCGGTACGACCACGACCGGGGGGACGACGACCACCGGTGGTACCACGGGTGGTGGCAGTTGCACCGCTGCGGCGTGGAGCAGCTCCACGGCGTACAACGGCGGTGCGGTGGTCTCCTACAACGGCCACAAGTGGACCGCCAAGTGGTGGACCCAGGGCGACATCCCGGGCAACAACAGCCAGGACGTCTGGACCGACAACGGCGCCTGCTGACCCTCCGTCAATCCTCCTCACCGCGACCCACCGAACCTGCGCCACCACTCAGCGCCGCCCGGCGGCCATCGGCCGCGCCCGCATGCCCGCCGGGCGGCATCCCTCTCACCCAGTGGAGCACCCGTGAGTCGACACCGCCCGCTCCGCGCGGCGCTGACCGCCCTCACCACCGCCGCCGCAGCGATCGGCCTCACCGTCCTGGGCGGCGGCGCCGCCCAGGCCGCCACCCCGCTTCCCGCCCATGTCTTCGCGCCCTACTTCGAGGCGTGGACCGGTGACAGCCCGGCCGCCCTGGCCTCCCAGTCCGGTGCCAAGCACCTCACCATGGCCTTCCTGCAGACCGCTTCCAGGGGGTCCTGCACGGCGTACTGGAACGGCGACAGCAGCATGCCGGTCTCCTCCGCCACCTTCGGCAGCGACATCAGCACCATCAGGGCCAACGGCGGCGACGTCATCCCCTCCTTCGGCGGCTACAGCGCCGACAACGGCGGCACCGAGATCGCCGACAGCTGCACCGATGTCGCCTCCATCGCGGCGGCCTACGAGAAGGTCGTCACCACCTACGACATCACCCGCATCGACCTGGACGTTGAGGACAACTCCCTCACCAACACCGCGGGCATCGACCGCCGCAACAAGGCCATCAAGCAGGTGGAGGACTGGGCCGCCGCCAACGGGCGCACCGTCCAGTTCTCGTACACCCTGCCCACCACCACCAGCGGCCTCGCCGACAGCGGGCTGGCCGTGCTGCGCAACGCCGTCTCCAACGGCGCCCGCATCGACGTGGTCAACATGATGACCTTCGACTACTACGACGGCGCCACCCACGAGATGGCCACCGACACCCAGACCTCCGCCACCGGTCTGCGCGGCCAGCTGGCACAGCTCTACCCGTCCAGGACCGACGCCCAGCTGTGGAGCATGATCGGCATCATCGAGATGATCGGCGTGGACGACTACGGCCCCGCCGAGACCTTCACCCTCGCCGACGCCACCACCGTCTACAACTGGGCCGTCTCCAAGGGCGTCAACACCCTCTCCTTCTGGGCCCTGCAGCGGGACAACGGCAGCTGCGCCGGCAGCGGCGCCGCCGACGGCTGCTCCGGCATATCCCAGTCCACCTGGGCCTTCAGCCACATCTTCGAGCCGTTCACCGGCGGCGGCTCCACCACGCCCGCCAATGACTTCTCGGTCTCCCTCACCCCGGGGACCGGCTCGCTGGCACCCGGCGGCAGCACGACCGCGACCGTGAAGACCGCCGTCACCTCGGGCTCCGCCCAGACGGTGGCGCTCAAGGCGACCGGCGCCCCCGCCGGCGTCACCGTCTCCCTCAGCCCGGCCTCGGTCACGGCAGGGGGATCGTCGACGCTCACGGTGACCGCCTCGGCCTCGGCGGCCGCGGGCAGCTACCCCGTCACCGTCACCGGGACGGGCACCGGCGGCAGCCACTCCGCCGTCTACACCCTCACCGTCACCGGCGGCACCGGTTCCACCTGCACCACGCCCGCCTGGGTCAGCACGGCGATCTATGTGGGCGGCAACCATGTCTCATGGAAGGGCCACAACTGGAACGCCAAGTGGTGGACGACGGGCGAGGAGCCCGGCACCACCGGTGAATGGGGTGTCTGGCAGGACCTCGGCGCCTGCTGAGCCACACCCCGCCCGCCCCGCCGCCCCCGGCCGCAGCGCACTCGGATGCCTGCGGCCGGGGGCGCCGCCGTTCAGCCCAGCCGCGGGATCTCGATGGCGGGGCAGCGGTCCATCACCATCAGCCGCCCGGCCGCGCGCACCCGGTCCGAGGCGGCCTCGTCCACCACGCCCAGCTGGAACCAGACCGCCCTGGCGCCGATCGCCACCGCCTCGTCCGCGACCGCACCGGCCAGCTCGGAGTTGACGAAGACATCCACCACGTCGACCGGGAAGGGGATCTCCGCCAGCGAGGCGTAGCCCTGCTCGCCGTGTACGGTCTCGGCCCTGGGGTGCACCGGCACCACCCGCTTGCCGTACCGCTGCAGCACCTGGGCCACCCCGTGGGCGGCCCGGGAGGTGTTGGTGGAGAGCCCCACCACGGCCCAGACGTCGCCGGTGGAGGTGAGGATCTCGCGTACGGTCGCGTCGTCGCCGAAGTTCGCCATGTCAGCCGGAACGGACGGGCCGCCGCCGGCATTCCTCAGCTGGGCCGGCCCAGCGCCCGGTAGGTCCAGCCCGCGGCCCGCCAGGCCACCGGGTCCAGCACGTTGCGGCCGTCCAGGATGCGCCGCTCCGCCACCACCGAGCCCAGCTCCTCCGGGTCCATCGCCCGGAACTCCTGCCACTCCGTCAGATGCAGCACCACATGGGCGCCGCCTGCCGCGTCCATCGCCGAGTCGGCGTAGGTCAGCGCGGGGAACATCTTGCGGGCGTTGTCCATGGCCTTGGGGTCGTACACGGTGACCTGTGCGCCCTGCAGCTGGATCTGCCCCGCCACATTGAGCGCCGGCGAGTCCCGGATGTCGTCCGAGTTGGGCTTGAAGGCCGCCCCCAGCACCGCCACCCGGCGGCCCAGGAAGCCGCCCCCGCACTGCTCGCGGGCCAGCTCCACCATCCGGGAGCGGCGCCGCATGTTGATCGAGTCCACCTCGCGCAGGAAGGTCAGCGCCTGGTCGGCGCCCAGCTCCCCGGCGCGGGCCATGAACGCCCGGATGTCCTTGGGCAGGCAGCCGCCGCCGAAGCCCAGCCCCGCGTTGAGGAACTTGCCGCCGATGCGCTCGTCGTACGACAGCGCCCGGCTCAGCTGCACCACGTCGGCGCCCGCGCTCTCGCATACCTCCGCCATCGCGTTGATGAAGGAGATCTTGGTGGCCAGGAAGGAGTTGGCCGCGGCCTTCACCAGCTCCGCGGTGGCGAAGTCGGTCACCACGAACGGCACCCCCTCCGCGATCGGGGTCGCGTACACCTCGCGCAGCAGCGCCTCGGCCCGCTCACTGCGGACGCCCACGACCAGCCGGTCCGGGTGCAGGGTGTCGCCGACCGCGAACCCCTCCCGCAGGAACTCGGGGTTCCAGGCCAGCTCCACCTGCTCGCCGGCCGGGGCCCGGGAGGCCAGCCGCTCGGCGAGCCGGGCCGCACTGCCCACCGGCACCGTGGACTTGCCGACCACCAGCGCCGGGCGGGTCAGCAGCGGTGAGAGCGCGTCCAGCGCGGAGTCCACATGGCTCATGTCGGCGGCGAACTCGCCGGCCTTCTGCGGGGTGTTCACACAGATGAAGTGGACGTCGCCGAACTCCGCGACCTCCTCCCAGGAGGTGGTGAAGCGCAGCCGCCCGGTCGAGTCCTGGTGCCCGGCGACATGCTTGACCAGCAGTTCCTCCAGGCCGGGCTCGTACATGGGAACCCGGCCGGCGGTCAGCGTGGCCACCTTGTCCGGGTCGATGTCCAGCCCCAGAACCTCGAAGCCGAGCTCAGCCATGCACGCGGCGTGGGTGGCACCCAGGTAGCCGGTGCCGATCACTGTGATCCTCGGTGCCACGGGTCTGCTTCCCTTCGCTGTCCCGGACTGCGACCCGGCCGATGCTATCCGCCCGGGGCTGCTGTCGTGGAGGTCACGTGGGGCAAAGGGGGTCACCGGTCGTAGACTCACCCGCGTACTGAACAGTAGTTAACCGGAGGGGATCCGTGGCGGGCAGCGAAGACTTCGACCTTTTCCGCATCTCCGAGGAGCACGAGATGCTCCGTGACGCCGTGCGGTCGCTCGCGGAGGCGAAGATCGCCCCGTTCGCGGCCGAGGTGGACGAGGAGGGACGCTTCCCGCAGGAGGCCCTGGACGCCCTGCAGGCCAACGAGCTGCACGCGGTGCACGTCCCGGAGAGCTACGGCGGCGCCGGCGCGGACGCGCTGGCCACCGTCATCGTCATC
>NZ_LIQR01000483.1 GCF_001418575.1 Peterkaempfera griseoplana
GGCCGGGACGGGGGCGCGGCGGCCGGCGCGGCAGAGGGGGCGGGAGCGGAGTGCATCTGCTGGACCGGGGCCGCCGGCGCCTGGACGGCCGGTGCCTGGACGGCCGGTGCCTGAACGGTCGCGGCCGGAACGGCCGGGGCCTGGACGACCTGGGCGGCGCCCCCGGCGGCCGGCAGGGCGACCCCGCCCACCGCGGCGCGCCGCTCCAGCTTGTCCAGCCGGGCCTGCAGCGACACCGCGTCGTCGTAGGCACCGGGCAGCATCACCCGGGCGCAGATCAGCTCCAGCTGGAGCCGCGGCGCAGCATTGCCGCGCATCTCGGTCAAGCCGGTGTTGACGATGTCGGCGGCCCGGCTGAGCTCGGCCGGGCCGAAGGACTGCGCCTGCCGCGCCATGACCTCCACCCGGTCCGCGGGGGCGTCGATCAGCCCCTTCTCCAGCGCGTCCGGCACCGCGGCCAGGATCACCAGATCGCGCAGCCGCTCCAGCAGGTCGGCGGCGAACCGCCGGGGGTCGTGGCCGCCCTCGACCACCCGGTCCACCGCCCGGAAGACCGTCGCTCCGTCGTGGGCCGCGAAGGCGTCCACGACCTCGTCCAGCAGCGTGGCGTCGGTGTAGCCGAGAAGGGCGGTGGCCATGGCGTAGGTCACGCCGCGCTCGTCCGCACCCGCCAGCAGCTGGTCCATCACCGACATGGAATCCCGGACCGAGCCGGCGCCCGCCCGCACCACCAGCGGGAAGACGCTCTCCTCGACCTGGATGGACTCCCGCCCGCACACCTCCGCCAGGTAGTCCCGCAGCGTGCCGGGAGGCACCAGGCGGAAGGGGTAGTGATGGGTGCGGGAGCGGATGGTCCCGATGACCTTCTCGGGCTCCGTGGTGGCGAAGATGAACTTCAGGTGCTCCGGAGGCTCCTCGACCACCTTCAGCAGGGCGTTGAAGCCCGCGGAGGTGACCATGTGGGCCTCGTCCAGGATGAAGATCTTGTAGCGGCTGTGCACCGGGGCGAAGAAGGCCCGCTCGCGCAGCTCACGCGCATCGTCCACACCACCGTGCGACGCGGCGTCGATCTCGATCACATCGATGGAGCCAGGGCCGCCGCGCGCCAGGTCGGTGCACGACTGGCACACCCCGCACGGGGTGGGCGTGGGGCCCTGCTCGCAGTTCAGGCAGCGGGCGAGGATGCGCGCACTGGTCGTCTTGCCGCAGCCGCGCGGGCCGCTGAACAGGTAGGCGTGGTTGACCCGGTTGTTGCGGAGCGCCTGCTGGAGCGGGTCGGTCACATGCTCCTGACCGATGACCTCCGCGAAGGTCTCGGGGCGATAGCGGCGGTACAGGGCGAGAGACACGTCAACGAGGATATGGGGACGGACCGACAACCGGCGCCCTCGTCCCTCCGCCCCGGCAAACACAGGACCCCCCGTGCACCCGCCAGAGCTCACCTACCCTTGCTGCCTTCCGGCCCTGGGGGGGTTCAGCGAGATGACGCCGCACGAGGGGCTGGCACCAGAGTAGCGGATCTCCGGCCCACTCCGAACCGCTGGTCGGAACCGGAGCACGGTCACGGGTAGTGGTTCGCGAGCACCCTCCGGCATCTAGTAAGCTCTCCCACGGAGGATTCGCCTAGAGGCCTAGGGCGCACGCTTGGAAAGCGTGTTGGGGGCAACCCCTCACGAGTTCGAATCTCGTATCCTCCGCACCCGCCCACCTGGGCAGACGAGGGGCCCGACCGCGCTGCGGTCGGGCCCCTCGTCGTTCCGTAGTCTCATCTGTGGTTTCAACGGGCGAGCTCGGCTCAGTGCTGCAGTCCGAGAATCAGACGAACCGAGTTCTCCACTCGCCGCAGCTCGGCCGGCGCCAGAAGTCCGAGCCTTCTGCGCAGGCGCGACTTGGCGACGGTGTGCAGGTCCGCGCAGTTCACATAGGACTCGTCGTACTTGGTGAGCCCCGAGTCGGGACCGATCGGGATATGAGTGACGGAAGGACCGACCGTACCGGTGATCAGCGCAACGGTGACCGAAGACAGAGGTTCGGCGATGCGGTTGACAGTGAGCACGACGACCGGATGAGGGCCCACAGGTTGGGGGAACGCGCAGGCCCACACCTCGCCGCGCATGGCTGCGCCTGGCGTCACCACTGCATCTCGTCCACTTCTTCCAGGTCGGCCTCGCTCGGCGGCGTCACTCCTTCGGGAAGCGGCGCGGGCTGCCCCTGATAGAAGGTGCGGAGTTCGTCAGCCGCCCCGACCTCGGCGGCTTCGCGGGCAAGGAGACGAAGCCCCTCTCGGAGCGCGTCCGAGGTGGAGCTGAGGTTCAGTGCACGCATGACCTCCTGTAGCGCCTCCAGCTCGTCGGCCCGCAGCCGGACCTGTGCCAGCCTGCTGGGTCCCAGGCCGGGTGTCACCGGCGTCCGGTGAGGACGGCCGCTGGACCGCTTGGCTGACTTTTTGGATGTGGCTGCAGCACTCACGGCGTCGCCTCCAGTCGGTCTTACAACTGTCGTACACCGAGTGTCCGTAGGCAGGACCACATCGGTCAAGCGACAACCGTTGGATTCACCGGCCCGCGGCCGGTACAAGCTTCGGCCCAGCCGCCCAGCCGCCCAGCCGCCCGCTGCGCAACAGTGTTGTGAACCTGCCCCGGGAGGGCCTGGTCTCAGTTCTGGTCTCATTCACGCCTGTCCGGCCAGGTTCAGCCACCGCTCAGCCAAGCACTCCACCGCGGGGGTTGCGTCCTTGGAGGTGGTGTACGGGTGTTCCACCTGATCCGGGGGTTTGCTTTCGTGGGCAAGGCACTCACACCCGGCGCGACGCTCACGGCCCGGGGTGGCGGCTGCGAGCGCTGGACAGCCCGACGCCTGAGCGGAACGCTGGAGCGGGGAGGGCCGCGCCCTCGTTCTCGCTGGTGATGGTTTCGCCCGGGCGGAGTCCTGGCGTCCCATCCCTCACGTCAGAGGAGCGCTGATGACACCCACCTTCGACGCGGTCGTGATCGGGTCCGGCGTGAACGGCCTGGTTGCCGCTGCCCAGCTGGCCAGGAGCGGCTGGTCGGTGGCCCTCGTGGAAGGAAGCGACCGGCTGGGCGGTTTCATCGCCACCGAGGAGCGGACCCTGCCCGGCTACCTGCACGACACGTACTCCTCGTGGCACCCGCTGTTCGTGTCCGGCGGGGCCTACGCCGCCCTCGGTGAGGACCTGCACCGTCACGGTCTGGAGTACCGCAACACCGACGGACTGATCGCGGGCACCGTCACCGACGAGGGGCGTGTGGTCCTCGCCCACCGCGACCCCGCGGCCACCGCCGAGATGTTCGGCCACTCCGAGGACCGAACCGCCTACCTCACCGTGCTGCGGAGGTTCCTCGACAACGCCGACGCACTGGGCGGCATCCTAGGCGGCGAGCCACGCTCGCCCCGTGTGCTCCGGCATGTGGCGAAACTGCTGCGCCGCGAGCGCCTCGGCGGCGCCGAGGAGTGGCTGCGTGCTGCCGTGACCAGCGGTCGCTCCTACTGCCGCGGCACCTTCCGCGGCGACGAGCCCGATGTGCTGTGGACGCCCTGGCTGCTGCACGCCGGACTGTCTCCGGACCATGCCCTGGGCGGTCTGATGCTGCCCGTCATGGCCGCGACGCTGCACGGTTTCGGCATGCCCGTGGTGGCGGGCGGCGCCCGGAACTTCGTCCGCGCCTTCGAGGGACTGCTCGGCGAACTCGGGGTGCACATCTCCACAGGGCGGTCGGCGGAGCGGCTGCTCCTCACGGACGGCCGGGTCATGGGCGTGGTCACCGACGGCGGGACCGTCCGGGCCCGCCACGCCGTGCTGGTCTCGGTGACCCCGACCGCGCTCTACGGCGAACTGCTGCCCGAGGACGCGCCCGTGCCGCCCGCCGTCCGCGAGGAGGCCTCGCGCTACCGGTACGGACGCGCCGCGATGCAGGTCCACGTCGCCCTCTCGGCCCCGCTCGGCTGGCGGGACGCGCGCCTGGCCGGCCTCCCGCTGGTCCATCTCAGCGACGGGTCCGCGAGCACCGGGATCGCGTGCGCGGAGGCCGAGGCGGGGCTGCTTCCGCGCAGGCCCACACTGGTCGTCGGCCAGCAGTACGTCCTGGACCCTTCACGCGTGCCGGACGGCGCGGCGAGCCTGTGGATCCAGCTCCAGGAACTGCCCTACGAGCCGACCGGCGACGCGGCGGGCGAACTGGACGCCCGCGGCCGCTGGACGAAGGAGCTGACCGAGGGATACGTCCGACGGGTCCTGGCCAGGATCGCGCTTCACGCGCCCGACCTGCAGGAGAAGCTGCTCGCCTGGGATGCCGTCACACCGCCGGACCTGATGGCGCACAATCCGAACGCGGTCGGCGGCGATCCCTACGGCGGCTCGGCCGAACTCGACCAGGCCCTGCTGTGGCGCCCCCTGCCGAGCGCGGCCCGGCACGCCACACCCGTACCCGGCCTGTGGCACATCGGCGCCTCGACCCACCCCGGCGCCGGCCTCGGCGCCGGGTCGGGGCACCTCGTGGCCCAGCACCTCATCCGCGGCAGGCGCCGGAGCAGCAGGGGTGACGCGGCGCGCAGGGCGGTCGGTGGGGCGTGGTCGCGGCGATGACCCGGCCGGGTGGTCACCGTGCCGCCATGGGCTCCGGTGCGTGGTGGGCGCGACGGTAGGCCAGTGGTGACAGGCCCAGGTGCGTGTGGAAGTGCTTGCGCAGGGCGACCGGGTCGCCGAAGCCGCAGGCGGTGGCGATCCGTGCGACGGTCAGGTCGGTGGACTCCAGCAGCAGGCGTGCGTGCGCCAGCCGCTGCTGCGCCAGCCACTTCAGCGGGCTGCTGCCCACCTCGCTGCGGAATCGCCGGGTGAAGGTGCGCACGCTCATGTGCGCGTGCCGGGCCATGTCCTCCAGCGCGACCGGCTCGGCCAGCCGGTCCAGCACCCACTGCCGGGTCGCCGAGGTGGAACGGTCGCTGTCCTGCGGAACCGGGTGCTCGATGAACTGCGCCTGCCCGCCCTCGCGCCACGGCGCCACCACACAGCGCCGCGCGGCGGCCGAGGCCACCGCCGCCCCGTGGTCCAGACGGACCAGGTGCAGGCACAGGTCGATTCCGGCGGCTCCGCCCGCGGACGTCAGGATGCGTCCGTTGTCGACGAACAGCACGTCCGGATCGACCTCGACGCCGGGGAAGAGCCGCGCCAGCGCGTCGCACAGCGACCAGTGCGTGGTGGCCCGCCGACCGTCCAGCAGACCGGCCGCCGCGAGCAGGAAGGCCGAGGTGCACAGGCTGACGATGCGGGTCCGTGGGCCGATCCGGTCCAGCGCGGCGGCCAGTTCCCCGGGGAGCGCACCGGTCGCGAGCAGGTGCTCGCCGGGCTCCTGGGTGGCGAGCACAACGGTGTCCGCGGTCTCCAGCAGCGACTCGTCGTGGTCGACGAGGAGTCGGTAGTCCTCGTGCGTACGCACCGGCCGGCCGCCGAGGGAGCAGGTGCTGACGGTGTACAGAGGTGTCCCGTCCGGTTCCCGGGCCTCGTTGAACACCCGGGCCGGGATGCCCAGGTCCAGCGGCAGGACTCCGTCGAGGGCGAGGACGACAACACGGTGCGGCATGGCCGGAATGGTACGACGGATGACCCCCGGGCCACTCACCCGCCTCTGCAAGTACCCGCCACTCTTTCTTTGCCGGGGCCGCGGCCCCGGCAGAGAAAGAGCGAGACGGACATGAACGAGGACGACATGAGCGAGCACACCATGCGGGCGGTCACCATCACGGAGTTCGGCGGGCCGGAGGTGCTGACCGTCGAGGAGGTCCCGCGCCCTGTGCCGCTGCCGACCGAGGTGCTGGTGCGGGTGCACGCCGCCGGTGTCAACCCGGTGGACTGGAAGACCCGCGTGGGTCAGGGCATGGCGGGGCTGCAGACGTTCCCGCTGATCCTGGGCTGGGACGTCTCCGGTGTCGTCGAGGAGGCCGGCTTCGGCGTCACCACGCTGGCGCCCGGCGACGAGGTGTACGCCATGCCGTGGTTCCCGCGCGCCGCCGGCGGCTACGCCGAGTACGTGACCTCACCGGCCCGCCAGTGGGCCCGCAAGCCGGCCACCCTCGACCATGTGCACGCGGCCGCCGTACCGCTGGCGGCGCTGACCGCATGGCAGACCCTGGTCGACACCGCCCGGGTGCAGGCCGGCCAGCGCGTCCTGATCACGGCGGCCGCCGGCGGGGTCGGCCACTTCGCGGTCCAGTTCGCCCGGCACCTGGGCGCCCACGTGATCGCCACCGCGAGTGCCGCCCGTCACCCCTGGCTGAAGGAACTCGGCGCCGACGAGACCATCGACTACACCACCACCCGCTTCGAGGACGCCGCCGCCGACGTCGACGTCGTCATCGACCTGGTGGGCGACGCCCATGACCGGACCAGCACCCGCTCGCTGAAGGTCCTGCGCCCGGGCGGCCTGCTGGTCGCCGTCCCGGCCGGTGTCTCCCCGGAACTGTCCCGGGCCGCCGAGGCGGCCGGGGTGCGGGTCACCCCGTACCTGGTCGAGCCGGACGGCGCGGCGCTGACCACCATCGCAGGCCTGATCGACGCCGGTGAGGTCGCCGTCGAGGTGGAGGAGACCTTCCCGCTGGAGCAGGCCGGTGCGGCCCACGCCCGCGTCGAGGCCGGGCGCACCCGTGGCAAGGTCGTCCTCACCGTGACCGACTGACCACGCCCGGACAGCTGAGGGAGCGCACTGCGCAGCGACCCCCGCCATCCGTCCGGGCCGCCTCCGGTTGCCTACCGGCGTCCGCCAGTGTCAGGAACCCGCCGGGGCAGCCACTCCGTAGGCCTCGTGTTCGCCTCCCGCGCCCTCCACAGCCCGCCCCGCCCGGACGAAGGGCCCGGCCGCAGCCGCGGTCGGGCCCTCGTCGTACTCCGTCCCGGTCGCTCCTCCGCCGCGCCCGCAACGCGGTCGGCCCCGCAGCCGCCCCGGGGCCGTCCGGCCCCGGTGACGGCGGCGTCGATCAGTACCGGTAACCCCAGATCCCGAACGCGCTCTGCCTCACGACCTGCTCCGCGCCCGAGCCCCCGGAGTAGACGGCGCGGTAGTAGTACAGCCCCATCGGGTCCTCGTGCACCGTGGTGTCCATGTAGACAGCAGCGCTGTTGACCTTGCCCGTGGTGAGTGTGGTCCAGGAGCCGGTGCCGGGGTCCCAGCGTTCCCAGCGGTAGTCGGTGAAGTCGCCGCACGGCATGTCGAAGATGGTCTCGCCGCAGCTCATGTACAGATCCGGGTACGCGTCCTCGGTGATCGTGGTTCCGCTCCAGCCGGGCGGCAGCGTGTCGGGGAGGGTGACCGAGACCTCCGCGGTGTGGAAGAAGTCGATCCCCTGGTCCATGAACTCAGCGTCCGTGGCGGCCACCCGGTAGCTGTGCTCGCGGCCGTCGGGCAGGGTCGGGCAGAGCATCTCGGTGCCGGACGGGGACTCCCCTGCCCAGCAGTTCTTCTCCCAGACGGTCTCGCCGGTGTTCGGGTCGGTGGTGCTCTGCCACACGTAGTAGCCGAGCACGTCGTCGTCGGCCGGGGGGCTCCAGCTGAGCCGGACCCCGAACGGAACGGGTTCGGCCGTCAGGCCGACGACCGGCGCCGGCCGCCGGGTGTCCGCGGTGGTGATCGTGACGGGTGCGCCGGGCCCGGAGTGGTGCCCGTACCGGTCGACCGCGACGATGCGGTACTCGTAGGTGGTCTCGGAGGCACCGGTGGCCTCGATGCAGTCCGAGTAGACGACGTCCCGGGCGGCGGCGTACTCGGGGTCGGTGTCGTACCGGACGTTGGCCGGATAGCTCGTGGGCGGCACGTCGGGGCCGTCGGAGGCGTACGGGGCGCACTTGTCCAGGGTCACGGTGTCGCCGGTCGCCGGGTCGGTGCGCTCGATCAGGTACGTGGGGAGGTGGTCCTTGTCGGCAGCCCAGGGGTCGGCTCCGTACCAGGTGAGCACCACCCCGTAGCCGGTGGCCATCGCCCTGAGCCCGTACGGGGAGGGAGCGCCGGGCCGCTCCGGCATGGAGAGGGTGATCTCCCTCAGTGCGGAGCCGTTGCCCGCGGCGTCCAGCGCGCGGACGGCGTACCGGTACCAGTCCCCGACGTCCAGCTGCTGGTGCGGCACCACGTCGGTCCCGGTGGTGGTGGCCCTGGCGCCGAGGGCGTCGAGGTACCCGCCGGTCGCCGGGTCGTACTGGAACACCTCGTAGGAGACGGCGCCCGTGACCGGCGTCCACACCAGGTGCGGTACACCGGACCGGTAGTCGGCACGGACGCCCGGGGCCGCGGGCGGTGTGCGGTCGGAGAGGGTGACGGTCGTGACGGGGGAGTACGCCGACCAGTTGCCGGCCGCGTCCCGAGCCCGCCCCCGGTAGGTGACCCTGCTGCCGTCGGCGGGCTGACCGGTGTCGCAGAACGCGCCCTTCGCACCCGAGTAGACGGTCGTCCAGGCGCCGGTGGCCGGGTTGCGGCGCTGGGCCTCGTACCAGGCGATGCCGGCCCGGTTCGCCGTGGTGGTGACGAACTCGGGCGCCGCATAAGGGGCGTTGTCCGGGCAGGCGTCCATCTCGATGAACGGCGCTGCCGGCGGTGTCCTGTCGACGGTGGTGACGGCTCGGTCGGTGCTTCCGGCGGATTCGTGCCCGGCCTTGTCGACTGCGCGGACTTCGTAGTAGAAGGTCTGGCCGGTGGCGGGCAGGGTGTTGGTGGCCGAGGTTCCGGTGAGCAGGGCGGTGCCGCTGACCTTGGTCCAGGTGCTGCTGCCGCTCAACCGCCGGTAGACGCGGTAGCCGGCGAGGTCCATCTCCGGGTTCCGCGCCCAGCGGACGGTGGCGGCACGGCCGGTGGCGCTGTAGACGGCGGTGACACCGGTCGGCGCCAGCGGCCTGACCTTGTCGACGCCGGCGGAGGTGAGCGGCGCATAGCTGAACTTGACGTTGGCGTAGCCGGTCCAGGCCACGAAGTCGACGCGGAGGGTGTGGGTGCCGGAGGGGATGGTCACGTGGACCGTCCTGGACTGTGTGGTGGAGACGTTCCGCCACATGTCGATCCTGCGCACGCCGTCGACGTAGACACGCACTCCGTCGCGTGCCGCGGCGTACAGCGTGAACGGGCCGCCGGAGCCGAAGTTGCGGCTCATGGTCCAGCGGACGGAGAAGTTGTCCCTGGGCAGGGTGACGCCGGCGGGGTCACCGGTGCCGTAGTTCTCGTTGATCGCCGTGTCGCAGGCGGTCCGCTTGGGAGTGCCGCTGAAGGTCGTGTTGGCGTAGAACTGCGCTTTCCACACCGGGGAAGCGCAGCTGACGGCCGCGGTGGCCGGGACGGCACCGAGCAGGCTCGCCGCGGCCGCCGTCACGGTCGCGGCAGCCACGGATCTCAGCCGTATGGGAGTGGTCACAGTGAACGGCCCTTTCAGGCCCAGCAGTGGGAACCGGGGCGCAGCCAGGCGGAGACATGGGGCAGGCAGTCCGGGCGCAGCCCAAGATCGGCCGGCCTGCGGACTCTACGCCACCCGCCTCGCCCCTGACGAGTCGTTTGAACCGGCCGCGTGGCCCGCCGTTCCGCTCCCGGACCAGGCACAGCGAGCGGTGTCCACCCCGTGGGTCGGCATGCGTCCCGTCACTCTCACTCAACTGCGGTCGTGGGTTGCTCAGTCGAGGCAGAGGGCGGCGAGGCGGGGGAGCCGGGCTGCGACCCGGGCGGTGTCCTCGAAGGCGAAGTTCCAGTCGGGGTCAAGGGGTGGGTGGCTGAGGGTGAACCTGTCGGCCGGCAGATCGTCACCGGTTGCCTGACGGTGGGCGTGCCAGACGATGCCCGGCATCTCCTCGCACTCCAGGTCCACACCCTCAACCACCGCTCTGCGTACGGCCGACAGGTCGGCCGGCCGGTCGGCGTCGGCGACGACCTGCTCGAAGGTGGCGCGGCCCCGGGTCGTCACCCAGCCGCGGAAGTAGTCGAAGCCGTCATCGGAGCAGCCGCCGTTGATGAGGTAGGCCGCAGCCCAGGGAGGCGCCCGGTAGGCGGTGGCCATGAGGTCCCAGATGATCTGCTGGGCGTCGAGGATCTCCCGGGGGTCGCAGGCGGCCAGAAGTGCTGTCGCCCGGGAGGCGATGTCCTGGGCGTCGTCGGGGTCGTCGACGCTGCGGCGGGCTTCTTCCACGAGGTCCCAGAACCGGTCGATGTCCATGAGGGGGAGCATCCCAGCGGGGTCGGACAGTCCGGCGGCTCGGTGGTGATGGGGCGGCCGGGGCGGGGCTGGGTGCCGGGCTG